>DASQRX010000105.1:0-52229 GCA_035642635.1 Xanthobacteraceae bacterium
ATCATTCCGGGCGATTGCGATAGGGCTTAGGCGTCGCGGGCTGGACTTGGCACGGGCCTAGATGCTACGCGGCGACGCCATGAACGATATTGCGCTCACCATCATTGCCGAGACGCCGGGCGACGCGACCGCGATCGAGCGTTTGCACGAACGCACGTTCGGGCCGGGCCGCCATGCCAAAACGGCCTATCGGTTGCGCGAGCAGGTCGCGCACACGCTCGCGCTGTCGTTTACGGCGCGCACCGGCACGCTCTTGGTCGGTTCGGTACGGTTGTCGCCCATTCGCATCGGCGAAACCAAGGCGCTCTTGCTCGGCCCGCTTACCGTCGAGCCGGTGTTCCGTGAGCGCGGCGTCGGTCTCGCCTTGATCGAACGGGCGTTGAAAGAAGCGGCCGCGAATGGCCATAAGCTCGTGATCCTGGTCGGCGACGAGCCGTATTATGGCAAAGCGGGTTTCAAGCCGGTACCGCCCGGCTGCGCCATGATGCCGGGGCCCGTCGATCCGGCGCGGCTTCTGGTCGCCGAACTCAGCGCTGGCGCGTTCGAGGGTATTTCCGGGGCGATCCGGCCGGATTTCTAGAGCATGATCCCGAAAAGTGGGAGCCGGTTTTTCGGGAAAGATGATGCTCAAACGAAAATTCGTCTAACGGCCTTCGCGCGCCCAGGCGCCGGCAAGACTGCCGAGGAGGAGCAACAGGCCGAGCAAGCCGGCGAAGACCGGCAGCACGCCAATGCCGCGCACGACGCTCGCGTCGCGCATTTTCATTCCGATCCAGTCGTCGCCCTTGTAAGTGTCGCCCGAGCGCACCGCGACGATGCGCGGCACGTTGAGGCCGGTGCCGTCGTCGAGCCTTCGCGAATCGCCGCCGGTCGCGGATGTCAGCGGCGCCAGCACCTCGGTGGTCGAGGTCACCTCGGCATATTCGCGCGGATTGGCCGGGCCGATATTGACGAGTGCATTGAGCTTGCCGTCGGTCGCCCGCCACAGGCCGAGCTCGTTGGCGGGGACGGTCGATTCCCAAACGCCCGGCTCCTTCGCGTCGAGCTTGAGCGTCTGCGCCGTTCCTGAAGGTGACGTCAGCGTCACATCGGCGACCTGATCTGACATGGTCTGCCGCTGCACCACGAGATTATGCCCGCTCACGGTGAGGCGCAGCGCTTCCTCGTCGAGATCCGGCTCCTTCATCAGCCAGTGTGACAGCCGGCGCAGCAGATCGAGATGCGGGCCGCCGCCTTCGAAGCCGCGCGCCCACAGCCAGATATGGTCGGACAAAAGCAGCGCCACGCGGCCTTCGCCTTCGCGCGACAGGACGAGCAGCGGCTTGGCGTCCGGGCCCTGCATCACCGTCGTGCCGCCGGCGTTCCTGGTGTCGACGATGCGGAACCATTCGCTCCAATTCGGCGGCGTGGCATCGGAGCCTTCGAGGCCGCGGGTCACAGGATGGCGCTGGCCAAGCTCGGTGAGAGCAGGGCGGAAGGCCTGTTCGGTGACGTCGCCGCTTGGTTCCGCGGGCAGGATGGCGTCGAGCGGCGTGCGCCACAGGCTGGTCGGGCTCGCATAATCGGGGCCGGCGGCGACCAGCACCGCGCCGCCGTCGCGCACATAGCGGGTGATGTTGTCGAAATAGATGATCGGCAGCACACCCTGGCGCGCGTAGCGGTCGAAGATGATGAGCTGGAACTCATCGATCTTCTGCTGGAACAATTCGCGCGTCGGGAAGGCGATCAGCGACAATTCGTTGATCGGGGTGCCGTCCTGTTTCTCCGGCGGCCGCAGAATGGTGAAATGCACCAGGTCCACCGACGGGTCGGATTTGAGCAGATTGCGCCAGGTGCGTTCGCCGGCGTGCGGCTCACCGGAGACGAGCAGCACGCGCAGCTTGTCGCGCACGCCGTCGATCGTGACCACGGCGCGATTGTTGACCTCCGTCAGTTCGGCGTCGGCGAGCGGGGCAGCTTCGATCTCGACGATATTCGGCCCGCCATGCGGGATCGGGATGTCGACATTTTGCGGCGTTCCGACCGGAACGATCCGCTGTTCGACGACGTCGCCGTCGCGGCGCACCGTCACCTGCGCCGTGGTCTCGTGCGCGCCCTGGTCTTCAACACGATATGTGACGACCTGCGGCTGGCCGACAATGCCGAAACGGGGCGCCGCGATCAGCGCGACGCGGCGGTCGCGTTCGTTCTGGTTGCCGGTAATCAGCGCATGAACGGGCGCCGCAAAGCCGAGCGCGCCGGCGTCCGACGGCACATCATGCACGCGCCCGTCGGTGATCATGACGACGCCGGCGATGCGGTCGGCCGGCACGTCGGCGAGCGTCGAGGTCAGCGCCGTGAACAGCCGTGTGCCGTCGGTTTCGCCGTCGGCTTGGCCGGCCTCGACGACGCGAACGTCAAGGCCGGGGATGCGGCTCAAGCGCTCGATCACCGCCGCGCGCGCGGCCTCGGTCTGCTGCGTGCGGTCGCCGAAATTCTGGCTCGGGCTCTTGTCGACGACCACGACCGCGACCGAACTCAGCGGGTCGCGATCTTCGCGGGTCAACGACGGATTGGCGAGCGCGAGTACGACCAGAGCCACCGCCAGCGTCCGGATCACGGCGCCGTGGCTTCGCGTCACAAACAGAAGGATCGCAAGCAGGCACGCCATCGCGATGGCCGCCCACAGAACCGGGGCGCTGATCAGGGGAGCGAACGCAACACCGAGATTCAAAGCTGTCTCCCTGCCGCTCGACTACTGGCCAAGCCGCTCGAGCAGCGCCGGCACGTGCACTTGGTCCGCCTTGTAGTTGCCGGTCAGCGTGTACATGACGATGTTGACGCCGGCGCGGAAGGCGAGTTCGCGCTGGCGCGGCTGGCCGTCGACCATCGGCAGCATCGGCTGGCCGTCGGATCGGGTCGCCCAGGCGCCGGCGAAGTCGTTCGAGGTGATGATGATCGAGGATACGCCGTCGCCGCCACGCGCGGGCCGGCCGGATGTTTCGTCCTCGGCTTCCGTCGACGGCAGCGCTTCGACCCAAAGCTGACCGCCAGTGAAGCGGCCGGGGAAGTCGCGCAGCAGATAAAATGTCTTGGTCAGAACGTGGTCGCGCGGTACCGGCTCGAGCTCGGGAATGTCGAGCGACGAGAGTATCTTGCGCAACTCCATCATTCCGGGGCTGCGGGTTTCGCCGCCCGGACCTGCCGGTGCGACCGCAGCGTCACGCGTGTCGAACAAAACCGTGCCGCCGTCCTTCATGTAAGTATCGATGCGCTTGAGCGCCGCGTCGGACGGCCGCGGCGCGCCCGGCACGATGGGCCAGTAGATCAAGGAATAAAACGTCAATTCGTCGCGGGAAATGTCGAGGCCGATCGGATCGCCGGGCTCGAGCGCGGTCCGCTGCGCAAGGAAGAGTGTCAGGCCGGCGAGGCCTGATTTGCTGATGGCATCGACGTCGGCATTGCCGGTGACGACATAAGCAAGCTTGGTTTCGAGCGCGGATTGCGGGACCGTCGAGCGTAGCGCATTCTGCGCGTTGGCGTGGCCGAGCGTCAGTACCGCGAGCACGATCACGCTTGCCGCCGCGGCGCGCGGGAACAGCCGCTGGATGCCGCCGCCGAGGAAAAGAACGACGAGCGTGTCGGCCAATAGCAGCGCGAGCGCCGCGAGGAAAATCGGCCCGCGCAGATCTTGCGGCTCGACGGTGCGGTAGACTTCGTGCGTCGCATTAGCAAATGGCGAGAAATCAAGCGGCGTAAGGCGGTCGCCGGCGGCGAGCGTATTCACAGCCAAAAGACTTTCCGGCGGCCCGTAAAAGCCCGGCGGATGTTCCGCCGTGGCGACACCGGAATAATCCACCGGAACCGGCCGCGCCGTCGGGGGCGGCGCGATGAAGCTGCCGAAGCCGTCGAGCACGTGCGTTGCCGGCACCAATTCATGCGCATTCTTGGTTTGCGCATTGGCGGTGTCCTTGGCCGGCGCGGTGCCGGCGAGGGCGACGATGCGCTTGAGCATGTCGACGAAACTGCCCGAAATCGGCAGGTCCGACCATCGCGTATCGCCGGTGACGTGAAACAGCACGATCAAGCCTTTGCCGCGGCGTGCCGCGGTGACGAGCGGCGTGCCGTCGGCAAGCGTCGCCCAGGTATTGTCGCTCAACGCGGCATCGGGCTCCGCCAGCACCTGGCGGGTGACGGTCACGTCGGTCGGCACCGGCATGCCGAAAAACGGACCGTCGCGCGAAAACGCCGCGAGCGGCTGTGGCTTGTCCCAGCTCAGGCTGCCGCCGAGGATGCGGCCGCCGCGCCGCAGCTTGACCGGAACGAGGTCGTCATCCGAAGCCGCCAGCCGCGGGCCGGCGAACCGCACCAGCACGCCGCCATCCTCGATCCACTGCGCGAGCTGATCGTGGGCATCGCCGACGTTGCCGACGTCGGTCAGGATCAGCATCGGCAGTCTTTGATCGAGAAAATGCGTGACAGCTTCGGCCGGCGATTCACCTTGGGTGAGCCGCACGTCGGCAAAGGGTGCAAGCGCGCGCTCGATATAGTAGCTCGACGACAATAGCGGCTGCGCCACATCGATACTGGCGCCGGAAACGACGCCGACGGTGCGGCGGCGCCAGCGCTTGTCGAGCAGCTGCACGGCGCCCGCCGAGCGTTCGCCGGAAATCTCGACGCGCGCGATGTCGTTGCGAATTTCCACCGGCAGTTCGAACCGCGCATCGGCTTCGCGATCGCCGGACTTGAACGCAAACGGGGCTTCGCCGAGCGGCAATCCCTTGAGGTCGAGCGCGCGCACCGTGCCGCTGCTGGCGGTGTCGTTCGCCGCGCGCAAAATCTTGACGCTCAACGCGCCGGCGGCGTTATCGGCGGGGGTGAGTGCGCGAGGTCCGGCGATGCCGCCGGTCACGATCAAGATCGGACGCTCGCCGATCGCTTGCGCCAGACCCTTCATGAAGTCGGCGCCGTGACCGAGATCGACGCCGTCCGACAGCCAAACCAATTCAGCGTCCGGCGCGGCGGCGAGAAATCGCGTCAGCGAGGTGAGCGAGTCGCTGCGATCGACGGTCTGCGGCGCGGGCCTGAGTTGGTGCAGGTGCACGCGCGCCGAGCCCGCGGCTTCGAGCGAAATGTCGCGCGGTCCCTCGGATAGCGGAATGAGCGCCACGGCGCGGCGATCGTCTTCCGCGCGCGCGATAATGTCGTCGGCGGTGCGTAGCCGCGCTTCCCATGATGCGGCTGCCGACCAACCATCATCAATCAAGATCGCGACCGGCGCATTGGTTTTTGTCGCGGCCAGCGGCGGATGCCACAGCGGGCCGGCCGCGGCGAAGATCACCAGCGCCGCCAGCGCAAGCCGCATCAGCGTCAGCCACCACGGCGTGCGCGCCGGAGTTTCCTGCCGCGGCACGATCTCAAGCAGAAGCCGCGTCGGCGGGAAATCGATGCGGCGCGGCCGCGGCGGAATGAGACGCAGCAGCCACCACAGCGCCGGCAGCGTCAAAAGCCCGATCAGAACCAGCGGTTGGGCAAAGCCGAGCGGCAGCGACCCGATCATGTCGCCACCGCGGATGTCGCGCCGGATTCGGCCGGAACCGGCACGCGCGTTCCAATGTCGGTGATACTTGAGCCGATGCGGCCGTGCAAAGCGAGCAGCAATTCGCTCGGCGGCCGGTCGGTGCGGTGGATGGTGAAACTCCAGCCGAGCCGGTCGGTCTCGGCGCGGATCTCGGCGCGATGACGAGCGACCCGTTCGGTATAATCAGCGCGCCAAGCCTCAGCACGACCGGCCGTAATGCTGCCGCCGCCTTCAGGCTCGACAAATTCGATGCGGCCCCAATACGGGAACGTTTCCTCGGCCGGATCGACGATCTGCACCACATGGCCGCGGGTGCCGCGACCGGCGAGCTGGGTGATCTTACGGCGCACCTCGCCGATATCGCTCCACAGGTCGGACAGCAGCACGACTTCGGCGAGCGGGGAGGGCACGAAATTCGGCGGCAAACTCGTGCGTTCGTCGCGATCGTGCAGGATGGCCTGCGCGATCAGGTCGACGATATTTCGGCTGCCGGTCGGGCGGGTCAGGCCCGGAATGCCGACGCGTTCGCCGCCCTCGACCAAAACCTCGGCCAGCGCCAGCGCGATGACCAGTGTGCGATAGAGTTTGGTGTCGCGAACGAGCGGGGAAGCGAAATACATCGACGGCGAGCGGTCGGGCCAGATCCACACCGTATGCGCGGCTTCCCATTCGAGCTCGCGTACATAGAGATGGTCGTCGCGCGCCGAGCGGCGCCAATCGACACGCGCGGCGGGCTCGCCGGAGACGAAGCGGCGATATTGCCAAAAATTCTCGCCCGGTCCGGCGCGGCGGCGGCCGTGCAGACCGTGGATGACGGTCGCCGCCACGCGGCGCGCTTCCAGGATCAATCGCGGCATGCCGGCAGCGAGGCTTCTGCCGGTGCCAACCGCGCGAGCAACGACCGGGCCGTCTCGGTAACTGCGCTGCTGGGTGGATTTGGACTCGGCCGCCATTCGCCTATCCGATCCGAGCCTTCAATCGCGCAATCACCGCTTCGATGCTTTCGCCTTCCGCACGCGCGCTGAAGGTCAGCGCCATGCGGTGCTTGAGCACCGGCTCGGCGAGCTCGATGACGTCGTCGATCGAAGGCGCGAGGCGGCCGTCGAGAAGGGCGCGGGCGCGCACGGCAAGCATCAGCGACTGGCTGGCGCGCGGGCTCGGTCCCCAGGCGATCAATTTCGAGCTGTCGCCGCCTTCAGGTCCGGGACGCGCCGAGCGCACCAACGCCAGGATCGCTTCGACCACGGACTCGCCGACCGGAAGCCGCCGCACCAAACGCTGTGCCGCCATCAGATCCTCGGCGCTCATCGCCGCCTTCGGCTTGGTCTCCTCGGAGCCTGTCGTCTCGAACAGGATTTTGCGCTCGGCGTCGCGATCCGGGTAGGTGACGTCGATTTCCATCAAGAAGCGGTCGAGCTGCGCTTCCGGCAGCGGATAGGTGCCTTCCTGCTCCAGCGGGTTTTGCGTCGCCAGGACATGAAAGGGCTTGGGCAAATCGTAGCGGGTGCCGGCGACTGTGACGTGCTGCTCCTGCATCGCCTGCAGCAGCGCCGACTGGGTGCGCGGCGATGCGCGATTGATTTCGTCGGCCATCAAGAGCTGGGCAAAGACCGGACCCGAGATGAAGCGGAAGCTGCGCTTGCCGGCTTGGCTCTCTTCCAGCACCTCGGTGCCGAGGATATCGGACGGCATGAGGTCGGGCGTGAACTGGATGCGCCGCGCGTCGAGCCCGAGCACCGTGCCCATTGTGTCCACAAGTTTTGTCTTAGCGAGGCCCGGCACGCCGAGGAGCAGCGCGTGTCCGCCGGACAGAATGGTAATGAGCGCCTGCTCGACAACCTTGTCCTGGCCGAAGATGACGGTGCCGATCGCAGCCTTCGCGGCGCGGACGTGATCCGCCGTCGATTCGGCTGAGCGCACGATCATGTCTTCGAGCTTTTCGAGCCCTTCTCCGCTAGCAGCAGGCATGGCTAACTCCTTGTGGTTAGGCAGCATTTGCGCCGGACCAGAATCGCGCCATATGCACGAATCAGTGGCAGCGAACCTGCACTGCGATTAGGCACGCAACATGCAATATATGCGCCAGCCGCACGATTCCCGATCTTGCGCTGATTCGTCGCCAATAGGGAAACCCGGCTTGCTGCAGGGCCTATTGGCAGAAGGCTTCTTGGTAGAAGGCTTCTTGGTAGAAGGCTTGGTCTATCCGGCTGCGCGATGCAAAGTGGCAAACTCGTACTCGCGACAGCTGTGCCCCCGGACTGAGGTCCAGGCTCAGATTCAAGGCAAACCATGGCGAAGGAAGGGCAATTGGGCCTTGAGGCGATCACAGGCGCGCTAGGTCGCACGGCAAAAGGGCTGCAAGGTTCCAAGGCAGGGCTGCCACCCGTGGAGCTGTGGAACCCGCCCTTTTGCGGCGACCTCGACATGCGCATTGGCGCCGATGGGACCTGGTTCTACCTCAAGACACCGATCGGCCGGCCCGGTCTCGTCAAACTGTTTGCCTCGGTGCTCAAGCGGGAGGGCGACAACTATTATCTGGTTACGCCGGTCGAGAAATGCGGCATCCGGGTCGATGATGCGCCGTTTCTCGCCGTCGAGCTGAATGTCGAAAATGATCCCAACGGCCGCGTCCTCAACTTCCGGACCAATGTCGACGACTGGGTCGCATGCGGACGGGAGCACGTTTTGCGCTTCGAACCGGAGGAGGGCACCGGCGGGTTGAAGCCCTATCTTCACGTCCGCCGCGACCTGTGGGCCAAAGTGACGCGCGCCTTGTTCTTCGATCTGGTCGAGCTTGGCGAAGAACGTGATGTCGATGGCGCGGCGATGTTTGGTGTGTCGTCCAAGGGTATGTTCTTTCCGATGGCGCCGGCCGATCACTTGAGGGAATTTATGTGAGCGAGAGCGGTGTCACTTTGGCGCGCCCGGCAACGGGAGGCTTCTTCGACCGCGCGCGGGCGCGGCTTAAATTGGACGTGCCGGCGGCGCTGGCCGATCTGAAAGCGCAAGGTGCGCGCGGCGATCTCGATCTCAACCCGGACTCCTGGATCCGCGCCGGCGTGACAGCGACGCGGCCGGCGGCGGTGCTGGTGCCGGTGATCGATCGCAGTGAGCCGACGGTGCTGTTGACGCAGCGTACGCCGGATCTCACGACCCATGCCGGCCAGGTTTCTTTCCCCGGCGGCAAGATCGATCCCGGCGACACGAGCCCGGTTGCCGCGGCACTGCGCGAAGCGCGCGAAGAGACCGGGCTTGCGGCGGCGCTCATCGAGCCGATCGGCTATCTCGATCTTTATCTGACATTTTCCGGCTTTCGCATTTTGCCGACGGTGGCGCGGGTCAAACCGGATTTCACGCTGACGCTTAATCCGTGGGAAGTGGCTGAAACATTCGAAGTGCCACTCAAATTCCTGATGACGCCGGCCAATTATCAGCGCAAGACGCGCGACTGGAACGGCATCCAGCGCGAATATTACGAAATACCGTATGAGAACCGCTACATTTGGGGCATCACTGCGGGTATCTTGAGGAATCTCTACGAGCGGATCTATGCCGGATGATCAGGTCGATCTCGACTGAGTTCGCGCTGTTTCTGACGCCGTTCGTGCTCTACGCCGCATTCCTCTATGCGACCAGCGTCGGTGTGCTGCACCCGTCGGCCTGGACCGTGCAGCGGGTATCGGGATTGTTCATCGTATCGCTCATTCTGGTGATCGGCAGCTTTGTCGTGCTGGCCAAGTTTTCTGGCGCGCCGCCGAATTCGACTTACGTGCCGGCGCATATTGAAGGCGGCAAGTTCGTGCCGGGGACGACCAAGTGACGGCGGGTCTGCATCTCGGCGATGCGGTTTGGCTCAGGCATCGCGAGTTGAAGGACCTGCTCGCGGTCCTTGACCGCGACGGCGAAGAGGCGCGCGTGGTCGGCGGCGCGGTGCGCAACGCGTTGCTGCATCTTGCGGTCGAAGAAATCGACGTCGCGACGACGGCCGTGCCCGACGAAGTCGTGCGCCGTGTTGAAAAAGCCGGCTGGAAAGCCGTCCCGACCGGCATTGAACATGGCACCATCACGGTCGTCATCGACGGCAAGCCGTTTGAAGTCACGACGCTTCGGCAAGACGTCGAAACTTATGGCCGCAAGGCCAAGGTCGCATTCGGCCGCGATTGGACGGCGGACTCGACGCGGCGCGATTTCACCATCAATGCGCTGTCGGCAACGGCAGACGGCACGGTTTACGACTATGTCGGCGGACTTGCCGACGTCGCGGCGCGCCGCGTGCGCTTTATTGGCGATCCGGCGCAGCGGATCGCCGAAGATTATTTGCGCATTTTGCGGTTCTTCCGGTTTCACGCCTGGTATGGCGCGGATGCGCCCGATGCCGCCGGATTGCACGCTTGTATTGTCGCGCGCTCAGGGCTTGAGACTTTGTCGCGCGAACGGGTGCGGATGGAGCTTCTTAAACTCATGCTTGCGCCGCGCGCGACGCCGGTGCTGGCGGTGATGGCGGAAACGGGTCTGCTCGGCACCGTGCTCGGCGGCGTGCCGTTTCTGGCGAGTTTTGAGAACGTAGCGAAAGCCGAAGCCGCAATGGGCATTGCGCCCGACCCAGTGCGGCGGCTCGGCGCGCTCGGCGTCGTTGTGAAAGAGGATGCGGATAGGTTAGGGGAGCGGCTTCGTCTGTCGAACGCCGAAGCGCAACGGCTTTCAGCACTCGATCATTGGTGGCGGGTGTCGCCTGCCCGCGGCGGCAACGCGGCGCGTGCGCTCCTTTATCAGGTCGGGCCGCAGTCTTTTGTCGATCGTGTGCTCTTCGCCTGGGCGCGCTCCAAGGATGGCGCGCGAGACCAGCCGTGGCATGAGCTTGCAAGCCTGCCGCAGCGCTGGACGGCGCCGGGTTTGCCGCTGAAGGCTTCGGACTTCATGAGCCGCGGCATTGCCGCGGGCCCGGCATTGGGCGCGGCGCTGCATCGCGCTGAGCAATATTGGATCGAAGCCGACTTTCCTTCTGATCGTGGCGCACTCGACGCGATCGCGGATCGGGCCGCGCGCGAAGCCGCGGTCTAATGCTCCGACAAGCGTTCGCGGAGCGAGCGCAGCCGGCGGCGTCCGCCGGCGGCGACTTTCTGAACGCGCGGCCGCACCCGCGCCAAGACGCGCCGCCGTTGCGCTTGCATGCGCTCGACCTGCATCTCGTTGCCGCGCCACACGAAGTCGCTGCCTTGCAAGGCGCTGACGAACAATACGGGCAACAACAGGTCGCGACCCAAGCCATAGAGCGGATAGAATAGCGGCGCGTGCCAATCCGCTGCCGCGGCAAGCAGCATTTCGGCGCCGTACCAGAACGCGCCGAAGCCTGTCGTGCAAAGCGCGACCGGCCATGAAGCTTCATGTGCGATGATCGCCACGGCGACCATCGGCAACACGCCGCCCGAGAAAATCTCCGGCACGAAATAGATGAAGAAACTGGCGCGGCGCAGTCGCGCCCAGCGCAACTGGCGATTCCAGACTTCCAAAGCGCTGCGATGACCGAGCGGCTGCGCCAGCGGCCGGTCGATAAGCCGAACCTTAAGCCCCGCCTCGCGCACGATCTTGGTCGCGGCGGCGTCTTCGGCGACTTCCTTGGCGAGCGCCTCGATGCCGCCGGCATGTTCGAGATCGGCGCGCCGCCACAGCATGGTTTTGCCTTGGGCGAAGCCCCGGCCGAAACTGTCGACCAGATACTGCCAGCGCGCCTGATAGGTGTTGAGAAAGGCGCATTCGATTTCGGCCCAAATTCCATCCGGCCGCGACCCGATCGGCGGCGAGGCGACAAGGCCGGTATCCTCGCGCCAGCTAGCGAACAGCCGCTGAATATAGTCGCGCGGCATCAGCACATTGCTGTCGGCGATGATGATCCAGTCATGCGCCGCGGCGCGCCAGCCTTTGAGCACGTTGTTGAGCTTCGGATTGGTGCTGACGCGGTCGTCGCCGATCAGCAATTTCGCGGCTGCGCCAGCGGCGTTCTCGGCAATCAAGCTGCGCACCAGCGGCAGGACGGGGTCTTTTGCCGAGGCGACGCAGAAGAGGATTTCGTAATGCGGATAGTCGAGCTCGAACGTCGAACGCAGCGTTTCCTCGGCGTAATTGTCGATGCCGCACAACGGGCGAACGAGGCTCACCGCAGGATATTGCAGCGGTGCACGGCGCGGCGGCCGGCGGAAGCGGTGAATCGCGATTGCGATGCTCGCGATGTGGATGAAGCTGACAGCGATGGCGAATGTCGCTGCCGCAAGAATCGTCACTGTCATCGCCCGACATTTAGTGTTGCGGCATGACAGACTCGTGACTCAAAGTTGCCGAAAATCGCTGTTTAGGCCCAATGCACCGCGTTAACCATTCATGACCGGGTGTCATGGTTCTGCAATGCAACGCATCTAGAAGCAGATTCGAAGGCAACAAAGACGCGAGAATACCGTTGGTGACTGTCGAGCACGGCACAATAAAGTTCCGTACTCTGTTTATTTCCGATGTGCATCTCGGCGCGCGCGGCTGCCAGGCCGATCAGCTCATCAGCTTTCTCCGCTATCACGACGCCGAAACCATCTATCTGGTCGGCGACATCGTCGACGGCTGGCAATTGCGCTCGGGCTGGTTCTGGCCGCAGGATCACAACGACGTCGTGCAGAAGCTCCTGCGCAAAGCGCGCAAAGGCGCGCGCATGATCTATCTGCCGGGAAACCACGACGAGTTCTTGCGCGATTATTACGGCACGCATTTCGGCGGCATCGAAGTCGTCGAGACGGCGATTCACGAAGCGGCCGACGGCCGCCGCTATCTCGTCGTGCACGGCGACGTGTTCGACATGGTGGTCAAGCACGCGCGCTGGCTCGCGCTCCTGGGCGACACCGCTTATGACCTCGCCATTCTGTTCAACCGCTATTTCAACGCGATCCGCCGCCGGCTTGGCTTCCGCTATTGGTCGCTGTCGCAATGGGCCAAGCACAAGGTCAAGAACGCGGTGAACTATATCGGCGCTTTCGAGCAGACGTTGGCGGAAGAAGCGCAACGCCATCACGTCGATGGCGTGATCTGCGGCCACATCCACCACGCCGTGATTCACGACAATTTCGGTATCCGTTACATGAATTGCGGCGATTGGGTGGAAAGCTGCACGGCGCTTGCCGAGCGCCAGGACGGGACTTTCGAAATCATCCACTGGATCGATCGCGCCGCGACGCTGCCGCCGCTTCCGGACGAGGACGACGAGGCCGAACCGATCCGCGAGCGCGCTGGAATCGCCGCTTAGCCCATCCGCAGCTGCGGGTTTTCGACAGCGCGGCCCTTGAGCGTCGCCCGGCTCCCGTCATACTTGCGCGATGAATCTCTCTTGCGCAATGGACCTCTCAGTGCGGATCGAGCGCTGGCCGCTCGCCAATGCCTTCACCATCAGCCGCGGCAGCAAGACCGAAGCCGTTGTGGTCGTTGCCGAACTCAGCGACGGCGTATATCGCGGCCGCGGCGAGTCGGTTCCCTATGCGCGCTATCACGAATCGCCGGACGGGGTTGTCGCGGCAATCGAAGCGATGCGGCTCGAGCTGGCGCGCGGGCTCGATCGCACGGCGCTGCAAAGCGCAATGCCCGCCGGCGCCGCGCGCAATGCGCTCGACTGCGCTTTTTGGGATATCGGCGCCAGGCAGAGCGGGCGTCGCGCCTATGAATTGGCCGGGATCGCTGCGCCGAAACCGCGCGTCACCGCGTACACGATTTCACTTGGCGCGCCGGCTGCGATGGCGGAAGCCGCGGAACGCGCGGCGGACCGTCCACTGCTTAAGGTGAAGCTCGGCGGCCGCGGCGATGGCGAGCGGATCGCCGCGGTGCGGCGCTCGGCGCCGAAGGCCGAGCTCATCGTCGATGCCAACGAAGGGTGGGATGACGACAATCTTGTGCAAAACCTCGCGGTTTGCGCGAAAGCAGGCGTGACGCTGATCGAACAGCCATTGCCCGAAGGCCGCGACACAGCGCTTGCCCGCATCAAACGGCCGATCCCGCTCTGCGCCGACGAGAGCGTGCATGACCGCGGCTCGCTTGCGGCTCTCGCCGGAAAATACGACGCCATCAACGTCAAGCTCGATAAGACCGGGGGCTTCACCGAGGCGCTGGCGCTCGCCGCCGAAGCCGAGCGGCACGGCTTTACCATCATGGTCGGCTGCATGGTGGCGACGTCGCTCGCCATGGCGCCCGCCATGCTGGTGGCGCAACGCGCCAGCGTGGTCGATCTCGATGGCCCGCTGCTGCTGGCCAAGGACCGGCCGGAAGGCCTACGCTATACAGGGAGTCTCGCTTATCCGCCCGAATCGGCACTTTGGGGGTAAGCTGCGGCAATGTGGTCTGGTACGGGATGGAACGGCCGCCCCCGGACTGTAAAGAACTTGTGAATATCTTGGCCTGACCCGGAGCGAATGCGATTGCGCCGCCCCGGCTCTTATATGGTGGAGATTCAACGAGTCGTGTGATGTCAAATCAAACGCGTGTGCAGTCGGGTCTCGCTGCCGGGCCGCCAAGTGACGCGGAGTATAACGCCGTTTACGCGGCGGTGAGCTCGACCGAGCGTGGCCGCTGGTTTCTGGCCGAATATGCCAGCCGCAATCGCTGCGCCGATACGGATTTGGTCATCGCGGCCATCGCGCGGATCGAGGCGGCCATCCGCGAGGGGGCGGCGCCGCAATCGTCCACGGAATTGTCGCGCGAACTCACCGCCGCAGCCGCCACAATTGAATCGACGCGCGTGAAGACCGGCGAACACGACGAGGTTTCGGCGAACGTCAGCACGCAGGTTCCATCGCCGCCTGACGGCATTCTCAATGCGGAAGCGCAAAAAGACAAAGACTATTCGGATGCGGTCGCGATGATCGCGGCGTCATTGACGGCGCTCGCTGGAAATACGGCCCTAAAGGAGCCGGAACACGATGACGTGCCAGGCGTGTTTGGCGGCGCCGCCGCGGAGGCGGATGACGCGAAGGCTACGCCGCCACCGCGGCCGGCGCCGCAGGACAATGCCCAGCGCTGGCACATCGAGGCCCCGGACTTCGTGTTCGACAACGGGCGAGAAGACAAGATCAGTTCGTTCGAACTGCCTGTCGATGCAATGCCGGCGCAGCCAGGACTCTCAGGGAGGCACTTCCGGTCTGAGCCAGCCGACGATGCGTGCGATTCGTTCGCAGCGCCACCCCACATCGCAGCGGAACCCGCGCCCGCGGCCGCGTCTTCGGTTCCGACGCCGGCCGATATCACAACGCTCATGGGTGAGCCCGTGGTGGAGCCCAAACCGGAACTCAATCTGGAACCCATCCCGGAACCGGCGCCCGATTTCGCTGCGCCGCTCGACGTCGGCCCGCCGCCGGAGATTTCGCGGCCGCAGCTTCGGATCGCAAATAGCGCCATGCCGGCGCATCCGCGCGCGACGCGCAGCAATTCACTCAGCGTCACGGATGCCCTGAGCGACGAAGAAGTGATCGCCTTGTTCGGCTAATGATGCGTCCGACGAAGGCGGTAATTCCGTAGCCTGCCGGCGTAAAGTTCTTGTGACCCAGGAAAGTTCCATCTTGCTTGTCCTGAGGGCGGCACGGAAGTTGCCTGTGAACGAACTTGTGCGGATCAATAGCGGCATGCAGACGAAGTTGCTTTGATTTCTCCAGGTCTAAGGTAACGGCTCTAAGGTCCCGGCGTCTGCAACCGTTCGCGGTTCGCGTAGCTGATCATCTGGAGGCCATTATGCACAGACTTACCGCTCTTGCTTTGACGGCAGTTGCATTGTGCATGCTTGCGTCGGTTCCAAGCCGCGTGTCCGCGCGTGACGACGGCCGCTACGCCAATTCGCCGCTCAAGCAATGGTTCGACCAACTCGCGAGCGGGAAGGGGTTGTGTTGTTCGTTCGCCGACGGCGTCAGCGTCGAGAACGTCGATTGGGACACCCAGAACGGCCGCTATCGCGTGCGGATAAAAGGGCAATGGGTCGTCGTGCCGGACGCGGCGGTGGTGACGGAACCCAATCGCTTCGGCCCGGCCGTGGTGTGGCCGTATCAGGACAGCGACGGCGCCACGCAAATCCGCTGCTTCCTGCCTGGCGCGGGCGCCTAGGGCATGAAAAGTGGAGGCCGGTTTTCCGAAAAGATGACGCTCCAGAGCGCGAGCTCTGCGGTCGGCTAACTGCGCGTTACGCGACCAGCCGAGAAAACAATTCCGGATCGACATTGCCGCCGGACAGGACGGCGACGGCAACCTTGTCTTTGACGTCGATCTTGCCCGTCATCACGGCGGCAAGCGCAACGGCGCCGCCCGGCTCGACGACGAGTTTCAATTCGGTGAAGGCAAAGGCCACGGCCGCGGCGACTTCTTCGTCACTCACCACGACGCCGGCGCCGATCAGCGAGCGGTTGATCGCGAAGGTCAGTTTTCCCGGCGTGCGCGCCATCAGCGCGTCGCAAATGGTGCCGGTCAGCGCCGCATTCTCCTCGCGCCGGCCGCTACGAAACGAACGGGCATGATCGTCGAAACCTTGTGGCTCGGCGGTATACATGGCGGCCGCCGGCACCCGTGTCTTGACCGCGAGCGCTATACCGGCGGCAAGGCCGCCGCCGGAAGCGGTGACCACAACCACGTCGGGCGCAAGCCCGAGTGCACCGAGATCTTCGACGATCTCGCGGCCGGCGGTGCCCTGGCCGGCAATGATCAAGGCGTCGTCATAAGGCGGCACGAGAACCGAGCCGCGCCGCTCAGCGATATCTTTGGCGATGGCTTCGCGATCGTCGCGCGCGCGATCGTAAAGAACGATTTCGGCGCCGTGGGCGATCGTGCGCTCGCGTTTTGCACGCGGGGCGTCGTGCGGCATGACGATGACGCAAGGCATGCCGAGGAGCCGCGCCGCCGCGGCAACGCCTTGGGCGTGATTGCCCGAGGAATACGCCACGACGCCGCCCGCGCGCCGTTCCGGCGGCAGGGAAGCGAGCTTGTTGTAAGCGCCGCGGAACTTGAACGAGCCGGTGCGCTGCAATGTCTCGGCTTTGAGGAAGACGCGCCCGCCGGTCATGCCGTCAAGCGTGATCGAGGTCAGAAGCGGGGTGTGCAGGGCGACGCCGGCGAGCCGGCGCGCTGCCTGGTCGACATCCGCTGCGGTTGGCAGTTCAACCGTGGCGTCCACGTCCGAGGAACGATCCATGGACTGACGGTAGCGCCGCGATTGGGTCACAAGCAAGGGCATGACCCGGCTCAGTATATATGAGACCACCATCGAGGCGGATTACCCCCTTTGATTGAAAGCCCAAACGGTGGCTGAGAGGAATTCGAAGTCAAGGATGTGCGAAGCGCAACGCCTCCAGCGGCGGCCGCTTCGCGGCCGTCCTTGAGTTCGAATTCCTCTCAGGCAAAATGGCCGGCGAGCAATCAATGGGGACGTGGCGCTGCGGCAGCGCAGTCTCAGATCTGTCCGAGCCGGGACAGGTCTAGTCGAACCGTCCGGCCGCGTGCGCCAGCATGGTATAGACCTTGCCGGTGTCCGAGGTGAGATAGTTGCGCGCCACCGCGGGGCCGCGATCGCCGCGCGAGACGTCGTCGAGCAGCCGCTCGAATTCGTGGATGTAATGTTCAACGGTCTGCCGGAATTCCACGTCACCGCGATACTTGGCGCGGATCTCATCGAACGCCTTCTGACCCTGAGGCGTATAGAGGCGCCGATTGAACACGCCGCGCTCGCCGCGCTTATAGCGTTCCCACAATTCCGCGGCCGCGTCGTGATCGATCATTCGTGCGATGTCGAGCGAAAGTGAATCGATCGAGTCGACGGTGTCGCGCGGGGCCTGCGGCATATTCTGCGGCACGGACTGCGATGCCTGTCCGGCGTCCTCGCGCGACGCGCGGGTCAGAAGATCGGACAGCCAGCCGCCATTGTGGGCGTTGCTGTCGTCTTTGCCGCCCGGAACCGGGCTGAGATTCGGCGGTCCAGACCGGCGCGGCGCGCCGGTGATGTCGCGCGGCGGGGCTGGTTGCGGCGGCGGCGCCATATCGGGGCGGATTGGGCGGGCTTGCGCACCGCGCCCGCCGCCCGCGGCGTAGAGCGGCTCGGCCTCGCGCCGCGCCGGTTCCGCCGCGTCGAGCGAGCGGCCATGGCGGGCGACGATGCGATTGAGCTCGGCGAGCGCCTCGATCTGGTCGACGATGACGCGGCGCATCTGCGCCGCGCTCTCGGAAGTCTCTTGCGGCAGTTCGAGAATGCCGCGGCGCAATTCGGCGCGCGTGGTCTCGAGCTCCTGGCGCATTTCGGCCGCCATCTGCTTCATGCCCTGCATGACTTCGGTGAAGCGGGTGGTGGACTGGTCGAACATGCCCTGCACTTCGCCGAGAGCCTCGTCGTAAACGGCGTTGAGCGCTTCGCTGGTGCGCTTGCGTTCCTCGTCCGAGCTCTTGCGCACGAGGTCGTATTGCTGCTCGAGCGTTTGCAGGCTTTCATTGCTGGTCGCGCCGACGACGCCGGCAATCTCGCGCGCCCGCGTCGTCGCGGTATCGAGCGACTCGTCGAGCAGGCCGGAGAACCGCTGCAAGCGCTGGCCGAAATCCTCCGTCCGCGCATCGAGCGTCGCGACCAGCGTATCGATAGTTGCGTGCCGGGTGACGATCGTATCCTCGGTCCGGCGATTGCTCGTCTCGAGGAGTTCGACCGCCTCGGTCAGCGTGCGGCCATGCGAGCTGAACTGGTCGGCGAGGTCGCCGAGGTCGTTCAGCACGCGCGACGTCACATTGTTGAAAGCACCGAGATGCTGTTCGATCTTCCCGGTGGTGGCGCCGCTCTTGGTGCTCAGCTCCTTCATGGCGGCGACGAATTCGGAAACGCGCGCGGCCATGGTGTGCTCAATCGAGCTCATATTCTCTTGGGCGCCGCTGAGCACTTCTTGCAACAAGATGTTGGCTTCGCGCAGGCGCTCGAACAGGGCGGTGGAGTCAGAGCGCAACATGGTGTGCGTCTCCAACATTTCGGCAACCGTCGCCGCCGCGGTCTGCTTGGACCGTTCGATCGCGGCCGTGGTCGCCTCATGCAACTCCTCGAGCGTGCGCGTGATCGTCACCTTGGCGCCTTCGGTGACGCCGCGGGCGCCCTCCTGCATTTGCCCGAGCGTGCGCGTCACCGCGGCCGTCGCGCTCATGCTGGCGTCGTTGATGAGCTGGGCGATCTGTTCGCTCTTGTCCGTCATGGTTTGGGTGAAGACGAAGCCCTTGGCCTCGATCGCCTTGACCGTTTGATCGGTCACCCGGCCGATTTCGCCGGCGAAGCCCTGGGTCTTGGTGGTCAGCGCCGTGATCAGGACGTTCGACTTCTCGTCGAGGAGGCGCGACATGTCGTCGACGCGCTGCGACAGCGCGCCGTTGATCTCATTGGCCTTGCCGACGATGTTGCGCGACACCTCGGTGCTCATGCCGACGAGCTTATGCTCGGCTTCGGTCGTGCTGCGGCCGATTGCTTCGTTAGCGGCCGCGGCGCTCTTAGCAATGGTGTTGCTGAGCGTGCCGGCGCTGCGGTTGAGCGAGACGGTCGCTTCGGCGGCGCTGCGGTTTAAGGCCTCGGTTGCCGCGGTGCTGGCCGCTGCGCTCTTGTCCAGGGCGTCGGCGGTGTTGGCGGCGAGCTGGGTGATGGCGCGTTCGGCGTCCGCCGAGTTGGTCTTGAACGACTCCGAAAGCTGTTCCAGGTGGCCGGCGCGAGAATCGAGCGTATTGGCGACTTCAAGCGCACCCTTGCCGAGCGCGGCGTCGATATTGGCGATGCGGTCGCCGATGGTGTCGCCGAGCTTGACCGCGCGGGCGTCGATCATCGTGGTGGCGTCGCTGATGCGCTTGTCAAGCGAGGCGACGGCCTCCTTGCCGCTCTCGTTGAGCGTCTTGGAGATGTCGACGATACGCGCGGACAAGGCATCGGTCAGGGTCTGCGAGCGGCTATCGATCGCTTCCTGGAAGCGCGTCAGGCGCTGGTCGAGCACGGTCGTGACCTCGTTGGCCTTCGAGGTGACGCGATTGTCGAAATTGTCGACATAGCTGCGCATCGACTCGGTGACGTCCTCGGTGCGCGCGCCAAGCCGCTCGACCAATTCCGAACCGTAGGTTTTCACGGTGCGGTCGAATTCGGCGAGATGCCGGGTGATGAGATTTCCGAGTGTCGAGGAATCCCGCGAGATTCGTTCACTGAGCTCGGCGCCGGTATGGTTGAACATTTCCTCGAACCCGGCGAGGCGGGTCGCGAGCATTTCCTTGACCGCGTCGCTGCGCGTCGCCATGACGCCAGCAACATGCTCCGCGCTCTCGCGCATCGAGTCAGTCATCGTCGCGCTGCGCGCGATAAGCGACTTGGCGATGTCGTCGCCGACCTCCTGCAGTTTCGACGCCACTTCGCCGCCGCGCAGATCGAGGTCGAGAATGAGCGATTCACCCGACGACTTCAGCGTTGAATTGACCTCGTCGGCGCGGGTCGCAATCGCCTCCGCCAATTGGCCCGACGTTTCGATGATCGCGTCGGTCAATTCCTGCGAACGGCCGATCATCAGGTCGACGACAGCGAGCGACTTGTCGGAGAAACCTTCGGTGACGCGATCGAGGCGCGAAGTCATCATGTCCTCGAGCCCGGTCGCGATTTCGGCAAACTCCTCGCCGATGTGATTGGTTTTGAAGTTCAGATTCGAGGTGAGGCGCTCGCTGGCGGCCGCGATCGCGCGCGCGGTCTCGTCGCTGGCGGTTTCGAGACGATCGAGCAGGTCGCCGCCGCGCTCGCTCAGCTGCTGGACCATATTTTCGCCGATCTGGCCGAGCTGCGTCGTGATGTTCTCGCCGCGCTCCGCCAGCGAATGGGTAATGCGCATCGCCGCCTCGTTGACCTGCTGGCCGACGATCTCGCTGATCGTGGACAAATCCTGCGTCAGATCGATCTGAACGTTGTTGATGGCGGAGCGCACCTGCTCGGCCTGCCCGACCAGCGTATCACGCTGACTGGCGAGTTCCTGGAGCAGCGCGCGGATCCTGACCTCGTTGTCGCTATAGGTGCGCTCAAGCGCTGCGACCTCGCTCTGGACCAGCGCTTCGAGTTCGCTGGCGCGCGCCAGCGCCCGCTCGACGCCGTCGCCCATCGCCGCGACTTCGCGGCGGATCGCCTGGCCGACGGTCACGATCGATTCCCGCGCCGCGCTTTCGGGCTCGGCGAGGCGCATGGCCACCCCTGCCATCGATTGGGCGATGAGGCGCAGTTCCTGCGCGCGCCATGCCATGTGGGCGACGCCGAAAAAGAGAATCACGGGCAACAAAGCCGCGGCGCCAAGGCCGATCATCAAAACGCCCGGTGAATGATCGGGACCGAGCGCCGAGCTCAGGCTCGACAGATAGACCCACGACAGCGTGAGGCAGCCCACAATCCAGGCGCAGGAAAAAGCGGTGGCGAAGAAGTAAGACGAACGGGCAGGGCGCCGCTGCAAGGCTTGCAGGACCTGGCCGATCGATCGCTGGTCGTCATTGGCGGCGCGGCCGGCCTGGGGGGACAGATCGCGGGTGCCGATCGCGCCGGTGTCGATTTGGTTCGCCATTGCAACCGGCGCTACCGCGTCTTGCGATCGCGCGTCGCTCGCGCCGCCAAACAGGTCGGGCATACTCTCGGATCCGTCCTCGGACCTGCCCTCAGGCTCGCCCAGTCCCGAACCCTGATCCTCATCGTCCCGGATATTGAGAGCTTCTTGGATCGCCGACAGCGCCGCTTCCGTCGGATCCATCATCTTCTTCGGGTAATTGTCCATTTCGGTCGTCGCCTCGCGTATTACGCCTGACTAGGTCGGCCCGAAAAAGGGCTCCAAGTGTCCCGCAAAGCTAACCGCCTTGCAAAGCTAGGAGCCCTGGAAAGCTCAGGCCGCGCCACGAGCGCGTGATCGTTACATCCTCGCCGGCTGGGGCCTGCCCCAAACAAGCCCTCAAGTCCCACTGCCACGGGCCACTCTATCGCTCTGGCAGATCGAATAAAACCGGTTTGGTAACGTCCCTTTAACCATCGTTAACGTCTTGTTGACCCTGTTCTCGCCCCTTTTCGGCAAAAGTTACCGCCAATTGCGGCCGGCTTGGGGCCAGCGCTCGCCAACTTTCCCCCAACTTTATGTCCAAGTCCGCATCCCAGCCCAGGCCGAACCTGGAACATATTTTCGCATGAACCTCCGCTTCAATCAGCGCTCTTACCCAAGGGCCGGTAAGGGTTTGCTTACCATTGCGGTGAAACATCGGGGGTAAGTTTGCTCGATTCTTACGGGCTTTGGGCAACCTGCATCGTTTCGCGTGCAACATCGTTCCGGCCTTTAGAGAATCCGGCCGGCGAGGAGGCGTCTGTGAGCGTATCGACCTTGCTGGCCGCGACAACCGAAAACGATCGAAAGCCGACCGTCATTGACGACACCCATCTCGAGCGCATGACGCTCGGTGATCGCCGGTTGGAGCGCGAAGTCCTCGAACTCTTCGTGCGCCAGACCACCATTCTGCTTGGCCGCATCATGGGCGCCGAGCCGGGCTTGGCGGCGGCCGCGGCCCATACGCTGAAAGGCTCGGCCCGCGGCGTCGGCGCCTGGCGGGTCGCGCGCGCCGCGGAACTGGTGGAGAACGCAGCGACTGGCGACCGCGCCCAAGACGGTAGGCAAGGCGGCATGGACGAGGCGGTGACCGAACTCAAGGCCGCAAGCCTCGAAGCCAGTGCCGCGATCGGCTCGCGTCTGACCGGCCTCGTGGCCGAATTGGCGCGCGGGCGTTAGTTCCGGCTTTCTTGTTCCGGCACATTCTTTATTCCAGCCTATTCCCCGATCGCGGCAAAATCTTCTCTTGGCGGTCCGTCCCTGATACTGGCGCCGCCCGGCGCGAGCGGTTAGAACTGGCCTTTCGCGGGCGCCCGCCCGAGACTTCGCCGTAGTTTTCGTCAAGCCCAAAAACCCCGATCTCTCCAAAAACCCCGATCTCTCTCTGTCATGGCTAAAATCACCTACATCGATTCCGGTGGCACGGCGCGGACCGTGGAAGGCGAAACCGGCTCCACCGTCATGGAGACCGCGATCAAAAACGGCGTGCCCGAAATCGAGGCCGAGTGCGGCGGCGCTTGCGCCTGTTCGACGTGCCATCTCTATATCGACGAAGCGTGGCGCGAGAAGGTGGGCGAGCCATCGCCGATGGAAACCGACATGCTCGACTTCGCCTTCGAGGTGAAGCCGAATTCGCGCCTGTCGTGCCAGATCAAGGTGACCGATGAGCTCGACGGCTTGGTCGTGACCACGCCCAACCGTCAAGCATGACCGGAACGGTCCGCCTGCGCTGCCGCCTCTTTCATTGCGGCGCTTGACACGCTAGACCATCGCCTTCCCCAAAAACCTTCTGCAGCCGAACCGAGCTTGGATACGACATGAGCGAACCTATCAAAACAGACGTTGTCATCATTGGCGCGGGGCCGATCGGCCTGTTCGCGGTGTTCGAGCTCGGCTTGCTCGATATGAAATGTCACCTGGTCGACATTCTCGACAAGATCGGAGGGCAGTGCGCCGAGCTTTATCCGGAAAAGCCGATCTATGACATTCCCGGAGTTCCGATGACGAGCGCGCAAGGCCTTGTCGATTCACTCATGGAACAAATCAAGCCGTTCAATCCGCAATTCCATCTCAACGAGATGGTGGAGAGCGTCGAGAAGATCGGCGATCCGCTGTTTCGCGTGAAGACGGATCAAGGCACTGAATTCGAAGCCAAGATCGTCGTCATCGCCGCCGGCGGCGGCTCGTTTCAGCCCAAGCGCCCGCCGATCCCGGGCATCGAGCCCTACGAAGGCAAGTCGGTGTTCTATTCGGTGCGCAAGATGGAGGCGTTCCGCGACAAGCGCATTCTCATCGTCGGCGGCGGCGACAGCGCGCTCGACTGGACGCTCAATCTGACGCCGCTTGCCAAGCATCTCACGCTGTTGCACCGGCGCCCAGAATTCCGCGCCGCACCAGACAGCGTCAACAAAATGCAGGCGCTGGTCGGCGAAGGCAAAATCGATTTCGTTCAGGGGCAGGTCACTTCGCTCGCCGGCAGCGACGGGCAGCTGCAAAAGGCCCACGGCAAGGGTAACGACGGCTCGGCGTTCGAAATCGCCTGCGACGCCTTGCTGCCGTTCTTCGGTCTGACCATGAAGCTCGGCCCGGTCGGCAATTGGGGTTTTGATCTCAAGGACAACGAATTCATCCCGGTCGAGACCGCGAGCTTTGAAACCAGCCAGCCTGGCATTTTCGCCATCGGCGACATCAACTGGTATCCGGGCAAGCTCAAGCTCATTCTTTCCGGATTCCACGAAGGCGCGCTGATGGCGCAAAAGGCGTACCGCTACGTCTTTCCGGATAAGCGGCTGGTGTTTCAATACACCACGTCATCGACGAGCCTGCAGAAGAAGCTCGGCGTTGCGCCGGAGCGCCCGCAAGCAACCCAGCACGCCTGATTACGGCACGCGTTGCGGCGACGCGCCAGCGGCGGGTGAGGGCATCGCTGGTGAAGGAACAACCGGCGGCGGCAGCGGTTCGGCGGTGAAGGCGGGCGGCGGCGAAAGCCCGAGCACACCGCGCGCGGCCGGCAGCGCCGCATCCGCCATCGCCGCGTAGCCCTCGGCGCTTGGATGGACCGCGCCGCCATAGACGGCAGAGAGCACGCCCCATAGCGCGTCGTGAATGTCGCTCGGTTTCAAGACCGCGGGCATGCCCTCAGGGTAGGTCATGGCGACAAAATAGCTGTCGTTCGCCGTCCTGATCCACCGTCCGCGCGGCGCATAAGGTTGATAATTGCTCGGCGGCTCGCCGCAGGCCATCGGATTGTCGGGCGCCGTGGTCGGATCGGTGGCAAAACTGTCGCCGCTCTTGGAGAAGCAGTTGCGATCGAATTCCGGATCGGTGTTGGCGCGCACGCACATGCCGTGCCGGGTGAAGGCCTGCTGATGGCCGTCGACGAATGTCATTCGCTCGGTTGTCGGATCCTTGCAGACCTTGTTGCCGTCGCAGGTCGCCAGCATTTTCATTTTCGGCAAGAACTTGGTGTCGACAAATTGCGCCGCCGCGCGCAGCCGCTCGGCATCGGCGCCAAAGGCCGGATGAACATCCAAGCCGTCGCGGCTGCCGGGGCAGGGCTGGTTCTCGGACTGCATCGCCGGGTTACCGTAAGAGACGTAAACGACGCGATTGAGATTGCCGCCGACGTAAGGCTTCAGCGCCGCGCGCAATTGCGCGAATTCGCTGGGAAGATCTTGGTCAAGCGCGGCTTGCGAATCGGCGACGCTTGAGATCGAGCCGCCTTGTTTGAGTAGGATCCGCTCGGTGAGCGAATCGACAATGACGTTGGCGACGAGGCCCGCGAAGTTCACGTCATTGGCGCCGACCGTCAGCAGGATCATGTCGAGGTTGCGATTGGGCTGCTGGCGATGCACCGCAGCCATGATGTCCTTGAGCTCGGAGAATTGCGGCGGCGCGGTGCCCGAGCAGCTGTCAATTCCCGTAACCCAGGGACAGTCATCGGCGCGCTGGCCCGAGAACATGCCGTCGTCGATTGTCGCTCCGGTGCAGGCCAGCGGGATCAGGGTCACCGCGACATGCGGCTGCTCGATCGCGAGCGCGAGCGATGTGCGGACCTGATAGCTGTAAAGCGAGCGATGGCAGGCGGGATTCATCCAGCGCGCGCCATGGTGCGCCCACTCTCTTGTCGCCGTCGGGCTCGATGAGCCGAGCTCACAGGACCGATCGTCGTTGTAGCCGGCGCGGCTCGGCCGGAAATACTGACTGCCGCCGCCGCGAAAGAAACGCCGGAAACAGAAGCCGCCATCAAGCTCCACCGCCTTGTCGGGATTGCCCTCGCCGGCGGCGATGGAATCGCCGATGCCGGCAATGAGCACGTCGCGCACCGCAATCTCGGTCGCCACCCGCTGGGCCGTGCCGTCGCCGAGCGGAATATCGACAGTGGCGACAGTCGTCTTGCCGGCGCGCACGCGCAGCCTGATTTCCTGATTGCACGGCACGGTGTTTTGCCGAACCGGCCCGTCGCCGTCATCGAAATTCCAGACGCAGGACGCATCTTGCGGCACCGGCCCCGAGACCGTCACGCCGACCGGATAGTCGTGGGGATTGAGATAGCTCTCGCGGGTGCCGTCGCGGTCGCAGGTGTCGACCAGCTCGCCGTACGCGTCGAGGCACAGATTGCCGACGACATCCTTCGCCCAGCCGAGCCCGTCGGTATCGTTCTCGAGCCGGTGCTCCTGCGCCAATATGCCGTCGCCGCGGTTTTCCGCCACCTGGCGCTTGAAATCGGCCTCGTTGCGGAACAAACGAAACCGGTTCTTCACCTCCCACTGGATGCGAAAATCACCGGTGCCGGCGAGTTGGGCAAAGGCAACGTCGCGCGGCAACGAGCCGACCAGGAGGCCAAGGAAGAAGGCGAAAATGAGGGGCTTGCGCATGATCGTGGGCGGGACGTTATCGCACCTTCTAGCACCGCGGTTGCGGCGGAAATGTGAGCGGCACTATTAACGTCGGAGCGATGTTACAAAGAAGATATGGTTCGCCGCAAACCGGATAAATCAACGGGTAACCGCCGGATAACAGCCAGGTAACAACCATGACCAACGCGCCGCTCAAGAAGCAATGCTGTGTCGTCGGCGGCGGGCCGGCCGGGATGATGCTCGGCTTTCTCTTGGCCCGCACCGGCGTCGAGGTCGTGGTGCTGGAAAAGCATATTGATTTCCTGCGCGACTTCCGCGGCGACACCGTCCATCCCTCCACGCTCGAATTCATGTACGAGCTCGGGCTGCTCGACGCGTTTCTCAAGCTCAAGCACTCCAAAGTCAGTCATCTCACCATGCAGATCGGCAAGGAAGACGTCACGATCGAATTCGATCATTTGCCGGCGCATTCCAAATTCATCGCATTGATGCCGCAATGGGACTTTCTCAATTTTCTGGCCGAACAGGGCAAACGCTACAAGGGCTTCGATTTGCGCATGCAGGCCGAAGCCACCGATCTCATCGAGGACGGCGGTCGTGTCGTCGGCGTGAAGGCAAAAACGCCGGACGGCGAGCTTGAAATCCGCGCCGATCTCACGGTCGGCTGCGACGGCCGCCATTCAACGCTGCGCGAGCGTGCCGGCTTTCAGGTCGACAGTCTTGGCGCGCCGATCGATGTGCTCTGGTTTCGGCTGTCGCGGAAGACGACGGACACCGAAGAAACGATCGGTCATATCGAAGCCGGCCGCATGATGGTGATGCTCAACCGGACCGATTACTGGCAGTGCGCCTATCTGATACCGAAGGGCGGCATCGATGCGGTCAAACGCGCCGGGCTCGCGGTCTTTCGCCAGGCGGTCGCGGACATGTCGCCGTTCGTCGGCGACCGCGTCGGCGAGATCACAAGTTTTGATGACGTGAAACTGCTCACCGTCGCGGTCGACCGGCTGCGGCGCTGGTGGCGCCCGGGTCTGCTTGGCATCGGCGACGCGGCGCACGCGATGTCGCCGGTCGGCGGGGTCGGTATCAATCTGGCGGTGCAGGATGCGGTGGCGGCGGCGAATATTCTGGCGCAGCCGCTACGGCAGGGCACGGTGACGACGGCCACGCTAGACGCGGTGCAGCGGCGGCGGATGCTACCCACCCGCATTGTCCAGGCGGTGCAAGTCGTCATTCAGAACCGCGTGATCAGCCTGGCGCTCAATAGCCGTCAAGAGATCAAACCGCCGCTCGTGCTCAAGCTCATGCGCTTGCCGCTCTTGCGCCGCATCCCCGCGCGCGTGTTCGGCCTGGGCGTCCGTCCGGAGCACATACGCACTCCGGACGTTCTTGCTGGAAGTTAGATGTTGCGGTTCACGACCGCTGCTGCAATTCCGTCGCGGCGCGGGCAAGGATTTCAACCAGCCGCGATTCCGCCTCGGCGTCGCTTTCGAGCCGCTTGCTGACGGTCTCGCGCAGGTGATTGAACGCGGCTTCGACAAGCGGCGGCAACTGCTCCCCGCGCTCGCCGCGCGCGGCACGGCGCCAGCGGCCGACCCGTTCGCCCAGAGCCGTGAGGCGATCGAGCACCACTTTGATGATGTCGCGATTGGCGTCGAGATAGGCTTTGCCTTCGTCGGTGATGGTGTAGAGCTTCTTTGAGCCCTCGGTTGAGGCGGTGACGTAGCCGGCTTCTTCGAGATAGGTCAGCGTCGGATAGACGATGCCAGGGCTCGGCGAATACCAGTCTGCGGTCTTTTCCTCGACCAGCTTGATGATTTCGTAGCCGTGCCGGGGCGCTTCCGCGATGAGGGCGAGCGCCAGCAGCCGCAGGTCGCCCTGCGCCAGCATGCGGCGCGCCCGCATCAAATCGTCGCCGCCCATTTCGCCGTCCCGGCCGCCGAAGCCGCCGCGTCCGCCAAAACCGAAGCCGCCGAAGCGGCCGCGGCGATGGCGTCCGGCGCCCCATTTCTCGCCGCGCGATTCACAATGTCCGTGGTCGTGATGTCCGTGATGTCTATGCATTTCATAGCCTTTCGTTGTTAAGATATATCTTTAGATAGATCACATGGTGCTATAGCACAAGATATATCTTTGAAAATAAAATACGCCTCTGTTGTCAACAGCTTGCAGGTTTTTGGGAGTCTAAGTGGCCCCAGAGGAGGGGCGTAGGCGGAGCGCCGACGGCGGGACTAGAATGCGCCGATGTTCACGACATTCTTCCATGAGTTGAAGCAGGCGGGCGTCCCGGTGACGCTGCGCGAATACCTCACGCTGATGGAGGCGATGCAGATGGACCTCGCCGGCCGCCGGGTCGAAGACTTTTATTATCTGTCGCGCACCGCGCTGGTGAAGGACGAGCGCAATCTCGACAAATTCGATCGTGTGTTCGGCCATGTCTTCAAGGGCCTCACGCTGGTCGAAGAGGCGCTCACCGCCGAAATCCCGGCCGAGTGGCTGAAGAAGCTCACCGAAAAATATTTCACCGAGGAAGAAAAGAAGCAGATCGAGGCGCTGGGCGGACTCGAAAAGCTTCTGGAGACATTGCGGAGGCGTCTCGCTGAACAGAAAGGCCGCCACCAGGGCGGCAAGAAATGGATCGGCACGGGCGGCACGTCGCCGTTCGGGGCCTACGGCTACAATCCCGAAGGCGTACGCATCGGCCAGGATACCAACCGCAATTTCCGCGCCGTCAAAGTGTGGGACAAGCGCGAGTTCCGGGATCTCGACGGCGACGTCGAGCTTGGCACCCGCAATATCAAGGTCGCGCTGCGCCGGCTGCGCAAATTCGCCCGCACCGGCGCCCCGGACGAGCTCGATCTCGATGGCACCATCAAGGGCACGGCGCACAAAGGCTATCTCGATATCCTGATGCGGCCGGAGCGGCACAACACCATCAAGGTGCTGCTGTTCCTCGATGTCGGCGGCTCGATGGATTGGCACGTCAAGACGACCGAAGAATTGTTCTCCGCCGCTAAGACCGAGTTCAAGCATCTGGTGCATCTCTATTTCCACAATTGCCTCTACGAGAAAGTGTGGAAACAGAACGCGCGGCGCTGGACTGAGACGACGCCGACCTTCGACGTGCTGCACACCTATCTGCACGACTATAAGGTCATCTTCGTCGGCGACGCCGCGATGTCGCCCTACGAGATCGTCGCGCCCGGCGGCTCGGTCGAGCATATGAATCAGGAGCCCGGCCAGGTCTGGATGCAGCGCGTGCTCGCGACTTATCCGTCGGCCGTCTGGCTCAATCCGGTGCCGGAGAGCGAATGGGACGGCACCGGCTCGATCCGCCTGATGCGCCAGATTCTCGGCGGGCGGATGTATCCGCTCACCATCGAAGGTCTCGACGCCGCGATGCGGGAGCTAAGCCGCTGACATTGCGGCTGCGTTCAGATGCAAGCGATCACGCCGGCTTGATGTCGGCGAATTTGACGACCTCGCCCCACTTTTTGATCTCATCCGTGATGAGCCTGCCGAATTCAGCGGGCGAGCCGCCGATCGCCTCGCCGCCGAGATCGGCAAAACGCTGTTTCGTCTTCGAATCGGCGAGAACGGCGTTGATCTCGCGGTTGAGCTTGTCGACAATCGCCGCCGGCGTGTTCTTCGGCGCCCCAATGCCGTGCCAGATCGTTGCTTCAAATCCCGGTACGAATTCCGCCACGGCAGGAACGCCCGGCAAGGCCGCAGACGGCGTCGCGCTCGTCACCGCAAGCGCGCGCAGGTTTCCGGCGCGAATATTGGCGATCGCCAGCGGTATGGGCGGAAACGCCGCTTGCACCTGACCGCTGAGCAGATCCGGGACGAAACTGCCGCTGTAGGGCACATGGACCAGGTCCACGCCCGTCTTCGATTTGAACAGCTCGGCGTTCACATTGGGCGCGCTGCCGAAGCCGGCCGAGGCATAATTGATCTGACCCGGGCGAGCCTTTGCATAGGCGATGAACTCGGGCAGCGTCTTGACCGGCAGCGACGGGGTGACAACGAGCACGTTGGGCGACCGGAATGTGGCAGCAACCGGTGCGATGTCGTGCGTGAGGTCGAAATTCAGGTTTGTGTAAAGCGTCGCATTGACGGCATTGGTTACGGTCACCGCAAGCAGCGTATAGCCGTCCGGGGTCGCATTGACGACCAGTTACGTGGCGATATTGGTCGCGGCTCCCGGGCGGTTTTCGACCGCGACCTGCTGTCCCAGCCGTTCCGAGAGCGATTGCGCGATCAATCGCGCCACGATGTCGGTTGCGTATCCGGCCGGGAAGCCGACGAAGAGAAAGACCGGCCGCGACGGATAGGTTTCGGCGTTAGCCATTGGTGACAAGACGGGGAGGGTGGCCGCCCCGGCAGCGAGATGCAGAAATCTGCGACGAGGAAGTTTCATGATCACGCTCCATCAGCACGAACGCCGCCGCTTTGCGTAGGCAGGCGAATAAGACCGATTGAATGTGAATTGCTTGCCCGCCGTGGGCATCGTCGCTGCCGAACAACAAAGCGGGACCCCGGCACGTCCCGCTGGCAGCTCTCACCCTAAGTTACATCACTTTAGCGGCCGCCGACAGGTGGTGCCCCTGCTCATGGTGCCGCAGGGCAGTCTGTTACGGCCTCCCAATGAGCGAAGTCCCGCCGTCGAGCGTCAGCACCTGTCCCACCAAGGCGTCGTTCTCGGCAATAAAGACGGCGGCGTGGGCGACCTCTTGCGGCCGGACAAAGCGGCCGATGGATGTGGCGCGCGCATAGCTCTCGATGGCTTCCTGTGAGGCGCCGGCCCAGGCGGGCGTCTGCGTATAACCGGGCGCGATCGCATTGACGATGATCTTTGGCGCGGTCGCCTTGTTCAGTGTTGCACTGAGATTGGCCAGCGCTGCTTTGAATGCGGAGTATTGCAGATATTGCGCCTCGCCGGTGGCAAGGTTCCCATAAAGCGACGTGATGTTGATGATCTTGCGTAAACCCGACGCCGGCAGCACCAGAAACTCGCGGCTCACCTGCACGGCGGACAAGAAAATGTTCTTGTACTCATAGTCCCAGACTTCATCGTCGTTGATATCCCCGGGCTTGGCGTCGCCGGCATTGTTCACCAGCACATCGATGGTCGGCGTCATTTGTTTGATGTCCTTAAAGAGCGACGCGATCTGATCGCGGTTCATGAGGTCGCCCTGGTAGAGGCCACCGCTTGAAATGGTCTTGACCTCGTCCAGCGTCTCCTGCGCGCCCGCTTGGTTTTTTCCGTATGCACCAGCACGTGCGCACGCCTCTGGGCGAACGCGATGGCAACGGCCTTGCCGATGCCGCTGGACGCTCCGGTGACGAGAACGGTTTTTCCCTGCAAGTCCATGTGATTCAATCTGAAGCAATTGCGCCCCAGTCTATCTCGCCAACAGCGGCACCGCTTCGTCGGCGAGCACGCCGCCGGTGATGGTGATGGGATCAAATGGCGCCTTCGCGGCGACGTCGGCGCTCGTGATCATGATCTGGTTCATCTTGGCGCCGATCTGCGCCACAGACGCGGCAAAAACCAGCTGGTGAACCCCGCACCAGATGATCGCGCCCATGCACATCACGCACGGCTCGCCGGATGTGTAGAGCGTTGCGCCCTTGAGCGCGGCCGACCCATGATGGGCGAGGCAGCGGCGGATCGCGACCATCTCGCCATGCGCCGTCGGGTCATCGTGGGTCCGCCCGAGATTGCGTCCGCGCGCCAGAATCTTCCTATCCTTCACGATCACCGCGCCGAACGGATAATCGCCGTGGCGGGCTTCGTCCAAGGCGAGGCGCATGAATCGCGTGTCTTCGTCGGTCACGCCAGCCGCGGCGGGCGCCTCCAACGCGGACAGCGGAGCACTAGTTAGCACGGCCGTGGAAGTCAGCGCCGCGACGACGCTCCGCCGGCTGATAGTCGAGGTCGTTGCGTTCGAGGCGCAATGATCGTGGCAAGCCATGGGGACCCTCTCGCGATTGTGCGTTGGTCTGACAAAAATCGTCTGGTCAAATATAGCTGAACGCCAGCTTATAGGAGAGCCACCAATGCCGGGCGAACGCTTCGACTTCCCCAATCCGCAGGGTCACCAGCTCGCAGCCCTGCTTGACCGGCCAGACGGGCCCATTCGCGCCGTGGCGCTGTTCGCGCATTGCTTTACCTGCGGCAAGGACATCAAGGCGGCGCGACTGATTGCGCAGGGCTTGAAACTGCGCGGCATCGCGGTGCTGCGTTTCGATTTCACCGGGCTTGGCGCCAGCGAAGGCGAGTTTGCCAACACCACCTTTTCGTCGAATGTCGACGATCTGGTCGCCGCCGCCGACCACTTGCGGAGAAATATCGGCGAGCCGGCGATCCTGATCGGCCACAGCCTCGGCGGCGCCGCGGTGCTTGCGGCAGCGCATCGCATTGCCGATGCGCGCGCCGTGGTGACGATCGCGGCGCCCTTCGACCCGGCCCATGTCGCCGGTCTGTTCGGCGGCCGCACCGCGGAAATCTTGAGCCGGGGCGAAGTCGAAGTGTCGCTCGCCGGCCGGCCGTTCCGCATCCGCCGCGCTTTGCTCGACGATATCGCCGAGCAAAATCTCGCGGGCCGCATCGCCGACCTGCACAAGGCGCTCCTGGTATTCCATTCGCCGACCGACGACACCGTCGGCATCGACAATGCCAGCAAGATTTTTCTGGCGGCAAAGCATCCCAAGAGCTTCATTTCGCTGTCGGGCGCCGATCATCTGCTGCACAAGCCGAACGACGCCATTTATGTCGCGCATGTGATTGCGGCCTGGGCCGAACGCTATCTCGACATTGCGCAGAGCATGGCAGCCGAAGTCACGCCCGACGAAACCACCGAGCCCGGTACCGTCGTCGTGCGCGAGACGCGGAGCGGCAATCTGCAGAACCAGGTCATCGCCGGCACGCATCAGTTCCTCGCCGACGAGCCGGTGAATGTCGGGGGGATGGATAGCGGGCCCGGTCCTTACGATCTTCTGCTCGCCGCGCTCGGCGCCTGCACCTCGATGACGGTGCGGCTCTATGCCGACCGCAAGCAGTGGCCACTCAAGCGCACCACGGTGCGCCTCAAGCACGGCCGCATCTACGCCAAGGATTGCGCCGAATGCGAAACCAAGGAGGGCATGATCGACCGCATCGATCGCGTCATCAGTTTCGAGGGCGAACTCGATGCCGAGCAGCACAAGCGGCTGATGGAGATTGCCGATAAATGTCCGGTGCATCGGACGCTCACGTCGGAGGTGGAGATCAAGAGCGTGGAAGAGACGGCGGGCTAGAGGTTGGTTGCTTGGCGATAAACAAGTTCGTCATTCCGGGGCCAAGCGAGCGAGGAACCCGGAATCCATAATCCCAGCGCTGGGGATATGGATTCCGGACTTGCCGCTTCGCGGCAATCCGGAATGACGGCGCTATATGGCCCTCCGCACCCGCGCGCGTGCAAGCTTGATGACTTCCGGAATCGCCACGTCATTGCCCGGCGCCATGATGTGCACGCCGGCGACGCCCGGAATGGTCGACAGCTCCTCGATCAGTTCGACGCAGATGCGGATGCCTTCGCGCGCCGGCTCGGCGGTTTTTTCCAAGCGCTGGATATGGGCGTCCGGGATGATAGTGCCGAGGAGGTGGCTTTTCATCCAGGCCGCCGATTTGGCCGAGCGCAGCGGATTGACGCCGATGAGAATGGCAAGATCGTTGGTGATGCCGGCGGCCGCGAGCGCGCCGACATAGCGCCGCACGATAGCGGCATCCATGCAGAACTGGGTCTGCGCGAATTGAGCGCCGGATTTGCGCTTTGCGAGGAGTGCGTTGGGATACCAGCCCGCCGGCGGGTCGATCGGCATATCGGCGGCACCGATGAAGAATGCAGCCTTGCCGTCGACCTTGCGTCCGGTGGGGAGCGTGCCTTCGTCGCGCAGCCGCCGCGCCGTCTCGATCAGCGTTTTCGAATCGACATCGAAGACCGGCTTGGTGTCGGGCTGATCGCCGGCTTTCGGGTCGTCGCCGGTCAGAATCAGCAGGTTGCGGATGCCGAGCGCGGCGGCGCCCATCAGCTCGCTTTGCAGTGCGATGCGGTTCTTGTCGCGGCAGGTGAGCTGGAGCACCGGCTCAATGCCTGCGCCGAGGAGGAGGCTCGCGGCCGCAAGCGCACTCATATGCGCACGCGCGCCGGCGCCGTCGGTGACATTGACTGCGTCGGCAAGGCCCTTGAGCGCCGCCGCCTTGCGCAAGAGTTCCTGCCCGTCGAACGCCACCGGCGGCGTGATTTCCGCCGTCATGACGAAGCGGCGGTGGGGCCCGTCCTGACGAAGCCGATCTTGCAGTGTTGGGGGGAGGGGGTAGTTGTGACTCTGGTCGTTCATTACGTGCTCAGTTTCGCGGCGCGCCACCGAGCGCACCGCACCAACAGCACTTATATACTTTACGGCTATACATCAATTCCGCCGCTGATTCGGTGCTTTCCTGGACAGGCGAGCAGGGTCTGGTTAGAGAGTTGGCCAAGATGACAGGCGTCAACGACATCAGGTCGGCATTCCTTGGCTATTTCGCGCGCGAAGGGCACGAAATCGTGCCGTCCTCTCCGCTCGTGCCGCGCAACGACCCGACCTTGATGTTCACCAATGCCGGGATGGTGCAGTTCAAGAATGTCTTCACCGGCCTCGAAAAGCGGCCCTATTCGCGCGCGGTGACGTCGCAGAAATGCGTGCGCGCCGGCGGCAAGCATAACGACCTCGACAACGTTGGCTATACGGCGCGGCATCACACCTTTTTCGAGATGCTCGGCAACTTTTCGTTCGGCGATTACTTCAAGGAACGCGCGATCGAACTGGCCTGGAAGCTGCTCACCAAAGAATACGGTGTTCCGGCCGAAAAGCTCTTGGCGACGGTCTATATCGACGACGATGAGGCGTTCGATCTCTGGAAGAAGATCAGCGGCCTGCCTGAGCGGAAAATCCTCCGTATCGCCGGCAGCGATAATTTCTGGTCGATGGGCGATACTGGCCCATGCGGTCCTTGCGCCGAGATCTTTTACGATCATGGCGATCATATTCCGGGCGGGCCGCCCGGCAGCCCCGATGCCGACGGCGACCGTTTTGTCGAGATCTGGAATCTCGTTTTCATGCAGTACGAGCAGTTGACGGCGGATAAGCGCGTCGACCTGCCGCGGCCGTCGATCGATACCGGCATGGGGCTTGAGCGCATCGCCGCGGTGCTGCAAGGCACCCACGACAATTACAAGATCGATCTGTTTGGCGCACTGATCGAAGCGGTTGCCGATCTCACCGGTGTCGATCAGGACAGCGAGCGAAAGGCATCGCACCGCGTCATTGCCGATCATTTGCGCGCCTCAGCGTTTCTGATCGCCGATGGAGTCCTGCCCTCGAACGAAGGCCGCGGCTATGTGCTCCGCCGCATCATGCGCCGCGCCATGCGGCACGCGGAACTGCTTGGCGCCAAGGATCCGCTGATGTGGCGGCTCGTGCCGGCGCTCATCCGCGAGATGGGCCAGGCCTATCCGGAATTGCACCGCGCCGACGCGCTCATCACCGAGACGCTGAAGCTCGAGGAAATCCGTTTCCGCCGCACGCTGGATCGCGGGCTCGCGATCCTCGATGAGGCCAGCAAGTCGCTCAAGAAGGGCGACATGTTCGACGGCGTGACGGCATTTACGCTCTACGACACTTATGGCTTTCCGCTCGATCTGACTCAGGATGCGCTCCGCCCGCGCGGCATCGGTGTCGATATCGCCTCGTTCACCGACGCCATGGAGCAGCAGCGCGCCAAGGCGCGCGCGTCATGGGCTGGCTCGGGCGAGGCCGCCGACGAGGCGGTGTGGTTTGGAATTCGTGAAAAGACCGGCGCTACGGAGTTTCTCGGCTACGAGACCGAAAGCGCGGCAGGCGTGGTCGCGGCGCTGGTGAAGGACGGCAAGGAAGTCGCCGCGCTGAAAAAGGGCGAGAGCGGCGCTGTCGTCCTCAATCAGACGCCGTTCTACGGCGAATCCGGCGGGCAGGTCGGCGATACCGGCGTGCTGTCGGGAGATGGCGTGCGCTTCAAGGTCACCGACATGCAAAAATATGCCAGCAACGTGTTCGCCCATGTCGGCACCGTCGAAGAAGGCACGCTGAAGCCCGGAACCGCGCTCGCGCTCGAGGTCGATCATGCTCGCCGCTCGGCGATCTGCAAAAATCATTCGGCGACGCATCTTCTGCACGAGGCGTTGCGGCAGGTGCTCGGCGATCACGTCGCGCAGAAGGGCTCGCTGGTCGCACCCGACCGGCTGCGCTTTGACTTCTCGCATCCCAAACCCATGAGCAGCGAGGAGATCAAGCGCGTCGAAGACATCGCCAACGATATCGTCCTGCAAAATTCTCCGGTGACGACACGGGTCATGCCGATCGACGACGCCCGGTCGTCCGGCGCCCGTGCGCTATTTGGCGAGAAATACGGCGACGAAGTGCGTGTCGTGGCGATGGGTGACGGCGGCAATGCATTGGGCTGGTCGGTGGAACTGTGCGGCGGGACGCACGTGAAGCGTACCGGCGACATTGGCATCATCTCCGTGGTCGGTGAATCCGCCGTCGGCGCCGGCGTGCGCCGCATCGAGGCGCTGACCGCGAAGGCGGCGCGCGACAACGCCAATCATTTCGTGCGGCTCGCCAAGGCCACAGCGTCCGAATTGCGCGTGCCGGTCGATGACGTACCGGGCCGCGTGGCGGCGCTCCTCGAAGAGCGCAAGCAGCTCGAACGGGAATTGACCGACACCAAGAAAAAGCTGGCGATGTCCGGCACCGGCAAGAGCGACGGTGCCGATGGGCTGCGCACCATCGGCGACATCAAGCTGATGGCGCGTGCGGTGGAAGGCATCGAGCTCAAAGACCTGCGTAGCCTCGCCGACGAAGGCAAAAAGAAAGTTGGCTCCGGGGTGGTTGCGATCGTCGGCGTCACCGGCGATGGCAAAGCCGGCGTCGTGGTCGGCGTCACCAACGATCTTGTGGCGCGCTTTAACGCGGTCGAATTGGTGCGCAAGGGCGCCGAAGTGCTTGGCGGCAAAGGCGGCGGCGGGCGGCCCGATATGGCGCAAGCCGGCGGTCCCGACGGATCGAAGGCGGCGGCCGCGCTTGCCGCTATCGAAGCGGCGCTCGGCGCGTAAACGCCCCGATCAAAATTCGACGATCATGCCGTCTTCGGCCGTCTCGAACGGCACCTCGCCGCGCCGCGCCAGCATATCGTTGCTCATATGGGTCAGGACGAGGCGTTTCGGCCGGATCTGGTCGAGATGCTTTTCCAGCGAGCTCAGCGCCATGTGGCTGGTGATCGGCTTGTCGCGCGTATAGGCCTCGCAAATGAACAGATCGGCGTTGCGGCCCAGGTCGATGACGCTGTCCGTCCATTGCGTGTCGCCCGAATAGGCGACGACCTTGCCTTCCGCCTCGCAGCGGTAACCGAGGCACGGGCCGGCGCGTTCGTCGTGCACGACGCGGAATGGCGTCACCCGCATGTGGCCGATGTCGTTGCGCTTGCCGATCTCGACTTCGCGAAGCGTCAGCGGAAACGACAATTGCAGCGTCGATGTGCCCGGATAGGCGCTCTCCATCATGTCGGCATAGCGCGATTTGAGGCCGGGCGGCCCGGCGATGGTCAACGCGCTCTGGCGTTTGAGGACGTAATTCGCCTCGAGGATGAAAAACGGCAGCCCGCCGATATGATCGGCGTGGAAATGCGTGACGAAGATCGTGTTGACCGCATTTCGGTCGAGCGCGAGCTTGTTCATTCCGACCAGCGAAGTCGCGCCGCAGTCGATCAGCGCGTTGACGTCGCGGCCGACGAGATGAAAGCTGGTGTTGAAGCGCCCGCCGGCGCCGAACGCGTCGCCGCAGCCGACGAATTGCAAGTGCATGGGTCCCCCCGAAAACGACCTGCGGTCCGGTCAGCCGCGGTCGATGTTGTCGCTTCGACAAAGTAGAGTGTCGCGTCGGGCGGGAAAAGAATCCGTGATCTGCATCACATTGGCACGGTTCGGCCGAACTGGAGCAATTGCATCAAGCCTCTGTCTTTCCGATCGATTTTAACCTTTACCGCGATCGCTCTATGGGTTCTGATACAATTGTGTCAATTGTGCAATACCGGCGTTCCGGGTGGATGAGCCGGCGTCATGATCGCAACACAAATGGGCGCAAGCTGCCGGATGGGCTGGCTTTAGGGGATTGTTGGGTGCTGGTTCGATCAAATCGCTCAGGCGTTTTGGCGGCGCTCGCGGTGTTCGCCGCCGCGTTTGTCGTCCTTGGCGGTTGCAGCGATGTGGACACCGGCCAGGCCTGGCTCGCCAAGCCGTTCGACATCAGCGGCCGCAGCGCCGGCTACTCTTTTTCCGAGCTTTCCGAAACGAAAAAGGAACAGCACCCAATCACCGCGAACGATCTGGTCAACGGCAATGGATCGTGTGCGGCGCCGGTCGCCGCCGCGCCAGCTCAGGTAGCAGCCGCGGGAACACCTCCCGGTCCGCCAGCAGCTGCACCTCCGAGTGCCGCGCCGAGCGACCCGTCCGCTCTGATGGGCGGCGTTGCCCTTGGCATGAGCGAATGCGACCTGGTCTATCGCGCCGGCCAGCCCAGTTCTGTCCAGATTGGCAATGCCCCAAACGGGGATCGCGCCGCCGTCCTGACCTTTCAGAGCGGCCCGCATCCCGGCATCTATCGTTTCCTGCGCGGTGCGCTGACCGAAATGGACCGCGTCGCCGAAACGGCTCCGCCGCCGCAGGTCGCGAAGAAAAAGCCGGCCAAGCCGCCGAAGAAAGCCGCTCAGAATTGAGCGCCACCTTGAGCACGTGCGGCGGCGTCGCGTGCCGCGGATTGCGATCGTGTCATCGACCGAACGAACGACAACGGCCCTGGCCTCTGGGGAGGCGCGGGGCCGTCGTTTTCAGTTGCGGCAAAGCGGAGCTGGATCAGTAGCAGCGATTGACCCAGCGCAGCACCGGCCCGTAGGGCGTATAGACCCAGCGCCGTACCTCGCAGCCGTCGTAACGCGGGCCTGCATAGACACGCACGAAGGGGTGAAAGCCCCAGCCGCCATGCCAACCCCAACCGCCGCCCCAATGGGCGGAGGCGGATGTGGGCGCCAGCGCCGCGGCGCCGAGCACAGCTGTGGTGGCGAGAGCCAGGATTGTCTTGCGCAGCATGTAAAACTCCTTGGTTTGACCTTGTTCCAGATCGCCGGTGTTTCAAGGCTGATGTCCGTTAGTCAGCCGATTGCGGATCTGGTTCATGCTGCCGATTATGTCGGTTAACGGCGAACCGGCGCTGAGGACGAAATTTATTTCGGATTTATCAAATTGAACGCACGGTCGCGGGCCCGTTCACCGCGCATTCATGCAGCCACGCTTGCCGGAAACCCGAGCGGAGGTTATAAGCCCGGCGCGGTTTCACGCCGCACTCGCAAATCCAAAATTTGCCCCAAAGGATAATTCGATGTCGATCGAGCGTACATTCTCGATCATCAAGCCGGATGCGACCGCCCGCAACTTGACGGGCGCCATCAACGCGATGATCGAAAAAAAGAGTCTGCGCATCGTTGCGCAAAAGCGCGTGCGCATGACCACCGCCGAAGCCGAGACGTTTTACGGCGTCCATCGCGCGCGGCCGTTTTTTCGCGAGCTCGTTGACTTCATGACCTCGGGGCCCGTCGTTGTGCAGGTGCTGGAAGGCGAAAATGCCGTTGCGGCCTATCGCGATCTGATGGGCGCGACCGATCCGGCCAAGGCCGCGGCGGGCACCATCCGCAAGGAACACGCGAAATCGATCGGCGAGAATTCCGTGCACGGCTCGGATGCCGCTGACACCGCTAAAGTGGAGATCGCGCAATTCTTCTCCGGCAATGAGATCGTCGGCTAAGGCGCGGCGGCATGGGATCGGTCGCGCAATATCTGCATCCCGCGTTGTGGCACGACTGGCTCCACGCTAGCGTCGCCCAATTGGACGCTACAGCGTTCTGGTTCGCCGTTCTCCAGATCATCTTTATCAATGTTTTGTTGTCCGGCGACAATGCCGTGGTCATTGCCATGGCCTGCCGCGCGCTGCCGGCGGAGCAACGGCGCTGGGGCATCGTCACTGGCGCGGGCGTCGCTATTATCCTGCGCGTCGTGTTCGTCGGCATCATCGCCCAGCTGATGCTGTTGCCCTATCTGAAACTCGTCGGCGGGTTGGCGCTCTTGGTCATCGCCGCCAAGCTGATCGTGCCGGACGACCCCGACAAAGACGACGTTCAGGCCGCCGCACATTTGTGGCGCGCGGTGGTGATCATCGCGGTCGCCGATATTGTCATGAGCCTCGACAATATCATCGCCATCGCGGCGGTCGCAGCGGGCAATCTGTTGCTGCTCGCCATCGGTCTTGCGGTCTCCATACCATTGGTCATGGCCGGTGCCGCCTTAATCACGGTCTTGCTCAATCGTTTCCCGATTTTGATTTGGGCGGGCGCGGCGCTGCTCGGCTGGGTCGCCGGCGGCGTCGTTGCGACCGATCCGTGGGTCGCGAAACATCTCGCCATCGCCTTTGGCGAAAAATTTGCGCACGAGACCGAGTTGGCGGCGGCCTGCGCCGGAGCATTCCTTGCCATTGCGGCCGGCGGATTGTGGTGGCGCATGCACGAGGAGGCCAGAGTTCGCGCCGCGGCAATGCGGGCGCCGGCAAGCGCTGCATAAGACTCGCGCACATCGTCGCGACGAAACTCGGCAACGCTGCAGCCACGGTTGCGCCGTATTTTTCGGGCTTCCTTATTCGGCAATCGGATTTTGGTCATCCGCTCGGTGCTGCCTTGCTGACTCAAATCGCCTCGGACTTCTCCGCTTCGGACTTCCCCCAAAATCTAGTTTGTGGCACAAGCGCTCTCCTGCACGCACGTCTCTTGCACGCACGTCTCTTGCACGCACGTCTCTTGCACGCACGTCTCTTGCACGCACGTCTCTTGCACGCACGTCTCTTGCACGCGACGTGCGAGAATTGCGCCCGCGTCTTCACCGGCATCTGGAATGAATTAGGAGACAGACGATGCAAAAGGGCACCGTCAAATGGTTCAATTCGACAAAGGGCTACGGGTTCATCAAGCCGTCGACCGGCGATAAGGACGTGTTCGTTCACATCTCCGCGGTCGAGCGCGCCGGGCTGCGCTCGCTCAACGAGGGACAAAGTGTAGAATACGAGCTTGTCATCAATCGCGGCAGGACCTCGGCCGAGAACTTGAGGGTGGCGTGAGCCAACCAGGAAAGATCCCGGTTCAAAATCCGGTTCAAATCAAAGTTCTCGTGGCCCCCGGCGTAACACCCGGGGGTTTTTTATTTTTGTGGAGCCCGATCAAGCCAAGCGGGTGCGGCCTTCAGCGACCATCCGTAGCGCCTGCGGATAGATCTGGTGCTCTACCTTCAGCACACGCGCGGCCAGCGTGGCCTCGGTATCGCTCTTCAGCACCGGGACCGACTGTTGAACAATGATCGGGCCTTCGTCCATGCCGACGCTGACGAAGTGAACCGTCGCGCCGTGCTCCTCCACCCCGGCCTCGAGTGCGCGGCGGTGGGTGTCGAGCCCCTTGAATTGCGGCAACAAAGCGGGGTGGATGTTGATCAGGCGGCCGCTCCAGCGGTTGACGAACCACGGTGTCAACAATCGCAAGAATCCGGCGAGGCAGATGATTTCGATCCGTTTTGCGCCAAGTTCAGCGTCAAGTGCGCGCTCGAAAGCTTCGCGGTCCTTGCCGAAGGTCGTGTGATCGATGATTGCGGTCGCGATGCCGGCGTCGCGCGCGCGGACGAGGCCCAAAGCCTCAGGCCGGTTCGACACCACGACAGCGATTTCCGCCGGATAGTCTTGCGCCTTGGCCGCCTCGATCAGCGCCGTCATGTTCGAGCCGCGGCCCGAGATGAGCACCGCCACGCGCTTTTTCATGTGTCTTTCATGCGGCGCGAAAGTTTAAGTCGAGATGCCCGTGGAAGGTGACACGATCGCCGCCGGAAGCCGTAACGACTTCGCCGAGGCGGACAACCGTCTCGCCGTTCCCGGCAAAGCGCTCGCACGCGGCATCCGCCGTAGCGCGATCCAGCACCGCCACCATGCCGATGCCGCAATTGAACGTACGCAGCATTTCATGCTCGTTGATATTTCCTGCCGTGGCGAGCCATTTGAACACCGGCAAAACCGGGACGCGATCGAGCTGCAACGCGACCGCAAAGCCCTGCGGCAGCACGCGCGGAATGTTTTCGATGAAGCCGCCGCCGGTAATGTGCGAGAGCGCTTTGACCGCCTTGGTCTCGCGCAGCGCTGCGAGGCATGACCGCACATAAAGTCGCGTCGGCGTCAGCAGTGCTTCGCCCAGGCTCTGCGGCGGATCGAATGGCGCGGGGTCCTGCCAAGTCAGTTTTGCCATCTCGGCGACGCGGCGCACCAGCGAATAGCCGTTGGAATGTACGCCGGTCGACGCTAGGCCCACGACGACATCGCCGACCGCGATGTCGTTTCGTGGCAACAGGTCGTTGCGGCCCACCGCGCCGACGGCAAATCCGGCGAGGTCGTAGTCGTGGCCGTGGTAAACGCCGGGCATTTCCGCAGTCTCGCCGCCGATGAGCGCGCAGCCGACTTCGCGGCAGGCCGCCGCAACGCCTTTCACTACATCGGCGCCGACCACCGGATCGAGCTTGCCGCAGGCGAAATAGTCGAGGAAGAACAGCGGTTCCGCGCCCTGAACGACAAGATCATTGACCGACATGGCGACCAGGTCGATGCCGATCGTATCGTGGCGCGAAGTCTCGATGGCGATTTTAACCTTGGTGCCGACGCCGTCGGTCGCCGCGACCAGGATGGGATCGGTGAAACCGGCTGCTTTGAGATCGAACAGGCCGCCAAAGCCGCCGATCTCGGCGCCAGCGCCGGCACGCGCCGTAGCGCGTACCAAGGGCTTGATCAAATCCACCATGCGGTTACCGGCATCGATATCGACGCCGGCGTCCGCGTAGCGCGCCTCATCCACGAATGCCACCAATTCGGATCGAGAATCCTCCCCGGCGGGAAGGCATAGCTCGCGCCTCCTACGTCGGAATCGCGGGGTGCGCAAGCGCGCGGGCGCCGGTATATTGTGGGAATGGCGGACTGCGCGCGAAATGTCGGTCGGGCCCGGCCTTTGCCCAGTTGAACAGTAAAAGCGCTAGCCGGGGCAACTTTTGAGTATCCCAAATCTCATTACTTTGGGCCGCATCCTATTGGTGCCGGTCGTGGTCTGGGCGATCATCTCGGGCGAGATGCGCATCGCCTTTCTGTTGTTTCTCCTCGCCGGCATCAGCGATGCCGTCGACGGCTTCCTGGCCAAGCGCTTTTCGATGAAAAGCGAGCTTGGCGCCTATCTCGATCCACTCGCCGACAAGGCGCTGATCGTCTCGATCTATATTTCGCTCGGCCTTGCGGCGACGCTGCCGATCTTCCTCGTCATCCTGGTCGTGTCGCGCGACATCATGATTGTCAGCGCCTTCATGCTGTCATTGCTGATCGGTAAGCCGATGCCGATCCGGCCGTTGCTGGTGTCGAAAGCCAATACGGTGGCGCAGATCGTGCTTGCCGTCTTGGTTCTGGCCGAGCAGGCCTTCAGCTTTGACGCCTCGATAGCGGCAAAGCTTCTGATGGGACTGGTCGCCGTCTTGACCTTGCTCTCCATCGCCTTCTATCTCGCCGAGTGGGTTCGCCACATGAATTCGTTCGGCGCCGAGCCCTGATGCGGCGCGCGGGGGCGGGCAATGCAATTCGAACGCAACATTGTGTTCTGGCTCGCGGCGCTTCTCGTGTTCGCCGCGCTGCTTTGGCTGTTGAGCCCGATCCTGTTGCCCTTCGTTCTCGGCATAGCGCTCGCTTACGTCCTCGATCCCTATGCCGAACGGCTGAGTAAGCGCGGCAAGAGCCGGCTCGTTACCGCCCTCATCATTCTTGGCAGCTTCGCGCTCGCCTTCGCGATCTTGGTTCTCTTGATCGCACCCGTTCTGGCGCGGCAATTTGCGGGCCTGATCGAGAATGCGCCGGGTTACGCGCAGCGCTTGCAGGCTTTCGTCAGCGATCCCCACTATCCGTGGATCAAACGCCTCGTCGGCGACAATCTCGCCGGCGCCGACAAGTCGGTCGGCGATCTCTTGAACCAGGCGTCGGGTTATCTGACCAGGCCCCTTGCTTCGGTTTGGGAAAGCGGTCAGGCGCTGATTTCGATCTTCTCGCTTGACATCATTACGCCGGTGGTGGCGCTCTATCTGATCTGCGATTGGGATGGCATAGTCGATACTGTCGACCGCCTCATTCCGCTGCCGCAGCGCGAAACCGTGCGCGGCCTGTTTCGCGAAATCGACACGACGATTTCGGCTTACGTGCGCGGCCAATCCTCATTCTTGGATCGTATTATGCGGTCGGGCTGACGCTTGCGGGATTGAGTTTCGGGCTGTTGATCGGCGTCGTGGCGGGCCTGATCAGCTTTATCCCTTATGTCGGCTCGCTGACGGCGCTGGTGCTCTCGTTTGCGGTCGCGCTGGCGCAATTCTTTCCGGACTGGAGCGCCATACTCATCGTCGTCGGCGTCGTGCTGCTCGGCCAGTTCGTCGAGAACAATGTGCTGGCGCCTTATCTCGTCGGCCACAGTGTCGGGCTGCATCCGGTCTGGCTGATGTTTGCCTTGATCGCGTTCGGCTACCTGTTCGGTTTTGTCGGGCTTTTGCTGGCGGTGCCGCTTGCCGCGGCGGCGGGGGTGCTGATCCGGTTTGCGGTGCGGCGTTACCTGGCCTCACCGCTCTATACCGGCGAAGGATCGACCTAAAAAATCTAGGCGAGCGCCAACTCATCGTCTATGTCATCGTTGATGTCCTTGTCGGTGTCCTCGCGCATGTCCATCTTTCCGCGTCAGCTTGCGCTAGCGCTCGATCACGCCGAAAGCTATGGGCGTGAGGATTTTCTGTCCGGACCATCCAACGAAGCAGCGCTCGCGCTGATCGACTCCTGGCCCGATTGGCCGGCACGCGCCAACGCGCTCGTCGGGCCCGAGGGCTCGGGAAAAACCCATCTGGCGACAATTTGGGCGGCGGCGGCCGGCGCGCGCGTTGTTTCCGGGCGCCACCTCGGCGAGTTGGATTTGCCTGCGGCGCTGGCGACCGGTGCGCTTGTCGTCGAGGATGCGGCAGCGCTCGAAGACGAGCCGACCCTGTTCCACCTGATCAATCTCGCGCGCGAGGAAGAGGCGTTTGTACTTTTTACCGCGAGGTCTATTCCGTCGCTTTGGCCGGTGCGCCTTCCCGATCTTGTCTCGCGGCTGCGCGCGCTGCCGGTGGTGGCGCTCGACGCTCCCGATGACGCGTTATTGCGTGGCGTGCTGGTCAAGCTTGCCGCGGATCGCCAGCTCGCACTCGACGAAGGCGTTGTGCGGTATCTTCTGACCCATATCGAGCGCTCGTTCGCGGCAGCACGCGGAGCGGTCATCGCCCTCGACAAGGAAGCGCTGCGGCAGGGCCGGGCGCCGAGCCGCGCTTTGGCGGCCGAAATGTTCCGCGACCGCGCCTAGCAATCGCATTCCTTGGCGCATGATCCGAGAAAAAAGCCTGCCCTCGGACTTGATCCGATGGGGGGCGACCGGCTTTCCGAAAAGATCATGCTCCATCAAGATACTGGAGCGTCGATCGGTCCGATCGCTCTAGCGGTCTCGATTTCGTCGCCTTACCCACAGACCTTGACGCCGACTTGACGAGTTCGGCGTAGAACCGCGTTATGCGGATAGGTAATCTTCATAGGATTGTTACATAAGTGGCAAACGTCGCCTTCGAGGAGCATGAGAACGCCATGGCCGACCGCGGCCAAGCAACTGTCGTTGCGCGAGAATCCGCTTCGCTGCGCCGAGCCGAAGAGCGCTTGGGGGACCAGGCGTCGCGCCGCATGGGCGCGAATCTTTTGACCAGCCAGGACCGTTTCATCAACCGGGAGTTGTCTTGGTTGAACTTCAATCGCCGCGTGCTGGAGGAGTCCGCCAACCGGATAAATCCGCTGTTCGAACGGCTGAAATTCCTGGCGATCTCCGCCAACAACCTCGATGAGTTCTTCATGGTCCGCGTCGCCGGTCTCGGCGCGCAGGTGCGCGAGGGCATCACCAGCAAGAGCCCGGAAGGTCTGACACCCGGTGAGCAACTCGAGCGCATCGCGGAAGCCGTCTCGATCGTGGTCGAGGATCAGCAGGCGCAGTGGCGCGAGCTGCGGACGGAACTCGGGCAGGCCGGCATCGTGCTGATCGACGGGCCGGACGTGACCCGGCAGGAGAAGGCCTGGCTCGAGGATTACTTCCTCGCCCAAGTCTTTCCCTTGCTGACGCCGCTCGCCATCGACCCGGCGCATCCGTTCCCGTTCATTCCCAATCTCGGCGTCACCATCGCGTTACAGCTATCGCGGGTCAAAGACGGCAAGGCGATGAACGCGCTGATCAGGATGCCGAACCGCATCGAGCGGTTCGTGCGGTTGCCGCATTCCGGCGACGGTGGCGAAGTGCGGCTGATCTCGATCGAAGGCGTCACCAGCCTGTTCATCGGCAAACTGTTCCCCGGCTATGCCATGAAGGGGCTCGGTGCGTTCCGGGTCATCCGCGATTCCGAAGTTGAAATCCTGGAAGAGGCCGAAGACCTGGTGCGCGTGTTCGAGACCGCGCTCAAGCGCCGCCGCCGCGGATCGGTGATCCGGGTCGACATCGAAGCGACGATGCCGGTCGAGCTGCGGCGCTTCGTGCAGCACATCCTTGGAGTCACCGACGAAGGCGTGTTCAGCGTCGACGGTGTGCTCGCGCTCAACGAGATGGGCCAGATCGCGAATCTCAACCGGCCGGATCTCGAATTCGTGCCGTACACGCCGCGCTATCCCGACCGCGTCCGCGATCATGGCGGCGATTGTTTCGCCGCGATCCGGCAGAAGGATTTCGTCATTCACCACCCCTACGAGACCTTCGACGTGGTGGTGAACTTCCTGCAGCAGGCGGCGCGCGATCCGGATGTCGTCGCCATCAAGCAGACGCTTTATCGGACCTCGGCCGATTCCCCGATCATCAGGGCGCTCGCCGAGGCGGCCGAAGCCGGCAAGTCGGTCACGGCGCTCGTCGAGCTGAAGGCGCGTTTCGACGAGGAGGCCAATATCCGCTGGGCGCGCGATCTCGAGCGCGCCGGCGTGCAGGTGGTGTTCGGATTCATTGAATTGAAAACCCACGCCAAGCTGTCGCTCGTGGTGCGCCGCGAGGGCACCTTGCTCGCGTCTTATTGCCACGTCGGCACCGGCAATTATCACCCGGTGACCGCGCGCATCTATACCGACCTGTCGTTCTTCACCTGCGATCCCGTAATCGCGCGCGACGTCATCCGGGTTTTCAATTTCGTTACCGGCTATGCCGAGCCAGCCGAGCTCGAGCGCATGTCGGTTTCGCCGTTGTCGCTCCGCAATCGCATTTACGCCCATATCGACGAAGAGATCGCCAACGCCAAAGCCGGGCGGCCGGCCGCGATTTGGATGAAGATGAACGCGCTGGTCGATCCCGACATTATCGATGCGCTCTATCGCGCCTCCTGTGCCGGCGTGCCGATTGAGCTCGTGGTGCGCGGCATCTGCTGCTTGCGGCCGGGCCTTCCCGGACTTTCCGAAAATATCCGCGTCAAATCGATCGTCGGCCGCTTCCTCGAGCACGGCCGCATTTATTGCTTCGGCTCCGGCCACAGCCTGCCGCATCCGAAGGCCGCCGTTTACATCGCCTCCGCCGACATGATGCCGCGCAATCTCGACCGCCGCGTCGAAGTATTGTGCCCGATCCTCAATCCGACCGTGCACGAGCAGGTGCTCGATCAGATCATGGTCGCCAATCTCAAAGACAACGAGCAGAGCTGGCAGCTTCTGGGCGACGGCTCGTCCGCGCGCATCAAGCCCGCGCCGGGTGAGGAAGTGTTCAACTGCACAACCTACTTCATGACCAATCCGAGTCTGTCGGGACGCGGCAAGTCGCCCAAGGATTCCGTGCCCCGCTTGCGGCATCGCCCGGAACCTGTGTGAACCGGCGGGCGTGAGCGGTGTGACGCAACCGCGAATCGCATAGGATAAATCAGTGCCGCCCTGCCGGGCCAAGGGGGCGAGACCCAAGCGGCGAGACCAAGCCGAAAATTCCTGCGACTGACGATCCGCGGCCATCGGGCGGAACCTGCCGTCGCCGACCTTTGCGTTGATCGCGATCGATGACGCTTGCCCAATACGACGCTCAAGGACGCCTCGACCACGGCCCGCCGATCGCCGTGATCGATATCGGCTCGAATTCCGTGCGCCTTGTCGCCTATGAGGGGCTGACGCGCAGCCCGACCGAAATTTTCAACGAAAAGGCTTTGTGCGGTCTCGGCCGCGAGGTGCAGTCGACGAAACTCCTTGCCGCCGACGCCGTGCAGCACGCGCTCGTCACGCTCAAGCGCTTTCGCGCGCTGTGCCGCACCATGGGCGTGAAGAAAACGCTCGCCATCGCCACCGCCGCCTGCCGCGACGCCAAGAACGGGCCGGCCTTCATCAAACTCGCCGAAGCCACGATTGGCACTAATATCGAAGTGCTGTCGGGCGGGCGCGAGGCCGATCTCACCGCGCTCGGCGTTATTTCCGGCGTGCATCGCGCCGACGGCATCGTCGGCGACCTCGGCGGCGGCTCGCTCGAGCTTGTCGATGTGCGCGGCACGCAAGCGCGGCACGGCGTGACCCGTCCGCTCGGCGGACTGGCGCTCGCCGACATTTCCTCGAAGTCGGTGAAAAAAGCGGCGAAGTTCGTGAGCAAGACGCTCAGCGAATTGCCGATGCTGCGAGCCTGCGAGGATCGCATCTTCTATGCGGTCGGCGGCACCTGGCGCTCGCTCGCCCGGTTGCACATGTGGCAGACCGGCTATCCGCTGCACGTGATGCATGGCTATGCGATCGCCGCCGACGAAGCGCTCGAATTCGCCAAATTGCTGCATCGGGTCGATGTCGAGACGCTGTCGAATATCGAGATCGTGAATAATGCGCGGCGGCCGTTGCTGCCTTATGCCGCGCTTGTGCTGGAAAATATCCTGCGGATCGGCAAGCCGCGCCAGGTGGTGTTCTCGGCGCTCGGCGTCCGCGAGGGATTGCTCTATTCGCTGTTGAAGAAAAAGGACAAGGAGAAGGATGCGCTGATCGAGGGGGCGCGCCATCTCAATCAGCTGCGCTCGCGCTCGCCGCAGCATGGCGAGGAGCTGATGGAGTGGACCGACCGCTTCATGGTGACGTCCGGCCTCGACGAAACCGGCGAAGAGCGCCGGCTCCGCCATGCCGCCTGTCTTCTCGCCGATATCGGCTGGCGCGCGCATCCGGATTATCGCGGCGAGCAATCGCTCAACATCATTGCGCACGCCGGCTTCATGGCGATCGACCATCCGGGCCGTGCTTATCTGGCGCTCGCCGTATTCTTCCGTCATGCCGGCCTGGTGATGGACGACGAGCTGTCGCCGCGGCTGCGCGAACTTGTCTCAACGCGCATGCTCGACCGCGCCCGCGTGCTCGGCGCCGGGATGCGGCTCGCGTACGTGATTTCCGCGGCGATGCCGGGCGTGCTGACCGAAACCTCGCTCGCCGTCGAGCGGCACCGTCTGGCGCTGCGGCTCCCGGGCGAATTCGCAGCGCTGTCGGGCGAACGGGTCTTGAACCGGCTGCGTTCGCTCGCCCGCCTCATCGGCCGCGAGCCGGTGACGTTGATGGGGTGAGTTTGGTGCGCAAAGTTCGGGCGCTCCCGGTTGCGAAGATGACTGCTACCTGTCGGCCGACCAAATCCTGCGCGAGTGCCGGCAACAGGTCGTAGCGACCTTCCGCATAACGGTACTCGATCACATAGTCTCGGCCATCGTTAAGCCCTAACTCCTTCATGCCCTGGCTGAACCCAGCATTGAACCGCGCATTGGCCGAAAAGCTACTCAGCATGCCAATCACCGGCATGGCACTTGCTGCGCGCGCAAGGCGAACGGCCACGCGCTGGCAACGCCGCCGAGTAACGTGATGAACTCCCGCCGCCTCATGGGCTATCCCCAGGCCCAGGACCACACCCTAGTACACCCTTGAGATAGAGGCGCGCTCCGGATCGCTATGTCCACTTTAGGACATTAGCAGACATCAACGCCCGCTAAAGCGATGACCGCTTTGCCCCCAATAGCGGACATTACCCGGGCTTCGTTCGACGTCCGCTAAGTGCCAAAAGCGGCTGTGAGCAATCGCAGCAAGGCAGCCCCTTATTCAATCACCTCATCGGCGAGGGAGAGCAATGTCGGTGGAAAACTCAGACCGAGCCCTTTTGCGGCTCTGAGATTCACGACGAACTCGAACTTTGTCGGCTGTTGCACCGGGAGGTCGGCCGCGTGGTCGCCCTTGAGGATGCGGTCCACGTAGGAGGCTGCTTGGCGGAATATTTCCGCCGTGTCCGGTCCATAAGACATAAGACCGCCCGCAACGGCGAAAGGTCGGTAAACCGAGATCGACGGGGGCCGGTTATTCGCCGCAAGCAGCGCAATTTCGTTGACGTGGACGATCGTGAACGGGTCGGGTCCGACCATCAAAGAACCACCCGGCCTTTGCGCTAGTACGGCGACGGCGGATTCCATTTCCGCGGGAGTGCTAACAGGCATTTTCTCCAGAGCGATTGAACCTGGCAGATGCGCGGTCTCGATTTGGCTCAGAAAATACCGATAGAAGGGCGCGGTGGCAGGATTGAACAGGAGCGCGGCGCGGCGAAGATCAAGCGTTGCGTCTTTGAGTAACCCCATCCATTTAGTGATCAATTCGGGTTCGATATACGTGAAACCCGTGATGTTGCCGCCTGGACGCGCAAGACTTTTGACGAAACCTAGGTCAACCGGGTCATTGACCAGTGCACAAACGATAGGGATTGAGCCGGTAATTTTCTGTAGCGCAGCCACAACCGGCGTGCCACTGGCAAGAATTACTTCGGGATTGAGCGCCACCATTTCATGGGCGTATTGCTCGATGAGATCCATTTTTCCGGCGGCCCAGCGGTACTCGAGGTGAACGCTTTGGCCATCCTTCCAGCCCAGCCGCTCGAAACTCTGACGGAATGCGGTGATGCGCGTCTGACTTTCGGCGTCGCTTTCCACAACGGCCGTGAGGACGCCCACGGTGGGTATGCCGCGGGCCTGCTGCGCCCGCGCCGCATGCGGCCATGCCGCCGCCGCGCCACTGAGTGCTGCGAGAAAATCGCGCCGCCTCACGCTCTTCCTCTTAGTCCAAGGCCTACACCCTACCACATTATTGAACGGGAGATGTATTGTGCATCACAGCAAAATCGGCTGCCGTTTGTCCGCTATGAGTCATTAACAGACGTCGCGGCCGACTTGGGTCATGTCCGCTTTACCCCCGAAACCGGACATGAGCCGGACATCGAGGAATGTCCGCTTTGTGCCACAAGCCGACATTTGCCTCTGATATCTGCACGCTGTAGGCGGCTCGCATCGGGCTTCAGTACTCCACGATCAAGGCACAAAAGAAAGCCGAGACCGCGCCCGCGCCTGCTGCATAAGCGACGAATGGCCAATCAGTTTCCATTCGACCACCAAAAATGGATAACAAGACTAGAGCGCATACAAGGAAATAAACGGCCGCTCCGATGATAGCAGCGACGAAAAGTCGGCGGCTAATAGTTCTATGACGATAGCTTCTTGAGTACGCAAAGCCGACGATTAGCGATGGGACAAACCCGACAACATAGCAAGCTAATAATCCATAGAGGCTAAAAACCACTCCAAAACTTTCGCCGATCGTTGCATGAATTGTCTCGCCGTTGCGAGTACCGAGATTTCCTACCAAGTAGAATAATAAACCAAAAGTTGGCGGTCCAACTATGAGAAATATCGCAACTATCTTACCAAAAGAGTATTGGCGTGGAGACGCTTGGGCAAGATTATTTCGATCTGGCTCAATTTTTGACAAAGGCTATATCGCTGCCCGTTTACGAGTACACGCCCTAGTGGACCAAATCTAACATTTGAATCCTGGGAGGGATTCCCGCCGGACTCGACACATGCGAGTCTGGCGTATGCGAAACGGAATTTCCATCACTCTCAAGCCCGGTGATTGTCGCCGTCTGAAGGCGCTCACGCGGGA
>DASQRX010000106.1:0-28739 GCA_035642635.1 Xanthobacteraceae bacterium
GACGGCGACCATGTGATGCTCGGCGGTGTGCGCATTCCGCATTCGCATGGCGTGACCGGGCATTCCGACGCCGACGTCGCGCTTCATGCGCTGGTGGACGCCATCCTCGGCGCGCTTGCCGACGGCGATATCGGCTCGCACTTTCCGCCGAGCGATCCGCAATGGAAAGGCGCGTCGTCGGACCGCTTTCTTGCTTTCGCCTGCGAACGCGTGCGCGCCCGCAAAGGCTTAATCGCCAACCTTGACGTGACCGTCGTCTGCGAAGCGCCGCGGGTTTCGCCGCATCGCGACGCCATGCGGACGCGTATTGCCGAGATCGCCGGCATTGCCGCCGATCGGGTCGCTATCAAAGCGACGACGAGCGAGAAAATGGGCTTTACCGGCCGCAGCGAAGGCATCGTCGCGATGGCGACGGCGACCATTCGCTTACCGTGGTCGGCTTAGGATGAAACGCAGTGTGACCGCGGCAGAGCTGCGTCGCATGGCGCGCCGCGTTCTCGATCTATGCCGCAAGCGCGGCTTGCATGTCGCAACCGCGGAATCTTGCACCGGCGGGCTCGTCGCCGGCGCGCTCACTGAAATCGCGGGCTCGTCGGACGTGGTCGATCGCGGCTTCGTCACTTATTCGAATGCGGCGAAGGAAAAGATGCTCGGCGTGCCGGCGGCAACGCTGAAGCTGCACGGCGCGGTTAGCCGCGAGACCGCAGCCGCCATGGTCAAAGGCGCGTTGAAAAACTCGCTGGCCGATATCGCGGTTTCGATTACCGGCATTGCCGGCCCGGGGGGCGGTACCAGGCAGAAGCCAGTCGGCCTGGTTTATTTCGCCGCCGGGCGCCGCCATGGCAAGCGCCTCGCGCAGCGCCGGCTCTACGGCAATATCGGACGCCGCCGCGTGCGGACGCATTCGGTCGCACAAGCGCTGGCGATGCTCGAAGCATTAGCGAAAGAGGATCGCGGCTAGGCGCCCAGCGCGTTACTTGCCCCAGACGCCTTGGAGAGCCGGCGACCAATGACTGTGATCGCCGAAGCTGGACGAGACGTGCCAATGACCCGGCTGCCAATGTCCGAAATGACCGCCCATTGCGGCGCTTTCCCCATTGCCGAAGTGACCATGACCGAAGTGACCGCCGGCCCAATGGTGCATATCGTGGTGGCCGAAATGCCCATGGTGTTCGCCGTGCGCGAAGCCATGGTCGGGGAAGTGGCCAGGAAAGTGTCCGGAAAAATGGCCAACAAAGCCATGTCCGCCGCCAAAGCCATGCGCTGTGGCATCGACCTGGGCCAAGGTGAGACCAAGGAGGATGGCGGCCGCAACAGCGAGTGGTGTTCTCAAGGTCATCGCGCTCTCAGCGAGGAACTTTTCGGAGCGGGTATTATCCGCCTTTATACGCGGGATTTCGATAGTCCCGCCGTTTGATCGATGAAAATAGTTAAGCGAGAATCACCACCGCTACGCGGGCTGCCCGCCATAGACCTCGTCGGCGCGGCGCTCGAAGGCCGCGGAAAAGCGGCGAAACGCGGTCTCGAACATCCCGCCCATCAGGACGCCCAGGGTGCGGCTGCGGAACTCGTAGGCGATAGAAAATTCGACATCGCAAGCGCCGTCGCCTGCCGGCCGAAAATTCCAGCGATTGTTCATTTTCACAAACGGGCCTTCGAGATATTCTACCAGAATTTCGAGCTCCGGGCGCTCGAGCGTCACGCGGCTCTTGAAGGTCTCGCGGATGAACTTGTAGGCAACCGTCATGTCGGCGACGATCACCTCTTTCCCGTCCTCTTCGATCGTCCGCTTGCGTACGCGCAGCGATTGGCATAACGGCACGAATTGTGGATAGCGCTCGACGTCGGCGACGAGATCGAACATGTCGGACGCCGAATGCCGCACCCGCCGCTTGGTCGAGAATTGCGGCATCAATCAACGCGCCGTCCGGGATGCCTTCAGCCGGGCAAAATCTTCGCCTGCGTGATGCGAGGAGCGCGTCAGGGGACTCGCTGAAACCAGCGAAAATCCCTTGGCGTAGGCGATCGTCTCAAGCGAATCGAATTCATCCGGCGGCAAGAAGCGCATCACTGGATGGTGTTTGCGTGACGGCTGCAAATATTGGCCGATGGTGAGGAAATCGACGCCAGCTGCGCGCAGATCGTCCATCACTTGCAGGATCTCGTTCCGCTCCTCGCCAAGCCCGACCATGATGCCGGACTTGGTGAACATGTTCGGATCGATTTCCTTCACGCGCTGCAAGAGCCGGATGGAGCCGAAATAGCGTGCGCCCGGGCGAACCGTGAGATATTTCGACGGCACGGTCTCGAGATTGTGGTTGAACACGTCGGGCCGCGCCGCAACCACGGTTTCCACCGCACCGTCCTTGCGCTGAAAATCGGGCGTCAGCACTTCGATCGTGGTGTTGTCGCAGCGCTCGCGAATGGCGCCGATAACGGCGGCAAAATGCGCGGCGCCGCCGTCGTCGAGATCGTCGCGGTCGACCGAGGTGATGACGATGTGCGCCAGTCCAAGCTTCGCTGTCGCCTCCGCCACGTGCGCCGGCTCGGCCGGATCGAGTGCGCCAGGGAGTCCGGTCTTGACGTCGCAGAAGGCGCAGGCCCGCGTGCAGGTGTCGCCCATGATCATGAAGGTGGCGTGCTTCTTGTCCCAGCACTCGCCGATATTCGGGCAGCCGGCTTCCTCGCAGACCGTGTGCAGACCGTTCTCCTTCACGATCTGCCGGGTCGCGCTATAGCCCGGCGAAACCGGCGCCTTGACGCGAATCCAGTCGGGCTTGCGCAAAATAGGCTGATCCGGCCGGTGCGCCTTCTCGGGATGGCGCGGGCGGCCTGACGTATCAGCAAGCGTGTCGATTAAAACGGCCATCGAACAGAACGGGTTGAGCGGGCTTAAGCCTGCAAAAGATACTTACGGCTCCGTTTGCTGCGCCGCAAGGTTTGGGTTCCGCCCGCCGCGCGTCCCGCCAACGACCAATCGCATGAACAAAAGGTTAGGTTTCTGGTGGGTTTTCGCCGTTTCCCAACGAAACTTTCGCCACAATAAAATCCATAGTCATTGGCATCGCGATTCGGGGCATCGCGGGAGGAATTCATGACCCCTCGCGGACAAGACGCGGCAGCGCTTGCGCTTCATCGATTTGGCTTCGGGCCAGTCGGCGATTCGATCGCGGCGATCGCCAATGATCCGCGCGGCGCCCTAATCGCCGATCTCGATCGCCCCGGCGCCGGACAGATTGCAGCAATTCTGCCGTCAGCCGCCGACTCGGCGCGGCAAGTCTTCGACTTTCGCGCCCAGCAACAGGCGGAGCAAAAACTCGCGCTGCGCGCCAAGCGAGAGGCCGACGCGAGCAATGCGTCCATGAGTGGGTCAATGAGCGGGGCCGCGGGCATGTCGGATGCGGCCAACACCGCACCAGTGGCGGCCGCGCCGCCGCCGAAGCCCGCCAACCAGCCGCCGCCGCTGCCGCAGCAACTTCTTGTGAGCGAGGCCAAGGTGCGCTTCGACGCCGCAACGACCGCCGATATCGGCTTTGTCGAACGGCTGGTGTGGTTCTGGTCGAACCACTTCTGTATTTCCGCGGACAAAGTCGTGGGCATGGCCGGGCCCTATGAACGCGAGGCGATCCGCCCGCACGTGCTCGGCCGTTTCGCCAACCTGCTGCTCGCGGTCGAAAGCCATCCTGCGATGTTGTTCTATCTCGACAACGTCGAATCGATGGGCGCGAATTCCGTAGCCGGGATCAATCGCGACAAGGGCCTTAACGAAAATCTCGCGCGCGAGACCCTTGAACTGCATACGCTTGGCGTTCGCTCTGGCTATACGCAAGCCGACGTCACGAGCTTTGCTAAAGTGCTGACCGGATGGGCGTGGATTCCGCCATCGGAGCCTGACCATGGCGGCGAATTTGCCTTCGTCAAGCGCCTGCATGAGCCGGGCGACCAGGTCGTCCTCGGCAAGCGCTATCCCGATACCGGCGTCGAGCAAGGCCGCGCCGTGCTGGCCGATCTCGCGCGCCTTCCGTCGACCGCGCAACACCTTGCCGGAAAACTTGCCAGCCATTTCGTTGCCGACAATCCGCCACCTCCTCTGGTCGCCAAACTGGCAAAAACTTTCACTGCGACCGACGGCGATCTCAAGGAAGTCGCCAAGACACTGGTCATGGCGGATGAATCCTGGACGCCGCAGCGGCAAAAGCTGAAACCGCCGGCTGAGTGGATTGCTGGCGTCATTCGTCTCAACGGCGCGCAAGCGACAATTCCGATCGGCCGCATCATGTATGCGCAGATGACGCTCGGCGAGCCGCTGTGGCGGCCGGCGGCGCCGAACGGCTATCCCGACACCGAAGCGGCCTGGGTCGACGGCATCCCGCATCGGATCGATATTGCCAGCGAATTCGCCGGCCGCGCCCAGGCCGCGGATCCGCTGGTGCTCCTAAAGAACGGGCTCGGCCCGCTGGCTTCGCCCGACACGCGCAATACGATCGCGCGCGCCGAGACCCGGACGCAGGCCTTGGCGCTTCTGGTCATGACGCCGGAGTTCTTGCGTCGATGAAGTTGTGGAGACGACCATGAGACTGCACGCCCCGTCGCGCCGCGAATTGCTGCTCGCTTCCGGGACGCTGTTCGCCTGGGCGCATCTGCCAAGGCTCGCTTACGCCGAAGGCCGCGACCCGCGCTTTCTCGCGATCATTCTGCGCGGCGCGCTCGATGGGCTTGCGACGGTCGCGCCGGTCGGCGACCCGGATTGGCTGGCGCTGCGCGGCAGCAACGCGCTGACGCTCGACGGCAAGTCGCCGGCGCTGAAGCTCAATGATTTCTTCGCGCTTAATCCGGCGATGCCGAACTTGCAGCGCCTGTTCCAGGGCAACGAGGCGATCATCGTGCATGCTTGCGCCACGCCCTACCGCGAGCGCTCGCATTTCGACGGCCAGGATTTGCTCGAAAGCGGATTGCCCAAACCCGGCCCGAGCGACAGCGGATGGCTCAATCGGGCGCTGGCCGGCCTGGCGCCAGGTGGCCGCGTCGATCCGAAGGGCAGCAGACTGTTCGCGGTGGGCCCGGTGACGCCGCTCGTGGTGCGCGGTCCAGCGCCCGTGCTGTCGTGGTCGCCGCAGCAGATCATGCCAGCGAGCGACGATACCATCGCGCGCCTGCTCGATCTCTACCGGCATTCGGATGTGAAGCTCGCAAGCGTGCTCGAGGACAATTCGAAAATCTCCGCCATCGAGCATTCAGGCGGCATGGCACCGAAGCCGGGTGGTCCAAATCCGGGGCAAGTCCGTGCGTATTTTTCCGAAGCCGCCGGCAACGCCGCGAAATTTCTGGCGCAGCCCGACGGACCGCGGGTCGGCGCGCTGGCGCTCGACGGCTGGGACACGCATGTCAATGAAGGCATCGCCAGCGGCCGCTTGTCGCAATTGCTCGGCGCGCTCGACGATGCGCTCGGCGCAATCAAGGCCAATATGGGACCGGCCTGGAAGGACACCGTCGTCGTGCTCGCCACCGAGTTCGGCCGCACCGCGCATATCAATGGCACCGACGGCACCGATCACGGCACGGCGACGGTCGCGCTTCTGGCTGGCGGTGCGCTCAAAGGCGGCCGCGTCATCGCCGACTGGCCGGGCCTCAAAGCCGCCGACCTCTACGAGAACCGCGATCTCAGGCCGACCACCGATCTGCGCGCGGTGATCAAGGGCGTGCTGAAGGATCACCTGCGCGCCGACGATCGCGTGCTGGCGCAGACCGTGTTCCCCGGCAGCGATGGCGTGAAGCCGATGGCAGGATTGGTGGCCTAACCGCTCCGGCCGTTCGGCCTAGACCTTCGCGAACCAGTCCCTCAGGATCGGCTGGTGCTGGACCGGGTTGAATTCCGTGATCCGGCAAAAGCGCATCTTCTTGGCTTTGGTGAAGGGCTCGTCCGCCAGAACCTCCTGCAGCTTCTCCAGACTTTCCGCGCGCGCCAACAGGAAGCCGCCGCGTGCGGGAATTTGCGGGCCCGAGCACAGGAAGTGGCCGGCGTCATAGCCTTTCTGCAGGAAGGCGCGATGGGCGGGAACGAGATCGGAAAACTCCTCGAAGGGGACGAGATATTCGCCTTCGAGTAGAAAATGCTTCATAATGGCGAGCCCCTTCTCAATTTCGTTAAAGCCGATAGCGGCTCACTGGGCCTGTTGGATCTGAACCGGCGCGCCGGGCTCGGCGGCGGTGCCAGGCGCGATCACAAGGTATCGGCGTTGCTCCTTGACGTCGCCCTGCACGACCTGACGGATCGGGCCGATTGCATTGACGACCGCCGCGCCGGCCGGATTGGTCATGAAGCCGGCTAAGCCCTCAAGCTTTCCACCGCCGTCCGCGCGATCCGACAGAGCGAGCACATATGGATGTCCCGGCTCGAGCCCACTGACCGCCGCCTCCAGCACTTGGATCAGTCCCTGATCGAACAGGGTCACGCTGGTCGGGCTTCCAGTTGCCGCGCCGCCGCCGGCCGGCGCCATCGTAAAATGCGCCGCCTGGCCGGCCACTCCGAGTGGTTGCAAGTTCTTTGTTGCCGTTGCTTCGGGGACAAAATCACCCGGCATCATCGTCATCGCGACATTGTTGGCCTCGCTCGCAACCGGCACAGCGTTTGGCACGTAAACGACCGCCTGTGGCGCTTGGCCGATCGGTGACGTCGCAATCACGGTGTTGGTCATTGTGTCGATCGCGGTCATTTTGTCGTCGTTCTCCAGCCCGACATAGACACGCGAGCCATCGCCCGACGGCCAAATGCCGTGTGGCAACTTGCCGACCGCGATCGTCGCCACCAAACTGAAATCATCGGTGCGGAAGACTTTGACTTGGTTCGAGCCGCCGATGGTCACATAGGCGAACTGGCCGCGGGCATTGCGCACGATATTCACGTGGTTCGTAATCGGCCCCGTGTCGAGCGTCTTTAGCAAGGCAAAGGGCGGCCGCGCGTCGAAAACTTGCGTCTTGCCGGTATCCTTCAGAGTGAACCAGACCTGTGCCCCGTCCGGCGTCGCCGCGATATTGGGGCAGAAAGGACTTGCTTGCGTGACCTTGCCGACAATCGCGTGGTCGGCGACGGTGATGACGTCCAGTTCTGGGTTGAACGACGAGCAGACATAGCCGTATTTACCGTCCGGCGAGAAGATCTGCATGCCCGGCCCGTTGGGCGTGATGATCCGTGTTTTTTCCTCGTAGGTCGTGCCGTCGAGCACCGAGACGTAATTCTCGCCGCGAACGGTGACCCAGACTTCCTTGCCGTCGGGCGTGAAGAAAGCTTCGTGCGGCGAGCGTCCAACGTAAGCGACGTGTTTCACTGCGTTGGTCGCCGTGTCGATAAAGGTGACGGAATTCGACCCGATCGACACCACGGCCAGCGTGCGGTGGTCGGGGGAAAAGCCCATGCCGTGCACCAGCACCTGTCCGCGGTACAACGGACTAAAATTCGTCGGCGACGGCTCGCCAAGTCGGATCAAACCGAGCAGCTTGTTGTCGGCGGGATCGGTGACCGAAACGGTGTTGGAGAATTGCTCGGCCGCATAGACCCGGTCGTGATGGCTCACGGGAATATCCGGGTCGGTCGCGGCGCCGGGCGCCTGCCCTGCCAGCAGCGGCGTAACGTTCATGAAGATGGCGGCGCTTAGAACGAAGCATAGGACAAAAGCTGATTTCATCTCACAACTCCTTATCGGTTACTGGACCGCGGACTTTGTGTTGTCGCTTCTCGTCATGGGTTGCTGATCGGGCGCGGGCGTTGCCGACGGCAATGGCTGGCCGACGGCAAGCCGCATCGCGGCGATCTCCGCTTGCTGCGTGACGATGATTTCCTGCGCCATGCGCCGGAGCTGCTCGTTTTGACCGTAACGCAATTCGGCCTGCGCCATATCGATGGCGCCTTGATGGTGCGGCACCATCATCGCAACGAAGTCGCGGTCGATGTCGCCTGACGGGGTAATGCCCATATCGACCATCATTTTCGACATGGCGCTGACATTGTCGGCGAGGAACGGCGCTTCCTCGCGCGTGGCGTGGCGGAAATGCGACGCGCAGATCGCAGCAATGTAGTCAGCGAGCGATTGCGATTTTTCCGAACACGCCACGAGCGCGATCGTAGCGACGAGCACGACGGTTCCGAGCAATGCAGACAAAAGGTGAGCAAACTTGGGGCGAGCAATTTTAACTGCGACGAGCGGCATAACCGTCTCCGCTAAAGCATGCCCCGCCCCGGATAGGCTATGCCGGTACGAACACCGAATCAGCCTAAATATTCAGAACCCGCCCATAGGCGTCGAGCACCGCTTCCTTCATCATTTCCGACAGCGTCGGGTGCGGGAACACGGTGTGCATCAGCTCTTCTTCCGTGGTCTCGAGATTCATGGCCACCACATAGCCTTGGATGAGCTCGGTGACTTCGGCGCCCACCATATGTGCGCCAAGGAGTTGGCCGGTTTTCTTGTCGAAGATCACCTTGACCATGCCCTGGTCTTCGCCGAGCGCAATGGCCTTGCCGTTGCCGACGAACGGGAAACGGCCGACGCGGATGTCGAGCTTCTTGTCCTTGGCGGCTTGTTCGGTGAGACCGACCGAAGCGATCTGCGGGGTGCAATAGGTGCAGCCCGGGATCATCAGCTTGTTCATCGGATGCGGATGCAGGCCCTTGATTGCCTCGACGCAGATGACGCCTTCGTGCTCGGCCTTATGCGCCAGAAGCGGAGGACCCGCGACATCGCCGATGGCATAGATGCCCGGCACGTTGGTCTTGCACAATCCGTCGATGACGATTGAGCCGCGATCGGTTTTCACGCCGAGTCTTTCCAGCCCGAGATTTTCGATATTGCCGACGACGCCGACCGCGGCAATGACGCGATCGACCAGCAGCGATTGCGTGCCACCCTTGCCGTCGTCGATGGTCGCGGTGACGCTATCGGCCTTCTTGTCGAGCTTCGTCACTTTGGCGCTGGTGAAAATCTTGATGCCTTGCTTCTCAAAGCTCTTGCGCGCGAAAGCTGCGATTTCCGCATCCTCGACGGGAAGGATTTGCGGCAGCACCTCGACCACCGTCACCTCGGCGCCGAGCGTGCGATAGAACGAGGCGAATTCGATGCCGATGGCGCCCGAGCCGACGACCAGAAGCGACTTCGGCATCTTTTCCGGCACCATCGCCTCGAAATAAGTCCAAACCAGCTTCTTGTCGGGTTCGAGGCCGGGCAGAACGCGCGGCCGTGCGCCGGTCGCGATGATGATCTGATTAGCCTGGTATGAGCCGGCGCCGAGTGCGCCTTTCGGCGCTTCGCTGCGGCCCGCCTTCACGGTGACCTTGCCGGGCGCGTCGATTGCCGCCTCGCCCCAGATCACGGTGACCTTGTTCTTCTTCATCAGAAAACCGACGCCGTCATTGAGGCGTTTCGCAACGCCGCGCGAGCGCTTCACCACGGCGCCCGGATCGTAAGTCACCTCGCCTGCCGACAGGCCATAGTCTTTGGCGTGCTGCAGGTAATGGAAAATCTCCGCGGAACGCAGCAGCGCCTTGGTCGGGATGCAGCCCCAGTTGAGGCAGATGCCGCCAAGATATTCGCGCTCGACAATGGCGGTCTTGAATCCAAGCTGCGCTGCGCGGATCGCGGTGACATAACCGCCCGGGCCCGAACCGATGATGACGATGTCGAAATTCGTGTCAGCCATTCAATCCTCGTACGTTCCGGGCACATTAGCCGTCATGCCCGCGCTTGTCGCGGACGTCCACGACTTGGCGTCACAGCGAATTATGTGGGTGATTTATAGACTTGGGTGGCCGGAACAAGTCCAGAGATGACGACCGTTAGTCCGGAATCGGCCGAAAAATTCCATCTTCGCCGAGGCGTTCGAGAATGCCGGAACGGATATCGAAAAAGCAGCCATGAAGGCTCAGATGGCCGGCTTCCGCCGCATCCTTGATCCAGGGGAAGGTCAAAAGGTTGTCGAGCGAAAGCCGAACCGCTTCATGCTCGCAGACCTGCTGCCGCTGTTCGGGCGGCGCCGCCATCGCGCGTGCACGCGCCGGCTCGGCGATCTGGACCCATTGGCCGACAAAGTCCGATGCCTCGGCCGGCGCGCCATGCAGCAAAGCCTGAATGCCGCCGCACATGGCATGACCGAGCACCACGATCTCACGCACCTTGAGCGAGCGCACCGCGAACTCGATGGCCGAACTGACGCCATGCGGCTTGTCGTCGGGGCCGTAAGGCGGCACGATATTCGCAACATTGCGGACGACGAAGAGTTCGCCCGGCCGCGCATTGAACACCATTTGCGGATCGGTTCGGCTGTCCGAGCAAGCAATGATCAGCGCGCGCGGCCGCTGTCCGAGCCGGCTCAACGCCTCGAAGCGGCCGCGTTCCGCTTGCCAAGTACTAGCGCGGAAACGGCGATAGCCTGAGATCAAATCGTCCATCGTACGGCCTTAGCCTTAAGCCAAACACTGCGGGCGCAAATACTGCGGCGCAAATACTCAGGGCGCATGTCCTGCCTGTGAAGACGTGGTGATGCAAGAAAAAGGCCTGACGAAGCAAGAAAAATGCCCGGCAGCTGCACCGACTTGGCAGTGGTTGAACCGGGACAGGTTCGGGTGTGTACTGATCGGATCGCCGACGGGCGCAAAGGTGATTTCCGCTTATGGCCGAGCTCAAAATTTACAGCACCATCGGTGTGCGCAGCGCGGCCGAGGACTTGTTTTCGCAGTTCGAGAAGGCGAGCGGTCACAAGCTCCATGTCACCTGGGGCACCGCGCCGATGCTGGTGAAGCGAATCGAGGGCGGCGAGACCGCCGATGTGCTGGTCTTAAGCCGCGCCGGCCTCGACGCGCTCACTAAGCAGGGCAAGGTTGTGGCGGGGTCCGAGGTGGCGCTCGCAAGCTCAGGCGTCGGCATCGCGATCAAGGCCGGCGCGCCGAAGCCCGATATTTCGACGCCCGAAGCGCTCAAGCAAACGCTGCTCAGCGCCAAGTCGATCGCCTATAGCGAGCCCTCCGCCGGCGGCGCGAGCGGCGTCTACTTCGAAAAACTGCTCGAGCGCATGGGCATCGCCGCTGAAATGCGGCCGAAGACCAAATATCCGCCGCCGGGCGGGTTCTCAGCGACGCTCCTCCTCTCCGGCGAGGCTGAACTCGCCGTGCAGCAAAAGCCCGAACTGCTGCATGTTGCCGGCGCCGAAATCGTCGGCCTTTTGCCTGGCGATCTAAACCTCATCACCGCATTCGCGGCCGGCATGATGCCGGACAGCAAGAACGCCGAAACCGGAAAAGCGCTGATTGCGTTCTTGCGCTCGCCACCGGCCGCAGCTGCGTTCCGTGCCAAAGGCCTCGATCCGGCCTGAGGCGTGGCCGTCAAACGTATTGCGCGATGCCATTGCCGAACGACCAGTTCTCTTTGCCAACGTCGATCAGATTGATCATGACGTCCAGCGGACGAATACCGGGATTCTTGCCGAGCAGTTCGACAATGCGGGCATAGAGCGCCAGCTTTTGCTCGACCGTGCGCGTATTGGTAACGGCGATTTGCAGGATGACGAAATCCGGGCTGTGCGCGATGCCGAGATAATTCGGCTCGTAGATGAAATCTTCGTCGGCGCGATCGGTCACGACCATGAAGCGGTCATTTTCCGGCACAGCGAAGATCTCGCGCAACGCCTGATAGACGCCGTCGCTGATCGCTTTCTTATACGCGGCCGATTTGCCGCGCCGCAGATCGATCCGTACCAAAGGCATGGCTAAACTCTTTCCAGCATTGTCGGCCGACACGGCGCGACACGCGAACGACTATCGGTCCGCATCGTTGTGCACGTCGATCATCCCTCTAATTTTGTCGAAAGCTTGATCCGGATCGGCAATGTCGCGGACGCTTACGCCGCTTGCGGAAACATTGCCGAAGCCAAGCGCCAAGAACGGATTTGCGCCCCTGGTCGAGCCGGTTGCAAGCGTCGCGAGGTAGATCGTGCCCAATCCATAAATACGTTGAAGAACGCCTTTGCGGAGCGTGACCTCTTTCACGTCGCGGAATTTGATCACCTTTTTGTTGATCGAAAAGAATCCTTCCTCAAACTCCAAGTGATCGTCAAAAAAGCGATATTCGGTACGAGCGTAGTTTAGCTTCTTGCCGATATAAGCGACCGCAGGAATGCCAAAAAACGCCAACAGACCGAAAAATACGAATGGAGCGCGCGAATCCTTCGGAAAAAGCTGCAGACTTAAAATCATCGCGCCGAAAAACCCGCCGGCCCAGAACGTAAAAAACAACTGGAGCGGCAGCTGTACCAGCAAAGTGATCCAGCCGATGAACACCGGTTTGACGGAAAAAATTAGTCTGCCCACGGCGATGCTCGTTTGATCCTGGCGTTACGCCTTATGCGTCGTTCGTCGCGCGCAAGGTTTCCTCACACCAGCATCATCACCGGATTTTCAATCAGCGCCTTGAAGGCGCCAATCAGCACGGCGCCAAGCGCGCCGTCGACGGCGCGGTGGTCGCACGACATGGTGACGCTCATGACATGGGCGGCTTCGATCTTGCCGTTGCGCACCACCGCGCGCTCCTCGCCGGTGCCGACGGCCAAGATGGTCGCGTGCGGCGGATTGATCACGGCGGTAAAGTCCTTGATGCCGTACATGCCGAGATTGGACACCGCCGAAGTGCCGCCCTGATATTCATGCGGTTTGAGCTTGCGGTCGCGGGCGCGCACCGCGAAGTCGCGCATTTCGCTCGAGATCGCGGCGAGCGACTTGGTCTCGGCCGAGCGGATGATCGGCGTGATCAAACCATTCGGCATCGCCACCGCAACCCCGATATCGGAATGCTTGTGCTTGAGCATACCGCCTTCGGTCCAGCTCACATTGGCATCCGGCACGCGCTGCAAGGCGAGCGCCAGCGCCTTAATGACGAAATCGTTGACCGAAAGCTTGTAGCCTGGCTTGCCGTCCTTGCCCTTCGGGGCGAGCGCGTTGATCTCTTCGCGCGCCTCAAGAAGCTTACCGATGTCGCAATCGACGGTCAGATAGAAATGCGGAATGGTCTGCACCGAGGCGGTGAGCCGCTGCGCGATGGTGCGGCGCATGCCGTCATGCGGCACGACCTCGTAGCTGCCCTCGTCGTAGAGCGCGCGGATCTGCTGATCCGACATCGACGGCGCAATCATCGGAGCTGCGGTCGAAGCCGCGGCAGGCGCCTTCAGCCCGCCACCCGCTTTCGCAGAGTCCACGTCGCGGGCAATCACTCGGCCGTGCGGGCCGGTGCCCTGGATGCGGCCGATATCGATACCGGCTTCTTTGGCCAATCGCCGCGCCAGCGGCGAGGAGAAGACGCGGCCCCCCGCATGACCATTGGTGGCTGCCGCCGGAGCAGGTGCTGCCCTCGGCGCTGTTGCGGGAGAAGGTGCGGAAGGCGGCGGTACAGGCGCTCGGGCTTGCGGCGCCGGAGCCGTTGCTAGCTGTGCGGACGCAGCGGCGGGAGGTGGCGGTGCAGCGCCCTTCCCGGCCGCCGACGCGGCGGCCTTCACGTCCTCGCCTTCCTGCGCCATCACGGCGATGAGCGCATTGACCGCGACGTCCTGGGTGCCTTCCGGCACGACGATCTTGGCCAGCGTGCCGTCATCGACAGCTTCGTATTCCATCGTTGCCTTGTCGGTCTCGATCTCGGCAATAACGTCACCGGTCTTGACCGCGTCACCCTCTTTCTTGAGCCATTTGGCGAGGTTGCCCTTCTCCATCGTGGGCGACAAAGCCGGCATGAGGATATTAATGGGCATGGGGCGGCAATCTCACCAAAAGACAATTCAGCGGTAAGTGACGGCTTTCACCGCCGCGACAACTTCGGCAACGGAGGGCAGCGCGAGCTTTTCCAGATTCGCCGCGTACGGCATCGGCACGTCCTTGCCGCAGACCCGAATTACCGGGGCATCCAGATAGTCGAACGCATCTTCCATCAGGCGAGCGGCGATCTCGGAGCCGACGCCGGATTGCTTCCAGCCTTCCTCGACGGTCACCACGCGGCCGGTTTTTTTCACCGACTCGATGATGGTTCCGGTGTCCATCGGTTTGATGGTGCGCAGATCGATCACCTCGGCGTCGATATTGTCTTTCGCCAATTCCTCGGCCGCCCTGAGCGCATAAGTCATGCCCATGGACCAGGCGACGATGGTGACATCCTTGCCGGGACGCACGATGCGGGCGCGGCCGATCGGCAGCACATAGTCGTCGAGCTTCGGCACCGGCGAGGAATGGCCGTAGAGAATTTCATTTTCGAGAAAGATCACCGGATTGGGATCGCGGATCGCGGCCTTGAGAAGTCCCTTGGCATCAGCCGCGGTCGACGGTGCGATGACCTTCAGGCCGGGGATATGCGAATACCACGATGAATAATCCTGGCTGTGCTGGGCGGCGACGCGCGAGGCCGGTCCGTTCGGGCCGCGGAACACGATCGACACCTTGACCTGCCCGCCCGACATATATTGCGTCTTCGCCGCCGAATTGATCAATTGATCCATCGCCTGCATGGCGAAGTTGAACGTCATGAATTCGACGATGGGCTTTAATCCGTCGAATGCCGCCCCGATGCCGACGCCGGCAAAGCCGTGCTCGGTGATCGGGGTGTCGATGACGCGCCGCGCGCCGAATTCTTCCAACAGCCCCTGCGTGACCTTGTAGGCGCCCTGATATTCGGCGACCTCTTCGCCCATCACGAACACGTCGGGATCGCGGCGCATTTCCTCGGCCATGGCGTCGCGCAAGGCCTCGCGCATCGTCATAGTGACAAGCTCGGTGCCTTCCGGCACTTCGGGCTCGGGCCTGATTGCGGCGGCGGGCGGTTTGGCGGCGCCAGTCGTCGGTGCGGGAGCTTCAGCCTTCTTCGCCGGTTCGGCGGACGGCGCGGCTTCCGCAGCCTTCTGTGGCCGGGCCGCCGCCGGTTTGCCGTCCTTGAGAGAGGCCGCGTCCTCGCCGTCGGCGAGGATCACAGCGATCGGCGTATTGACTGCGACATCGTTGGTACCTTCCGGCACCAAAATCTTGCCCAGCGTGCCCTCATCGACGGCTTCCACTTCCATCGTGGCTTTATCGGTCTCGATCTCGGCGATCACGTCACCGGATTTGACGATGTCGCCTTCCTTCTTGAGCCATTTGGCGAGATTGCCCTTCTCCATCGTGGGCGACAGGGCGGGCATTAAAATCTCAGTCGGCATGACTGCTCACAAGATGCTCACTCGGCGCTTGCTGCGCCGCGCGCTGAACGCGACTTAACGATAGACGTCAGTATAAAGTTCGGAAGCGTCCGGCTCGGGATCGTGGGTCGCGAATTCGGACGCTTCATTGATAATAGCGCGGACTGAGGCGTCGATCTTCTTGAGATCGTCTTCGCTAGCCCACTTTTTGTCGAGCAGCCGCTGGCGCACCTGCTCGATCGGATCGTGCTCGTTGCGCATTTTGTCGACCTCCTCCTTGGTCCGGTATTTCGCCGGATCGGACATCGAGTGGCCGCGATAGCGGTAGGTCATCATCTCCAAAATCACCGGGCCCTTGCCGGCGCGACACCAGGCGAGCGCCTCCTCCGAGGCGGCTTTCACCGCGCGCACATCCATGCCGTCGACCTGTGACCCCGGAATATTGAACGACACGCCGCGTTTGGAAAAATCGGTCTGCGCCGAGGAGCGCGTCACCGACGTGCCCATCGCGTAGCGATTGTTTTCGATGACATAGATGACCGGCAGTTTCCACAGCTCGGCCATGTTGAAGCTTTCATAGACCTGGCCTTGGTTCGCCGCGCCGTCGCCGAAATAAGTGATACAGACCGAGTCATTGCCGCGATATTTGTTGGCGAAGGCGAGCCCGGTTCCGAGCGGGACCTGGGCGGCGACGATGCCGTGGCCGCCGTAGAATTTCTTCTCCAGCGAGAACATGTGCATGGAACCGCCCTTGCCGTGGGAATAGCCGCCACGCCGGCCGGTCAGCTCCGCCATCACGCCCTTCGGGTCCATCTCGCAGGCCAGCATGTGACCGTGGTCGCGATAACCGGTGATCATCTGGTCGTCGTCGCGCATCGAAAGCTTGATGCCGGTGACGACGGCTTCCTGGCCGATATACAGGTGGCAGAAGCCGCCAATCAGGCCCATGCCGTACATCTGGCCGGCCTTTTCTTCGAAACGGCGGATCAAGAGCATGTGGCGGAGCGCGTCGAGCTCCTGCTCCTTGGTGAATTCGGCGATCTTTGCCGCGCTGCCTACGGGACCCGCGCCATTTCCGGCGGCCGGACCTATTTTTTCGGCGGTTTGCGTGGTCTGGACGACGGCCATCAGTGTCCTCGAAAGATGACGAAGCATTTGGGCAAGGCGGGCCTCTTCCAATAGCCGAAATCACCCTGTTGCGGAAGTCAGAGCGTTCCCGGCCGGGGGATAGCTGGTGGCGGCCAAATCCTTGTCGGGAAAACCAATTTCGTGACGGCGCGCGCGAAGGTCAAGGGTGCGGTGCGGCAGGCGAGCCCAGTGCCGGGTTTGACACCGGCTGGAACACCATCGTCAAGTCATTGGGATCGACATAGTCCAAGAGCGACCGCGCCCGTTCGTCGAGCATATCGGGGTCGATGGCGTCGGACTTGAGCAGCGCGACCCGCCGCGCCCATTGCGCATGTTCGAGCTTGAGCCGCGTGAGATCGGCGTTGAGCGACGCCATCTGCCGGTCGATATCTTCCTTGGCCTTGAGCCCGCGATCCCCGCTATAGGCATTGACGCCGAAATAGCCGATCAGCAGGGCTGCGAGCACGTAGAGTGCCAGCGCGTTGAGGATCGCACGAAGCCGTCTGCGGGTGACCATGCCGCCACCATGTGTGGCCGCCGCTTAAAGCGGCATTAACGGGCACGGCGCCAGGCACACTCGGCTACGGCAACCGGTTGCGCACTTCGCTGAGCACGAAATTGCCGAACCGCTTGCCGCGATTGCGCATGACGCGCAGCACGCCGGCGTCAACGAAATAGGTCAGCAAGATGCTGTCGCGGGTGCGCACCTCCGGCCCGACCGCGTCGGCCGAATGCCAGGTGTCGGTGCCGACCGCGAAGGCATAGCCGGTATTCGGCGCGAACTTCATCTGTTTGGTCTTCGGCAGCGAACCGTCGGCGAGTTTCTCATGGAAGATCGTGCCGATATGCGTCGTCGAAGCGTCACGCGGCAGATAAAGCTGCACCGTGATGCCCTTCCAACGCGTGTCGGTATGCGGCGTGATCAGATAGCCAGGAATATCTCGAGTTAGAATCGGGATCGGATACATGCCGGTCGTGGCGTAGCCGCTACCGAAACGGCGTTCGAGCGCGGGCGCCAAACGCCGCACGAAAGCTTCTTTTACCGGGCCCGAGCACAGCGCGCGGCCGACGATGTCCCATACCGCGCGCTGCTGCGGCGGCAGGTGGCGGATATATTCGGGAAACAGATCGATCTTCACCCGCGTATGGGTGCCGTCGGCGAGATCGTGGCCTTTGCTGCGTCCGTGCATCGGCCGGTAGTCGTTGGCCCCCGGCATATTGGCGAGCATCAAAGCATAAACGTCATCGGGAAAGACCCGATCGAACACCAGATGGGTGAACGGCGCCTCGAACGAGGGTGCGGCATCGACCGACGCGGCGATGTGTTGGCGCAGGTTTTCGACCGCGAGCCGGCGGTTTCCCGCCTTCAATTCAAGCGTTTTGTCCATATCACACCCGTCCCAAGAAGAATCGTAGGGTATAGCTGTTGCGGGCGCCGCTCAACAGGCGGCGCAGGTCCATAGCGCAGGTCCATGGCGCAGGTTCATGGCGCAGGTCTATCGCTGCAAGGCCCGAAACGCTGCGCGGCCGCCATAGGCGGCTTGCGTGCCGAGTTCCTCCTCGATCCGCAGCAATTGATTGTATTTCGCGGTGCGATCCGAACGCGCCAGCGAGCCGGTCTTGATCTGCCCGCAATTGGTCGCAACCGCGAGATCGGCAATGGTCGAATCTTCTGTTTCGCCCGAACGATGCGACATCACCGCCGTATAGCCGGCCTTGTGCGCCATTTCGACCGCGGCCAGCGTTTCGGTCAGCGTCCCGATCTGGTTCACCTTGATCAGAATGGAATTGGCATAGTGTTTGGTAATGCCGTCGCCGAGCCGCTTGACGTTGGTGACGAACAGGTCGTCGCCGACCAGCTGACACTTGTCGCCGATCGCTTCAGTCAGCATGGTCCAGCCTTCGATATCGTCCTCCGCCATGCCATCCTCGATCGACACGATCGGATAGCGGCCGACCAGATCCATCAGATATTTTGTCTGCTCCTGCCGCGAGCGTTTCTTGCCCTCGCCTTCGTAGATGTAGGTGCCGTCCTTGAAGAATTCGGTCGAGGCGCAATCGATCGCCAGGGAAACATTGTCGCCGGGTTTGTAACCGGCCTTCGCAATGGCTTTCATGACGAAATCGAGCGCGGCATCGGCGGAGGCAAGGTTCGGCGCGAAGCCGCCCTCGTCGCCGACATTGGTGTTGTGCTTGGCGTCCTTGAGCGCGCCGCGCAGCGTGTGAAAGATTTCCGAGCCGGCCCGCAAGGCATCGGCAAAGGACGCCATGCCGAGCGGCACGATCATGAATTCCTGAAAGTCGATCGGGTTGTCGGCATGTACGCCGCCATTGACGATGTTCATCATCGGCACCGGCAGAAGGCGCGCCGCGGCCCCGCCGACATAGCGATAGAGCGGCAAGTTGTTCGCCATGGCGGCCGCTTTCGCGGTGGCAAGCGAGACGCCGAGTATCGCATTGGCGCCGAGCCGGCCTTTGCTCGGCGTGCCGTCGAGCGCGATCATGGTTTCGTCGATCTTGACTTGCGCTTCGGCGTCCATGCCGGAGAGCGCGTCGAAAATCTCGCCATTGACCGCATCGATGGCGTTCTTCACACCCTTGCCGAGATAGCGCCCGTCGTCGCCGTCACGCAGTTCGACCGCCTCATGCGCGCCGGTCGAAGCGCCCGATGGCACGCCGGCGCGGCCGAGTGAGCCGTCGGCGAGCACGACATCGACCTCGACGGTCGGGTTGCCACGGCTATCCAAAATCTCCCGGCCGATAATGTCGACAATCGCGGTCATGCGCTCCCCTCGGCTGAATCTCGAGGCGCTTCTACAGGATCGGGCAGCCTCTTGTCATGCCCTGCCAAAGCAAGGCATGCAGTCGTCTTATGGCAAAAAAGCCCCCACAACTCGGGCGACCGTCACCGATCCCGGCGTCACCTGACCAAGCGGTCCTCAACCGCGTGGCCAATCCGCATCCAGATGCCAATTACGTGGCACGCTTCACCTTTCCGGAATTCACCGTGATGTGCCCGGTCACGGCCCAACCGGACTTCGCAACGCTGGTGATCGACTACGTGCCGAAAGCCTGGCTCGTCGAGTCGAAGTCGCTGAAGCTTTATCTGAACAGCTTTCGCAATCACGGCGCGTTCCACGAAGCCTGCACGGTCGATATCGGCAAAAAGATTGTCGCCTTGCTGAAGCCGAAATGGCTGCGCATCGGCGGCTATTTTCATCCGCGCGGCGGCATGCCGATCGACGTGTTCTGGCAGGCCGGAAAGTTGCCGTCCGGCGTCTGGATACCCGATCAGGGTGTCGCGACCTATCGGGCGCGCTAGAGCCCGGATCGTTCCCCGCGTCACGCCCTGGTCGCCAGTGCGCCGTTAAGGGTCGCGACCAGCGTCCTGACCTCAAGAGCCGGATCGGCAGCGCGCATAATGCCGCCCATGACGGCGACGCCTGCGCAGCCGGCCGCGATCACCTCACCCACACGCGCGGTATTAATGCCGCCGATGGCGAGTACCGGCACGCGCGCGGCGGCAGCCATCTCGCGCAAGCCCTTGCGGCCGATCTCCGGGCCGTAGCCAGGCTTGCTCGGCGTCTCGAAAGCCGGACCCGCAACGGCATAATCGGCAATCGCCGGATCGATTGAAGCGGCCTCGGTGACGGTGTGGATCGACAATCCCACAAGCTTTTCTGGACCCAGGAGCTTGCGCGCCGCGGCTACATCGCTACCAGAGGACAAATGCACGCCGTCAGCGCCGGCGAGCTTGGCAAACGCTGCTTCCCCATGCAGCACCAGGCAGGCACCGTGCCGGCGCGCCATCGTCAACAGCGTGCGGGCCAGTGGAATTTGCTCGTCCTCCGGCAAGTCTTTTTCGCGCAGACTGATCCAGCCGCAGCCGGCCGCAAGCGCTGCGCTGACAATCTCGGCAAGCGGCCGCCGCGCCTGATGGCGATCGGTGACCAGAAGCAATGGCGGATCGGGAAGCTTCATCGCGCCGCGATACATTGCGCTCTTGCCGGCATTCTTTGCCAACGACCGCCGCTTGTCCACGCGACGGGATTATGGAAGTTTTGTGCGGATGGAGAATGTTGCGGAGGCAGTTCCATGCGTTGCAGATCGATCCTGAAAATCGTACTCGCCGGCGCGCTCGCCGCGTCGTCGTTGTCTCTGTCTCCGGCGCTGGCGGCGAAAGCGAAAAAAATTTCAGGTGCCTGCGCGCAACCGAACGGGCGCTGCGTGTCCGATTGGATCAGTTGAGTTGGTGCACTGTTTACACCTGCAGCAACGGCAAATCGACGCCGGTGCCGTTCTTGCGCTGCTTTGAGCCGAGCGGGCTCTGCCTCGCCCCGCGCTGCTGAATATAGTTTTGGAGTTAGCGGCCGACCGGCGCGTAGCTCGACACGGCGCTCGTCGCCACGCTTGGCGCAGCCATGGGAACAAGATGGCGCGGCACGATAATGGGCTGGCCCTCGGTCAGCGCCGTTCGCGGCGACACCGAATTGGCCTCGGCGAGCGCCCACAGCGGCACGTGATAGGCATCGGCGAAGGTTTTCAACGTATCGCCGGCATGTGCGGTCACCGGTTGGCCGGAATCCCATAATTCGACGGCGGCGTCGGCCGGCACTTCGAAGCGAATCGGGATAGCCTCGCCCTGGGCAGTGGCCGGCGTAGAAGCGACCTCGGCGATTTTGGCGACCAGCTGCTCCTGAATGCGATCCGCCTTTTCGATATTGATATGAATAAGTTCACTGTGATCCTTCAGGTTGTAGCTCGCATAATGGCCACGGAAACGCGAGCCCTGCACCACATTCCCGCCCCCCATGATATTCGATGACTGGAAGATGTTGATGTAGCGCTCGACATTCGGCGGCACATTATTGGCGATACGGCTCGGGTCATAGGTGACAATGAGACTCACCGGAATGTCGGCCGCGTTGAGCATTTCCGCAAAAGCCAAGGTGGCGTCCCCGCCCATCGAATGACCGACAAGGATGATCGGCTGGGGATCGCGGCGATAGTCGCGGATTGCCTGATCGGCGACCGGACGCCATACCAGATAGGTGTCGACGCTCGCCGGAATCCCAATGCCTCGGATCCGTTCCGCCAATTTGTCCATGCCACGCGAATAGATCAGGCCGGCGATCCCGCGGAACAAATAGGCGCGGCCGCGGAGCTCGGCGTTGACTTTCGTGGCGGCGGGCGGCGGCGCCGGTGGAATCGTAGTGTCGCCGGCGTCGGCGACAACGATCGATTTCGCGACCGGATTTCGCACAGAGCTTGGAGCGGGTGCGGGCGGCGTGTTGAGCTTGTTCTGCGCGGCGCGCGCGAACAGCGAATTGAGGGCCTCGTTTTCGTTCTTGTCCGACGCCGCGGCCGAAGGCGTCGGTGTGGAGCCCGTGCTCTCGGTATTGGCGGACGAATTGTCGGCGGTGTTTTTCCACTCCGACGAATTGCCCGATGCATAGCCCGACGACTTAAACGACGACGCATCGGGATCGAACATTGTGGAGCCGCTGCAGCCGGCAAGGCTTGCTGCCAGCACGAGGCTTGCCGCCAGCAACACAACGCCGTTTTGCTTCGATTGCACCATCAAGGTCCGTCGTTCGCGTTCAGCGGTCAAACGAAGCAACGCCCGGCGAGCAGCGACCGCTGGGTTAAGGCATTTCCACAAGGTTTGCGAGGGTGGCACACAAGAATCGCCATCCACCACCCGTCCCCAATCCGAGCAGACAGCCAAATCCTTAATTTCCCCCGAACGGGTGTTAATGATTGCTCGCCACTCGAGGTGAAATCAGGGTTTTAGCTCGGCTTTTTTGTGCCGCAGATGGAGCAGGACGCGTCCAAAGAACGTCTGCCGGCTCGGCACGAAAGGATTGAACGCCCGCTCAGCCGGCATGATATGAGCACGATGCCCGGAAACCGGCCCGTGAGCAGCCTGCGTGAACGCCCCTGTGAACCGCTCTCGCCCCGCCCGCATTTCTTTCGTTTCGCTCGGCTGCCCGAAGGCACTGGTCGATTCCGAGCGCATCATCACGCGGCTGCGCGCCGAGGGCTACGAACTGGCGCGCGAGCACAAAGGCGCCGACCTTGCCATCGTCAATACCTGCGGATTCCTCGATAGCGCCCAGGCTGAATCACTGTCCGCGATCGGCACCGCGATGGCCGAAAACGGCAAGGTCATTGTCACCGGCTGCATGGGCGCTGAGCCCGAGAAGATCACGGCGGTCCATCCCGGCGTGCTCGCGGTCTCCGGCCCCCAGCAATACGAAAGTGTGCTCGAGGCCGTGCACCGCGTCGCCCCGCCGCAACACGATCCCTATGCCGACCTCATTCCGCCGGAAGGCATCAAGCTCACACCGCGGCACTATGCTTATCTAAAGATTTCAGAAGGTTGCAATAATCGTTGTAGCTTTTGCATCATCCCTAAGCTGCGTGGTGACCTGGTTTCGCGGCCCGCCGCCGACGTCCTACGCGAGGCCGAAAAGCTGGTCGCCGCAGGCGTCAAGGAACTCCTGGTCATCTCGCAAGACACGTCGGCCTATGGGGTCGACCTCAAATACGCGGCGAGCGCCTGGAAAGACCGTGAGGTGCGGGCAAAATTCCTCGATCTCGCACGTGAGCTTGGCGAATTCGGCGTCTGGGTGCGGCTGCACTACGTCTATCCGTATCCGCATGTCGACGAGGTCATTCCGTTGATGGCCGACGGCAAGGTGCTGCCCTATCTCGACATCCCGTTTCAGCATGCGAGCCCCACGGTCCTCAAATGCATGCGCCGTCCGGCGGCGCAGGAGGAGACGCTCGAGCGCGTCGCGCGGTGGCGGAGCATCTGCCCGAGCCTGACCATCCGTTCGACTTTCATCGTCGGCTTTCCGGGCGAGACCGATGAGGACTTCTCGCAGCTCCTAGACTGGCTTGGCGAGGCGCAGCTCGATCGCGTCGGCTGCTTCCGTTACGAGCCGGTGGCCGGCGCGACATCGAACGATCTTGCCGCGCCGGTGCCGGACGAAATCAAGGAACAGCGCTGGCGCCGTTTGATGGCGCATCAGCAGGCGATTTCGCAGACGCGGCTCAAGCGCCGCGTCGGTAATCGCGAGCAGATCATCATCGACGAACTGGGCCCGAGTGTCGCCAAAGGCCGCAGCAAAGGCGACGCGCCGCAGATCGACGGCGCCGTGTATGTCGCGAGCCGGCGGCCGCTCCGCGTCGGCGAAATCGCAACCGTGAAGATCGAGCGCGCCGACGCTTACGACCTCCAAGGCACGGTCGTGGGTTATTGATAACTAGCCGTCGGCCGCAAGCACCGATTGCACCGCCTCCATCAATTGCCCGAGATCGTCCTCGGCGATGGTGAAAGCCGGCGTGAGATAAACGATCGAGCCAAATGGCCGGATAAAAACACCCTCGGCGATAAATCGTTGCCGCAAGGCGTCGAGATCGCCGATGTGGTCGAGTTCGACGACGCCGATTGCGCCTTTGACGCGCACGTCCTTGACGCCGGGACGATTTCGGCACGGTTCAAGACCGTGTCGCAATGCGCCTGAAATCTTCGCGACCTGATCGAGCCGAGGTTCGCGCGCGAACAGATCGAGCGACGCGTTGGCCGCCGCGCAGGCGAGCGGGTTCGCCATGAAGGTCGGACCGTGCATCAGCGCCTTCCTCGGATCCTCCGACCAGAACGCCTCGAAGATTTTCCGGCCGGAAATGGTCGCCGCGAGCGGCAGCGTGCCGCCGGTCAGGGCCTTGGACAGCGTGAGGATGTCGGGCACCACACCGGCGTCCTGGAAAGCGAACATTTGGCCGGTGCGGCCAAAGCCGGTGAAAATCTCATCGAAGATCAGCAAAAGGTCGTAACGGTCTGCAATCGCGCGCAAAGTCTTGAGCACGCGCGGGTCGTAAAAGCGCATGCCGCCGGCGCCCTGCACCAGCGGCTCAACGATGATCGCTGCGACCTCACCGGCGCGGCGCGTCAGCAATGTCTCAAGCGCCGCCGTGCCGGCCTCATCCACCGGAAGATCCGCAAAGATCTGTTCCGGCAATAGCCCGTGAAATGCGGCGTGGAAGTTGCCCTCTGGATCGGACACCGCCATGGCGCCAGTTGTGTCGCCGTGATAGCCGCCGTTGAAAGCTACGATACGGCTGCGGCCAGAAACCCCGCGATTGCGCCAATATTGCACTGCCATTTTCAGCGCGACTTCGACGGCGACCGAGCCGGAATCGCTGAAGAAGACACGATCGAGATCACAGGCTGGGTCGTTCTGGGCGAGCATTGTGGTGAGCCGCCGCGCCAAAGTCAGCGCTTGCTCGTGCACCAGCCCGCCGAACATGACGTGGGGCATTTGGGTGAGTTGCCGCTCGACCGCGGCGCGGATATGCGGGTGATTATAGCCGTGGCACGCCGTCCACCAGGAGGCGATGCCGTCGATCAACTTGCGTCCATCGGCGAGCGTGATGCGGCTGCCCTTGGTTGAGGTAACCGCAAGCGGTGGAGTTGCGGTCTTCATTTGCGCATAAGGCAGCCAGACGTGGTCGAGCCGCGGCCCCTCGTCGCTGCCGGGCGCGCGCCCTACCCCTTTGTTTTTTCTGGATTTGCCCGACATTCGGCGCTTTCATGGAACTTAAACAATCCACATTGTGCCTCTGCACCGGGCCGAGGTCACGTTCGTTCCAGAGTAAGGAAGGCGATGCGCTCGCTTGATGAATTTGCCAGCGAAAAGCTTGCGTCCTTGGAACGGGCAAAGCTCCGCCGCACGCCTCTCGTCACGGCACGCGCCGGGATCTGGGCCGAGCGTGACGGCCGCCGTTTGCTGTCGTTCTCGTGCAATGATTATCTCAATCTCAGTCAGCACCCGAACCTCATCGCGGCCGCGATCACGGCGACGCAGCGTTACGGCATGGGCGCCGGCGCCTCGCGGCTCGTCACCGGCAATCATCCGCTCTATGCCGAACTCGAAGAACGGCTGGCGCGGCTCAAGGGCACGGAAGCGGCCTGCGTGTTCGGTTCCGGCTATCTGGCCAATACCGGCATCATCCCGGCGCTGGTCGGACCGGACGACCTGATCGTCATCGATGAATTGTCGCACGCCTGCATCCATGCCGGCGCCAAGCTGAGCGGCGCCGAGGTTTATCTCTACCGCCACGCCGACGCCGCGCATGCGCAAGCGCTGCTGGCCGAGCATCGCGCCGGCAAGAAGCACGCGCTGATCGCGACCGATGGCGTGTTTTCCATGGACGGCGATTTGGCGCCGCTTGGTGAACTCGCAGATATCGCGAAGCGCTTCGACGCTTGGCTTCTGTCCGACGACGCGCACGGTCTTGGCGTGCTCGGCGGCGGGCGCGGTTCGGCCTTCGCCAATGGCAGCGCGCGGTCGCTCGACGTGCCGTTACAAATGGGCACTTTATCGAAGGCCGTCAGCGCCTATGGCGGCTATTTATGCGCCTCGGGAGCGGTCGTGGATTTGATGCGCACCCGCGCCCGCACCTTCATCTATTCGACCGGGCTGCCGCCGCCGGTCGTCGCCGCCGCCATTGCCGCGCTCGATGTGATCGAGACCGAACCGGACTACGCCGCCGAGCCGTTGCGCAAAGCCCGACTATTCACCCGAGCGCTCAATTTGCCGGAAGCCCAGAGCGCCATCGTGCCGGTGATCGTCGGCACTACCGAAGCCGCGCTCGCGGCCTCCGACCTGCTGCGCGACGAGGGTTTCCTGGTTGTCGCAATCCGCCCGCCCACGGTGCCGGTCGGAACGGCGCGGCTGCGCTTTGCCTTCACCGCGCAGCATCCGGAGCCCGACATCGAACGCCTCGCCGATATCGTCAGGCAGCGCGTGATAAGGCATTAGCGCGTGACCGCGATCTTCATCACCGGGACCGGGACAGATGTCGGCAAGACCTTTGTTGCCGCCTCGCTCATCCGGCACTTGCGACAAATGGGCCGCCTCGTTGATGCGCTGAAGCCGGTCGTCAGCGGCTTTGACCCCGCAACACCTTTATCGAGCGATCCCGGAATTCTGCTTCAGGCGCTTGGCCTTAAGGTCACGGCCGAAGAGATCGAGCGGATCGCGCCGTGGCGGTATCGCGCCGCTTTGTCCCCCGACCTTGCGGCCAAGCGCGAGGGACAGGCCATCGATGTCGGTAGTATCGTCGCCTTTTGCCGGACCGCGATCGATCAGCGCCGCGACATTCTCTTGATCGAAGGCGCCGGCGGCATCATGGCGCCGCTCAACGGCGAGCACACCATGCTCGATCTGATGATGGCGCTGCGAGTGCCGCTGATCCTGGTCGCCGGCTCTTATCTCGGTACCATCAGCCACACCCTGACCGCGCTCGACGCGCTGTTTGGCCGCAATATGAAGGTTTTGGCGACCATCGTCAGCGAGACACCCAATTCCACGGTGCCGCTCGCCGACACGGTCGCAGCCATCGCGCGTTTCGCCGAGCCCGTGATCGGCCTGCCGCGCCAAAGGCTTGGCCAAGCAGGCGGCGTTGCCGACCAGCCGGACGAGCGATCGGGCCGTACCGTTGCCGCATTCGATCGCATCTTTGGCGGGCAGCCATCACCGGCAGACGCTCAACAGGAAGATGAGCCTGGCTGAGATATCGAGTCGACAACGCCTATTGCCCCGATAGAATTGTCGTTATGGCAAAACAAGTTCCATTCGTTCTCATTGGCGTCGCGACCGGAGCTGTGCTGACGCTCTTGGCCGCACAATTCCCGATCGTCGCGACCGATGCGGCCGCCAAATCCTCGGTCCACGCCGGAGAATACCGGGTGCTGGAGCTTTTCGACGACGCTTTCGAGCAGGTGCGGCAAAACTACGTCGAGCGGCCGGACGACAAGAAGCTGATCGAGAATGCCATCAACGGCATGGTGGCGGGGCTCGGCGATTCGTTTTACCTCGATGCGAAGTCCGAAACCCACCTGGTGACGTGCACGGCAGGCGGTTGCCCCTTCGCCGATATCGGCCTGAGGTTCACGATCGCGGACGGTCTGCCCAAGGTCATAACGGCGGTCGACGACTCGCCAGCCGCCAAGGCCGGTCTCATGACCGGCGACGTGATCGCCAGTATCGACGATCAGCCGCTTGACGATCTGACCGCCTATCAGGTCAGCCAAAGGCTCGACGGCGAGTTGGGATCGACTGTCCGCTTGACCATCGCGCGTCCCGGCTACGATAAGCCGATCGACATCGCGCTGGTGCGCGATCACACCACGCTGCGCTCGGTCCGTTCGCAAGTGCAGGGCGGCGACATCGGCTATATCCGCGTTGTGCAGTTCAACGACAATACCGGCGACGAACTGAAAAAAGCGATAGAGAGCATCGCTGCCGAAATTCCGGCAGACAAGCTCAAGGGCTATGTCGTCGATCTGCGCAACAATCCCGGCGGCATCCTGGATGGTGCGGTCGCGGCAAGCGATGCATTCCTTGACGACGGCGATATCGTTTCGATCGGCGGCCGCAACGGCAGCAACGCAAGGCATATTCGCGTCAAACCCAGCAATTTCAGTAACGGCAAGCCGGTTGCCGTCCTCATCAATGCGGGTTCGGCGGCTACCGCCGAAGTCGTCGCCGGTGCGCTGCAGGACAATCACCGCGCCACATTGATCGGGACGCGTTCCTTCGGCGCCGGATCGGTCTTGACCGAAATGCCGCTCGGGCACGGACAGGGCGTGCTCCGCCTCGCCACCGAGCAGTATTTCACGCCGTCAGGCCGCGCGATCGAGACCAAGGGCATTTCGCCCGACATCGAAGTGGTGCAGGATCTTCCAGGCAATCTGAAACCGACCACAAAATTGGTCAGTGGCAAGAAGCCGGTCCTGCAGTCTTACATTCCATCCGATCCGAATGCCGACAAGGCGCTGAACCGCGCCTATGCCGAGTTGCGCGGAACGCACGCGAATTAGTGCGAGCTTGAGCTGGATGCGGCTTTCGACGCAGTCACGCGCGAGCAAATTCCTGCGCTGCTTATTGCCGCTGATCCGTTTTTTACTTCGCGGCGCGACAAACTGGCCGATCTTGCGATGGGCCACCGCGTCGCTACGATTTACTCTTTTAAGGAGTACGCCGTGGCTAGTGGCCTCATGAGCTACGGCATTGATCTTCCCGACACTTATAGACAACTCGGCGCGGCTACACCGGTCGCATTCTCAAGGGCGCCACGCCAGCCCAGTTGCCGGGGTTGCAGCCTACGAAATTCGAATTCGTAATCAATCTCAAAACCGCGAAGCCATCGGCGCCAAAATCTCCGACAATCTGCTTTCTCTCGCCGACGAGGTGATCGAATGAAGCGGCCCGATGTCCGCTTTTGATGCTGTGGACGGCTCCTCCACCGGCACGCGAGTGCCATAGAAGTGGGTGCTGTTGAGGCTCCCACGATACGGAGGAGCCAATCATGCAAGCGACTACGACAATCGGTCTCGACATCGCCAAGTC
>DASQRX010000107.1:0-30930 GCA_035642635.1 Xanthobacteraceae bacterium
CATGATCGCCGCGTCACTTTGGTCCGGGTGCGCCACCTTCATCGAGGCGAAGGCGTGGCCGACCGCATGACCGAAGGCGTTGCCAGCACCGCTGCCCAACGCCGAGCGAATTTCGTCACCGATGGCGTTGACGTCGCGACCGCCATCGTCACCGTTGTCGTCATCGGCATCGGCATCGTTGCCGCGCCGGTCAGCAAACTGATCGTCATCGTCATCGTCGACTTCGGGCCTGGCCTTGCGCGCCTTGCTGACGCTGCCAAAGATTTTCGCGAAGTCCGTTGCCGGACGGGGACTGTAATCAAATCTACGCCGCTGTTTCATGTTCAGCCTCTTGTTGCTGTTCAGTTTCCCCAAGTCTCAATTTGATGTTGCGCTCGATCGTCGCCGCCCAGGTGCGCGACAGATCAGCCGCATTCCGTCTTTCACCAGGCGCAAGGTGTTGGAAGTCCCTTTTGAACGGCGTTAACATCAGAGACGTCGAGACTGCGGCCGATCCGAGCACCAGCACTTGCTGATCCGAGGGGAATGCCGAGCCGAGCGAATGCACTTTGTACAACGCCTCGCGCCATGCGGTGGACGTTGTAACCAACAGCGCCAGCACCTCATCCAAATCCTCGCCAGCCGCCACGAACACCTTGACCGCCTCGCGCAATTCGCGCGCCTGCGCTTGATCTTCGGCGATGGCGAGTTGGTGCTTGATGGTTGCGATGCGATTGGCCGCAGTCTTTTGCGCCGCTTCAATTGATGCCAGCTCGCTGGCGTGCACCACGATTTCGGCATTGATCGCGTCAAGCTTGGCGCGCGCTTTCGGATTGTCACTGGCATGCGCATCATAGGAGACGTTGGCGCGTTGGTCCCCGATCTCGACACCGCGTGCGATCAGCTTGATGCGCTTGGCTTCCAGCTGTGCGGCTGTTGCTTCGGCCTTTTTCAATTCAGCTTCGCTCATGTTGTGTGCCTCTCAGTTCAAATAGCGCACGGTGTCGGGATGACGCTCGACGCGAAGCATTTGCTCTTGCAGCTTCGCGACCTCGGCGCGCAGCGCCTTGACCTGCTCAAGCGTTTCCACAAGCTGACGCAGCACCGCACCGCTGTTCTCAAGGCTTGCCTTCAACATATTGGTGAGCACATCCGCGTCCATATCAGTGCGCCCTCGCCAACCGCGTGCCGTCAACTTGATAACCGCGAGCGTGACACCAAGCTGTCATGGCCGCGAGGTCCATCTCGATCTTGATCACCTTGTGACCGCGCCGCTCATAGTCGGCAATCGCACGGTTAGCTCGCACCTGGTATTCGCGATACGAAATCGGCGCAGCGGTTTCCGACATCAGCGCTCGCCACATCGGCGCGGTGTACCAAACAAACGCGATGGGCTCGGTCGTCATCATTCGCCGGACCCCAAAAAACCGATGTTGCGCGACCAATGCCCGTCGCCTGCGCCGCTCCATGGATTGTCTTGCCGCAAATAATTTTTTGGGATCGGATCGTTCGGCTTCGGCAATGGTGGCTGTGGGCTTGTTTGCTGCTGTGGCTTTGTTTGCTCCGGTAGTTCGCTTGGCGGCGTGTGCTGCTCGGCAAGCTGGGCCTTCAGCGCGGCATTCTCGGATTCCAACTGTTCGACCCGCAAATCGCGCTCTTCCTCAGTCGCCGCGACAATGCGCTTCAATTTCAGGTCCAAGCGATCTAACGCGTCTTTCGAGCCGAGGTCCGTCGAGCGTGATTTGCGGCCACGCCTGTCATCGCGCAGCGGCAGGATTTCATATAAGCGGTCGGGGGCCTTTACTTCCGCTTTTGACCCAAAGCGGACATGGACCAAATGTGCTAGCCTGTCGTCATCAGCGCGGGTAGACGAGAATGAGGCGGCGCGAGTTCATCACGCTTCTCGGCGGCGCTACGGCTTCGTGGCCGCTCGCGGCGCGCGCGCAGCAGGCGGGCGAGCGAATACGGCGGATCGGCATCCTGGAGCCTTTCCCGAAAAGTAACGCGGAAGTTCAAGCCCGCGTCCAGATTTTCCGGCAGGAATTGGCAAGGCTGGGATGGGCCGAGGGCGTCAATGTTCAATTCGACGAGCGTTGGCCCACGGACAACATGGATTTGCTGAGGGCCGATGCTGCAAATCTCGTCGCGCTCAATCCGGACGTTATTCTTATCACTGGCGATCGTGTAATTCCGATCCTGACGAGATTGACTCGCTCGATTCCGATCGTGGTCGCGGCAACCAGCGATCCGATCGCGTCCGGCGCTGTGAAAAGTCTCGCCCGACCGGGCGGTAACGTGACTGGATTTTCGCTCATCGAGTTCTCGATCTTCGGAAAGATGCTGGAGACATTGAAGAGGCTTGCTCCTGGCATCTCCCGCGTCGGCATGATGTATAGCCCGGACAATCCCGTTGGTGCCGCCTATCTGCGTTCGTTTGAAATTGCTGCGAGTCAGCTTGGGGTTCAGCCGATCAATTTGCCCATTCACGATCTTGCTGACGTCAAACGCGGCATAGCGACCGTAGCGGAGCAACCGAATGGCGGCATTCTTTTTCCGCCCGACGTTACCGTTATCTCGCTGCGCGAGCAGGTGGTGGCGCTATTGGCACGCTACCGCGTGCCCGCAATCTTCCCAATGTCGCTGTTTACGGCAGCCGGAGGATTGATCTCCTACGGTCCGGATTTAATGGCAAACTATCGCCAGTCCGCTTCCTACGTCGACCGTATTTTGCGCGGCGAGAAACCGGGTGACTTGCCATTTCAGCAGCCATCGACGTACCGCCTCGTCATCAACCTTAGAGCCGCAAAGGCGCTCGGCCTCACCATACCGCAGACCCTGCTCGCCACCGCCGACGAGGTGATCGAGTGAGACGGCGCGGTGATCGCGTGATCGCTTTGTTTGTTGCAGCGCAAAGTGTCGCTATTGGCACATCGCTACCGAATTAGCCAAAACAGCGGATGGTCGCTCTTGGGGGTATAGCGACCATTTTGGTGGCCATAGCGACATGGCAAAAACGGTAGAGATTGACCCAAAGCGGACATCGCAACGCGCTCAACTAATGTCCGCTTACGGGGGTAAAGCGACATGCCCAACGTCGTTCACCCGTCTCGATTTTATGAGTACACGCCCTGGTTGACCGCGACAAATGGCACGATGTTGTCGGCGACTTTGCGCCCCTCGACCAAACCCATGATCTTGGCCGCGACTGCTTCCATCGCGTGCTTGATTTCAGCGGCATAGGTGTGCGCGTCGTAAACATCAGCGATGCCGCCCTCGCGATGGTTCTGTATGCGGTTCATAAGGTGTCGGCCGAAGCCGAGGCCGGTGATCGTCGTGCCATGGGTTCGTCTCAGGTCATGGGGCGTTGCCCGCTCGACGCCGAGTTTGGCGCAGACGGCGCGCATTGCTCGATCAAGGCCATAGTGCGGACGGCCACGGCTACCAAATACGAAGCCGGTCGCCGTCGTATCGCCAAGCAATGCTCGTGCCGGGGTCGGTATCCACACGCGATGGCTCGCGCCGTTCTTTGTTCCCGGCCAAATTCCCGGCACGGGAGCGCCGGGCATTGTCCACCAATTACCGTCGAGATGTTCGCGCCTCATATTCGCGATTTCGCCGGGGCGCTGGCCGAGCAACAAAACCGCCTTGAGCGCCGCCGCGTCAGTCGGATCGAGGTCATCAAACGCGCGCCAGAATTTCGGCACCTCGCTTTCCGATAGCACGCGCTCGCGGGACTTGGTCTCATTGCGCTCGACAAGTTTGCAGGGATTGGCGGTGAGGATTTCCTCGCGCATTGCCCAGGTGAAAACGGCCGAGACGGCGGCGAGCACTTGGTTGGCAAGGATGGGTGCGTCGATCCCGGCGATCAGCGTTTTGACGTCGCCGCGCGTGATCGTCGTGGCTTGCAGCTTGCTCCACCGCGGCAGCGCGTAGCGCTTTATCAGCGCGTCGGCCTGTCGCCAGCTTTTGTTGTTCCGCTCGGCATATTCTTTGACGTACTTCGCCGCCAGATCGCCGAACGAGCCGCTGCTGCGCTCTGCTTTCTTTTCAGCGGCAGGATCGTGACCTTCGGCGACACGCACCAGCACCTTGGCGGCAATCTGGCGGGCATCGGCCAATCCGATGCCGCCCGCATCGGCGCGGCCGAGGTGCAACCACCTTGGACGGCCGTGCCTCGAATACACGACTTTCCACGACTTCGCGCCGGTCGGCGTCACGCGCAATGCCAGACCGCGCTGTCGGGCGTCCCAAATGCAATACGAGACGTCTCTGGGCTTGGCTTTCCTGATCGTCAATTCCCGCAATTGCCGTTTGTCGGCCGCACGTTTTGATCTGCGTTTCGTCATGGTCCGCACCTCCTGGACTAATGCCGGATTAAAGGTGAATGCTTAATTTGGCTTTACCTTTGTTAATAGCATATTATAGAGAAAACAACGCCTTGCAAAGGCAAATCGCAATTAGCTCAATGACATCAAAGGCCAATTTTTTAACCCCTTATTAAGCGCCCGCTGCTTAGAACCTTAGCCGCTAGGTCCAACACGGTAATCCGACTATGACGAGCGATGGACAGTCCATCGAACGGCTGCGCGAATATCTTCGGACGCTTACCCCGGAGGCGCGGTCGATGCTCGTTCAACAGCTCGAGCGCAATCTCCTGCGTGGCGAAGAGGGCGCCGGCAACGATTTGGTGCTCCAGGAACTGCGTCTCGCCATTCGCGCCGACGCACAGCAGGTTCCCCGCATCGGCGACGCCGCGCGCATGTTCTTTGCGCCGCTCGAACCCTTCCTGATCGACGGCCGCGCCGACCACAAGCGCATCGGCCGCATCGCGCGCGTCTCGCTTGAGCCGATCTGGGGCTGGATCGGCCGCGATCTCATTCCCGCCGAGGTGAAGGCGCTCGGCGACGACATCAACCGCGCCCTGCTGATCGATGACCGCCACCGCGCCGATCAATTGGTGCGTACCCTCCACGATCGCTCGATCCGACGCATCAGAGATGCCGTGGCCGAGATCGGCGGTGACGAGAAAGCGCGGCGTAGGCTCACCGTGCAAGTCGGCACGCCGCGCGCCATCGAAGATCTGAATACGATCGTATCCATCCTCTCGCTGCGCGAAGTGCTTGCAGATTTGGCGCGGCGATTGCCGAGCCAGCTTCGCACCTTCGAGGACGAACAGATTGACCCGGTGCGGGCGCTGCTCGACACGGTGACGGCGCAGCCGGCCTTGGACAAGCTTGGCTCGCACAGGTCGGATGTGTTTCTCTATGGCCTCATCTTGGTGATGAACCGGGTGGCGGCGCCCTGGCAGCTCATCCGCATCGCCACCCGCGCCGCCGTGAGCGACGATACCGCCCGCATCGCCGATACGCCTTACGCGGCCACCGTCACCGTCGTGCTCGGCGAGGCCGAGAATATGGTCGCCGAGCTGCGCGCCGAGATCAAAGCCGGGCACCCGGTCGTATCCATGCTCAAGGGCATCCACGACACGGCGCGCGAGCTGCGGTCGGAGATAGATTTGTCGTTCGATTCGCCATGGAGCCGGCAATTGGCGGCGATCCGCAGCGACGTTTCGATTTTGCTCAAATCGGAAATCGAGACCACGCCGGGCACCGTCAGGCGCTTGCTGCGGCCGCGGCCGGCCGAGGATATTCCGCCAGGGTCGCTTCTCGATCCGCTCGATGTCGACGAGGCCGAGTCGCGGGTCGAATTTGTCGGCGCGTGCCGTCATTATGCCGCGGAGCTTGCGATCAGCGAAGTGACGATGCGCGCCCATTCGGAATTGACGCAAATTCTCGAGACCGGCACCAAGATCCTGCTCGATTCACTGCGCCAGGCCGGCGACGACGATCAGCCGTTTCGGCAGTCGCAGGTTGAGGCTGCGATCCGCTTTTGCCGTCCGGTGTTCGGCGCCGAATATGCAAGCCTCCTTGCCAAGGCCGCCGAGGTCGCGGTGCAGGCAGCAGTGCCGCCCGAGCGCAAGCCGGCGCGGGCGTAAATCGCAGCAATTGCCGGAATCAACGACTTTGCGGGACCGCCCTCGGCCGAGCGCTCAATTGTCGCGCCCGAGTTCCCATTGCGGCCTCATTCGCGCCGTGATGTATAACCGGCCCGCGCCGGAGTTTCGCGGCAGGCGCTCGCGCCATCGCCGCGGCCGTGCTGCTTAGCCCCGAATACGCATAGCCCCGAATACGCATAGCCCCGAATACGATGTCTTGATGCGACGCTCAAAACGATGACGCTTTGGCTCATTTTCGCGGTGATGACCGTCGCGGCTGCAAGCGCGGTGTTATGGCCGCTTGGGCACAATCCGCGCGCAGGCGGCGGCAGCGACCGGCTGGTCTATCAGGATCAGCTTCTCGAGATCGAGCGTGACCGGGCGGCGGGATTGATCGGCGGGGCGGAAGCGGAATCGGCGCGCGTCGAGATTTCGCGCCGGCTCTTGGAGGCAGCGGATGCTGAAAACTCAGCGCCGGCTGCGCCATCGGCACAGCAATTTGCCTCACGCCACCGCGCCGCTGCCGTCGCGGCCGCTATTCTTTTGCCGGCGATCGGGCTCGGCTTTTATCTGAGGCTTGGCTCGCCTGAGATTCCGAGCCAGTCGGCATTCGTCCGCATCAGCACCCCGACCGGCGAGCAATCGATCGCGAGCCTTGTCGGCCAAGTCGAGGCGCATCTCGCGACCAATCCGAATGACGGCGCCGGCTGGGAAGTGATTGCGCCGGTCTATATGCGGCTCGGCCGCTTCAATGACGCGGTCGAGGCTTGGCGCAAGTCGATTGCCCTGATCGGCGACAGCGCGACGCGCGAATCCGCGCTTGGCGAGGCGCTTGTCGCCGCCGCGGACGGTGTCGTCACCGATGAGGCGGCGACTGCGTTCGAACACGCGGTCGCTGCCGACCCGCACGAGCCGAAGGCCAACTATTTCCTCGGTCTTGCCGACGAGCAGGCCGGCAGGCGCGACGCCGCGGCTGCCAAATGGCGCGCCTTGCTCGACGGTGCGCCGCCTGATGCCCCATGGGCGGGTTTCGTGCGCGCGGCTTTGGCCCGGGTGACTACGGTGCCTGGTTCCACCGCTGCTCCGAGCCCAGGCGAGGTCGCCGCCGGCGAGAACGATACGCAGCGCTCCGAAATGGTGCGCGGCATGGTGCGGCGGCTGGCCGATCGGCTGCACAGCGACGGCGGCAATGTGGACGAATGGCTGCGCCTCGTGCAGGCTTACGTGGTGCTTGGCGATCGCGATAAGGCGAAAGGCGCCGTGGCGGACGCGAAACGTGCGCTGGCGAATCATCCGGACGAGATCAAACGGATCGACGATCTCGTCAAAGGACTTGGTTTGAGCGGATGAAGGACTTGGTTTGAGCGGATGATGCAAAGCAAGCGGCTCGCAACATTGAGACAGGGATAATGACACGCAAGCAACGGCGCCTGGTTCTGATCGGCAGCGGGCTTGGCGTGCTCGCGGTCGCCGTCGCGCTGATGCTCAACGCGTTTCGCGATTCCATCGTGTTCTTTAATTCGCCGAGCGATGTGGTGGAGCGACACGTCAGCCCCGGCACGCGCATCCGCCTTGGCGGGTTGGTCAAGGACGGCAGCCTGGTGCACGGCAATAACCTCGCTGTGCGCTTCGCAGTGACCGACGGCAAGAGTGAAATTCCGGTCGCCTATCAGGGCGTGCTGCCTGATCTGTTCCGGGAAGGGCAGGGCGTGGTGGCGGAGGGCGCGCTCGACGGCGCGGGCGTGTTCACCGCCGATACCATCCTCGCCAAACACGACGAAACCTATATGCCGAAAGAAGTCGCCGATGCGCTGAAAAAATCGGGGCATTGGAAGGACGATTACGGCAAGCAGGCCGGCACGCCAGCAGGCGGTGCAAAGTAATGGGCCGGTGTGAACAAGTGATGCTTATCGGACGCGCGAAGCGTATTCTGCGCCCCGCAGGCAAGAGAGCCTAGGATGATCCCCGAACTCGGCCATTACGCATTGATGCTGGCACTGGGCTTGGCCTTAATTCAGGGCACGATGCCGATCGTCGGCACGCGCAGCAACGATCTGGCGCTGATGAGCATGGCGGCGCCGGCGGCGCTGGCCCAATTCTTCTTCGTCGCGATTGCCTTTGGCGCGCTCGGCTACTGCTACGTCACCTCGGATTTCTCGGTGGTCAATGTCTACGAGAATTCGAATTCGCAAATGCCGCTGATCTACCGGCTCGCCAGCATCTGGGGCAATCACGAAGGCTCCATGATGCTGTGGGTGTCCATCCTCACATTCTTCGGCGCCTTGGTTGCTTTGTTCGGCACCAATCTGCCACTGGTGCTCAAGGCCAATGCGCTTGCGGTGCAGGCCTGGATCGCTGCAGCGTTTCACCTCTTTATCCTGATTACATCCAATCCGTTCCTGCGCATTGCCGACGCGCCGCTCGAAGGCCAGGACCTCAATCCGATCCTGCAGGACCCCGGCCTCGCTTTCCATCCGCCGATGCTCTATCTCGGCTATGTCGGCTTCTCGATCGCGTTCTCGTTCGCCATCGCCGCGCTGATCGAAGGCCGCATCGACGCCGCCTGGGCGCGCTGGGTGCGGCCGTGGGTGCTCGGCGCCTGGATGTGTCTGACGCTCGGCATCGCCGGCGGTTCCTATTGGGCCTATTACGAACTCGGCTGGGGCGGCTTCTGGTTCTGGGACCCGGTCGAGAACGCGTCCCTGATGCCGTGGCTTGCCGGCACCGCGCTCCTGCATTCCGCCGTGGTGATGGAAAAGCGCGGCGCGCTGAAAGTGTGGACCATTCTGCTTGCGATCCTCGCTTTTTCGCTGTCGCTGATCGGGACGTTTCTGGTGCGCTCGGGCGTGCTCACCTCGGTGCATGCGTTCGCGACCGATCCGACGCGCGGCGTTTTCATCCTCGCCATTCTGATTGTCTTCATCGGTGGCGCGCTGGCGCTTTACGCCTGGCGCGCGCCGCTCCTCAAGCAGGGCGATCTGTTCGCGCCGATCTCGCGCGAAGGCGCGCTCGTCTTCAATAACCTGTTCCTGACCACGGCCTGCGCCACGGTGCTGATCGGCACGCTTTATCCGCTGGCGCTGCAGGCGCTGACCGGCGACAAGATTTCCGTCGGGCCGCCGTTCTTCAATTCGACCTTCGGCCCGCTGTTCATTCCGTTGATGCTGGCGATGCCGTTTGGGCCGCTGCTGGGCTGGAAACGCGGTGATATCCTTGGTGCGGCGCAACGGTTGCTGGCGGCAGCGATCCTTTCGGCGCTCGGCATCGCGGCCGCCTTCGCGCTCGAACACGGCGGTCCGGTGCTGGCGCCGTTCGGTGTCGGCATCGCCATTTTTGTCATGGCGGGCGCGGTCGTCGATATCGCCGAACGCACCATGGTCTTGCGCGTGCCGTTTCGCGCCGCCCTGCAGCGCGGATTGGGATTGCCGCGTTCGGCCTGGGGCACGGCGTTCGCGCATTTCGGCATCGGCTTAACGCTTCTCGGCATTGTCAGCGTCACCGCCTGGGGTGCGGAACGCATTGTCGAGGTAAAGCCGGGCGATACGCTCGAGATTTCGCATTACCGCGTGACGTTTGACGGCGTGTTCAACCGGCCGGGGCCGAACTATCACGACCTGGTCGGCCGCTTTCGCATTAATCGCGCCAGCGGCGAATATCTCGGCAATATGGAGCCGAGCCGGCGCACCTTCCCGGCCCGCAACGAGGCGACCACCGAGGCCGCGCTGATGACGCGCGGCTTCAGTCAGCTTTATTTGTCGCTCGGCGACCCCGGCAAAGACGGCGCGGTTGCGGTGCGGCTCTATTTCAAGCCGCACGTTCTGATGATCTGGCTCGGCGCGGCCTTCATGTTCTTCGGCGGCGGCCTGTCGCTCTCCGACCGGCGGCTGCGCGTCGGCGCGCCGCGGCCGGCGAAAGGCAAATTCGCCGTCGTGGAAGTGGCACAGCCGGCGGAATAAGCGTCATGAAACTCGCCCTGATAAAAACTCTGCAGGCCGTGATGCTCTTTGTAGCGCTGTCGCCGGTGGCATGGGCCGTCGAACCCAATGAGATGCTGTCCGATCCGGCACAGGAAGCGCGCGCCCGCGCGCTGTCGCAAGACTTGCGCTGCATGGTGTGCCAGAACGAATCGATCGACGATTCCGGCGCGCCGCTCGCTCATGATATCCGCGTATTGGTGCGCGAGCGGATCAAGGCCGGCGACACCGACAAACAGGTCATCGACTATCTGGTCGCCCGCTATGGCGAATTCGTGCTGCTCAAGCCACCGCTGTCGTGGCACACGGCGGCGCTGTGGGGCCTGCCGCCCGGCATTCTGCTCGTGGGCATTGCCGTCATGATCGTGATGGCGCGGCGCAGACGCTCAATACCCGCGGCCCTCACGCTCACGGCCGCCGAGGAAGCCCGCGTCGAGGAATTGCTCCGGCGCGAGAGCCTGTCCTAGAGTTTCGCTCAAGCGCGTCGATCGAAGCCGTTATGCGCCCACGACGCGTTGGCTATTATGAATTCACCGATCGCAACTTGTTGTTTCAGCATCGTAATTTCGCGCGATTCCGAACATTACCAATTTTTAATCTGGCCGACAGAGCGCGGTAAGGCTCGCCGTCCCATGTTTGGCTGCGAAGCGGGGCCAAAACGGCAGCCCAGTCGGGCAGCTATCGTTGCAAACCGGGCAATCGATTTGGAGACGGGTAATGAATGGCATTTCTTTGCAATCGAGCCGGACACTGTCTGCGCGCCGCATTGCGCTTCTGACCACCGCGATCGCCGGATTTGGCGCGACTGGGCTTTTTCTCGCGCCGAATATGGCGGCTAATCCGTTTGTCGGATCGGCGCTGGCGCAGAATCTGACCGAGAAGGTCCAACAGCTGCCGCAGCGTCCGGTGGGCTTCGCCGACATTGTCGAGAAGGTGAAGCCGGCCGTGATTTCGGTACGCGTCAAGATCGATCGTCCGGCCGATCCCAGTTTCAGCAATGACGACAACGATCTGCCGTTTCCGCCCGGTTCGCCGTTCGAACGCTTCTTCAAGCGTTTCGGCGCTCCGAACGGTGGCCCGCAAGGCCATCAGGTGATCACCGGCCAGGGCTCGGGCTTCTTCATCACCCGCGACGGCTACGCGGTGACCAACAATCACGTGGTGCAGAACGCCGAGAACGTTCAGGTCACCACCGATGACGGCAAATCCTACACCGCCAAAGTGATCGGCACCGATCCGAAGACCGATCTCGCGCTAATCAAGATCGACGGCAGCGATTTCCCGTTCGTGAAACTCGCCGACACTCCGCCGCGCGTCGGCGACTGGGTGCTTGCGGTCGGCAATCCGTTTGGCCTCGGCGGCACCGTCACCGCCGGCATCGTCTCCGCCCGCGGCCGCGACATCGGCGCCGGTCCCTATGACGACTTCATTCAGATCGATGCGCCGGTCAACAAAGGCAATTCCGGCGGTCCGACATTCGACGTCGACGGCAACGTGATCGGCGTCAATACCGCGATCTTCTCGCCGTCGGGCGGCTCGGTCGGCATCGCTTTCGATATTCCGGCTGACACCGTGAAGGGCGTGATCGCGCAACTGCGCGACAAGGGCAGCGTGACCCGCGGCTGGATCGGCGTGCAGATCCAGACGGTGACGTCCGATATTGCCGACAGCATGGGCCTGAAACAGGCGTCCGGCGCACTCGTCTCAGAGCCGCAGAAGAACAGCCCCGCGGCCGCCGCTGGCATCCAGAGCGGCGACGTCATCGTCTCCGTCGACGACACGCCGATCCACGATGCACGCGAACTGGCGCGCAAGATCGGCACCATGGCGCCGGGCGCTACGGTCAAGCTCGGCACCATCCATCAGGGTCAGGACAAAACCGTGACCTTGACGCTCGGCACTTTGCCCACCGAAAAGGTGGCGTCGAACGATCAAGATCAGCGCGAAGTGCCCGATGCCGAGGTGCCGAAGCTCGGGCTGACGCTTGCGCCCGCCGACAAGAATTCCGGCGGCAGCGGCGTCGTCGTCACCGCGGTTGCCGACGGCGGCATCGCCGCCGAGCACGGTTTCCAGGTCGGCGACGTGATTCTCGATGTCGGCGGAAAATCGGTTTCGACGCCGGCGGATATTCGCAAGGGTCTCGCCGACGCCCGTACCGACGGCAAGCATACGGTGTTGTTCCGGGTGAAGTCACGCGACGGCACGAAATTCGTCGCGCTGCCGCTCGGCAATGCGTGAGCATGAGCAATCATACACGTAAAGAGATTGCGCAAAGGAGATAATGGAGCCCGGCCGGCACGAACGAGGCTCTAAGTCAAAGGGGCATCCGCTGGCATCCGTCGCCCCCGCTGGCGGGCGTTCCTGGGGGCGGGTCGCAAGACCCGTCCCCGCCGAATACCAACTCTGCCTCCGGCATCCGTCGCCCCCGCTGGCGGTGGAGTGGTAAGGAGGGGTGGCGGGCAACCGCCACCCCTTCACTATTTTGCAGGCAGTGCGGGGTGTATCATGAGAAGTAATTTCAGCCCGCCAGCCGGCGCTTAAGTGCGGCGATAAATCATGCGCATTCTGGTCATTGAGGACGACCGCGACGCGGCCGATTACCTCGTCAAAGCCTTCCGCGAGGTCGGCCACGTGGCCGATCAGGCCGGCGACGGCGAAGACGGCCTGCAGCTCGCGCTCGACGGCGAATACGACGTGCTGATCATCGACCGCATGTTGCCCAAACGCGACGGGTTGTCGGTCATCGCCGCGTTGCGCGCCAAATCGATCGAAACGCCGGTGCTGATCCTCTCGGCGCTCGGGCAAGTCGACGACCGCGTCAAGGGACTGCGCACCGGCGGCGACGATTATCTCGCCAAGCCCTATGCCTTTTCAGAACTATTGGCGCGGGTCGAGGTGCTAGCGCGCCGCCGCGGCAGCCGTGGCGAGGAAACCCTGTACCGCGTCGCCGATCTCGAGTTGAACCGGCTGTCGCACGAGGTCAGCCGCGCCGGCCAGGAGGTCCAGCTGCAACCGCGGGAATTCCGCCTGCTCGAATATCTGATGCGGCATGCCGGCCAGGTCGTCACCCGGACCATGTTGCTGGAAAATGTTTGGGACTATCATTTCGATCCGCAGACCAATGTGATCGACGTGCACATTTCGCGGTTGCGCTCTAAGATCGATAAGGGCTTTGCGCAGCCGCTGCTGCATACCGTGCGCGGCGCGGGCTATATGATCCGCGACAGCGCCAAACAGTAGACTGCCGGCGGGCTGCCGGCGGTTTACCGGTCAGGACGACGGTGCGGTCAGGCGAAACGGGAATTCGCCGGGAGGTGACCATGATCAATAACAGCTCAAATAATGCGGCGCCCTTCCTCGCGGCGCGTGAATTGTTGTTCAAGCATCGTGAGGACTACGCCAAAGCCTACCGCGAATTCCAATGGCCGAAGCTCGACCGCTTCAACTGGGCGCTCGATTATTTCGACGTCATGGCGCGCAGCAATGTGCATCCGGCGCTGTGGCTGGTCGACGATGATGCCGGCGAGACGAAGCTGTCCTTTGCCGAACTGAGCGCGCGCTCGAACCGGATCGCCAATGCGCTGCGCGGTCTCGGCGTGCGCCGCGGCGACCGTATCCTGGTGATGCTCGGCAATGTCGTGCCGCTGTGGGAATGCATGTTGGCGGCGATGAAGCTCGGCGCGGTCATCGTGCCGGCAACCACGTTGCTGACGCGCAATGACCTCGCCGACCGCTTTGCGCGCGGGCGCGTGCGCCATGTCGTCGCCAGCGCCGATGCCGCGTCGAAATTCGCCGATCTGCCGGGAGACTATACCCGTGTCCTCGTCGGCAAGGACTTTGTCGGCAAGGACGTGCCCGGCTGGATCTCGTTCGAGGCCGGTTACGGTTCCGCCGCGGAATTTGCACCGGACGGTGCAACGCGGGCCGACGATCCGATGCTGCTCTATTTCACCTCGGGCACGACGGCGACACCGAAGCTCGTGCTGCACAGCCATCAGAGCTATCCGGTCGGGCACCTGTCGACGATGTATTGGCTCGGGCTCAGGCCGGGTGACTTGCATCTCAATATCTCGTCGCCGGGCTGGGCCAAGCACGCGTGGAGCTGCTTCTTTTCGCCGTGGAACGCCGAGGCCGCCGTATTCATCGTCAACCAAAAGCGGTTCAACGCGCGCGGGCTCCTCGACACCATCGCGCGCTGCGGCGTGACGACGTTTTGTGCGCCGCCGACGGTGTGGCGGATGCTGATCCAGGAAGATCTTGCGGCCTGGACGGTGCGCGTCAAGGAACTGATCGGCGCCGGCGAGCCGCTCAACCCGGAAGTCATCGAGCGGGTGAAATCCGCCTGGGGCATCACCATTCGCGACGGTTACGGGCAAACCGAGACGACGGCGCTGGTCGGCAATACGCCGGGGCAAAAGGTCAAACCGGGCTCCATGGGGCGGCCACTGCCGGGATATCGCGTCGCGCTTCTGGATTCGACTGGCGCGGTGGCCAAAGAGGGCGAAGTCTGTCTGACGCTTGATCCGCGGCCGACCGGGCTGATGCAGGGCTATCAGGGGGACGACGGCGGGGTGCGCGCGCATGACGATGCCGTCTATCGCACCGGCGACGTCGCCGCGATCGACGAGGACGGCTACTTGACCTATGTGGGGCGCGCCGACGACGTGTTCAAAGCGTCCGATTACCGGATCAGCCCGTTCGAGCTTGAAAGCGCGCTGATCGAACATCCGGCCATCGCCGAAGCCGCGGTCGTGCCATCGCCCGATTCCATGCGGCTTGCCATTCCCAAAGCCTATCTGGCGCTGGCGCCGGGCCATGCGCCGGACCGCACGACGGCGCTGTCGATCTTCCAGCATTGCCGCACCGCGCTGGCGCCGTTCAAGCGGGTGCGGCGCATCGAATTCGCCGAACTGCCGAAGACGATCTCCGGCAAAATCCGGCGTGTCGAATTGCGGCGCGCGGAAGCCGCGAACCGTCGTGACGACAAACGCGCGGCACTCGAATTCCGCGAAGAAGATTTCTCCGAGAGCGAGCTCCAGCCCGAAAAACGTAAATTGCGATCCGAGAGAACCTGATACGTGTCCGCGCTCGGCAAACTTCTCCGCACCACGGCGTTTCAGCTGACGCTCGTCTATCTGCTGGTGTTCATCGTATTCGCGGCCTCGCTGCTCGGCTATTTCGCGCTCAATACGCGCCGGCTGATCACCGAGCAGATCACCACCACGGTGAATACCGAAATCAACGGTCTGTCCGAGCAATATACCCAAGGTGGCATCAGGCGGCTCGTGATCGTCGTCGATCTGCGGTCGCGGCGGCCGGGATCGAGCCTTTATTTGGTGACGACGCCGACCGGCGAGGGGCTCGCCGGCAATGTCGGTTCGCTGGAGCCGGGCGTGCTCGATCATCCCGGCTGGCTGGAAACGAATTATCGGCGACTCGATGCGCCAGAGGGCAACGATCACCGCGCCTTGGTCCAGGTCGTGCAGCTTCCCGGCGGTTTTCATCTTCTGGTCGGCCGCGATCTCGAGGAACGCGAGCGCCTGTTCGACATCATTGCCAATGCCGGCAAATGGTCGATTGCGCTCGTGATCGTGCTGGGGCTTGTCGGCGGCTTCTTCGTCAGCCGTCGCGTCCTCAAACGTATCGATGCCATGACCGAAACCGCGCAGACCATCATGGCCGGCGATCTGTCCGGCCGCCTGCCGGTCGCCGGAACCGGCGACGAACTCGATCGCCTGGCCGATCACGTCAATGCCATGCTGGAGCGCATCGAGGCGCTCATGAAGGGGCTCAAGGAAGTTTCCGACAATATCGCCCATGATCTCAAGACGCCGCTGACGCGGTTGCGCAATCGCTGCGAACAGGCGTTACGCCATCCGACCGGCGACAGCGGTTACCGTGCGGCGCTGGAGACGACCATTGCGGAATCCGACGATCTCATCCGCACCTTCGACGCGCTGCTAATGATCGCGCGCGCCGAATCCGGCCAAGCGCGCGGCAACATGATGGAGTTCGACGCGGCCCAGATCGTGCGCGATGTCGGGGAACTCTACGAGCCGCTGGCGGAACAAAAGGGGCTGGAATTGAGAGTCGAAGCGCCGGCGGCTGCCCTGGTGCGCGGCAATCGCGAACTGGTCAGCCAGGCGCTGGCGAACCTAATCGACAATGCGATCAAATATGCCGCGCCGAACGGCAAGGTGGATGAAACTGCGAACGGTATGGCGAACGGCGTGCCTGCCGAAATCGTGGTCGCGGCCGGCAAAGAGGGCGAGCGAATCGCTCTCAGCGTCGCCGACCGTGGTCCGGGCATTCCGGAAGCCGATCGTAGCCGCGTTGTGGAACGCTTCGTTCGTCTCGAACAGAGCCGATCCGAGCCGGGATCGGGTTTGGGCCTGAGCCTTGCGTCTGCCGTGGCGCGGCTCCACGGCGGCGAATTGAAGCTCGAGGATAATCATCCGGGCTTGCGCAGCATCATCGCCTTGCCGCGCGCTGGACCGGTGGTGACGGGATGACACGGCCTGCCGGCGGCAAGCCGAAGCGGGAACCGAGCGCTACGGCCTTGGTGCGCCGTTTCGGCGGGGTGCTGCCGAATGGCCGGCCGTCCGCGCGCGTGTCGGCATGGCTTGCGAGCGTCGAGCCGACAACCGTACGCGAGGCGCTGACGGCGCTGGTCCGCGATTATCCGCCGCTTGAGCAAGTGTTGGACGGCGTCGCCGAAGCGGCACCTTTTCTTTGGGACCTTATCCAAGCCGACGCCGTGCGCTTCGTGCGCCTGCTCGAAGGCGATCCCGATGATGTACTGGCCGCGCTCATCGGCGATGCGCGGAGCGCCGCTGCCGCTGCGGCGGCACCGGCCGAGGTGATGCGCATTCTCCGGTGCATGAAGGCGCAAGCCGCGCTGCTGATCGCGCTCGGCGATATCGGCAATGTCTGGCCGGTCGCGCGCGTCACCGCAGCGCTGACCAATGTCGCCGAGGCGGCGCTCCGTGCCAGCGTGCATTTTCTTCTGCGCGAAGCGGCCGAGCGCGGCAAGCTTGAGCCTGCCGATCCAAATCATCCCGAAGCCGGGTCCGGCTACGTTGTGCTCGCCATGGGCAAGATGGGCGGCCATGAGCTCAATTTTTCGAGCGACATCGATCTCATGGTCTTCTTCGAGCGCGGCACGGCGCGGCTGCCGCCCGGTGTCGAGCCCGGTCAGTTCTTCGTGCGGTTGACCCGCGATCTGGTGAAGATTCTCCAAGAGCGCACGCCGGACGGCTACGTGTTCCGCGTCGATCTGCGGCTGCGCCCCGATCCATCCTCGACGCAAATCGCGATTTCGACCGAGGCCGCGCTCGATTACTACGAGCATCGCGGCCAGAATTGGGAACGCGCGGCGCTGATCAAGGCGCGGCCGTGCGCCGGCGACGTCGCGGCGGGCGAAAAGTTTTTGCGCGACCTGTCGCCGTTTATTTGGCGAAAATATCTCGACTTCGCGACCATCGCCCATGTTCACGAAATGAAGCGGCAGATTCACGCCTATCGGGGCCATGGCGAGATCGCGGTCGAAGGTCACAATATCAAGCTCGGCCGCGGCGGCATCCGCGAGATCGAGTTCTTCGTGCAGACCCAACAGCTCATCGCCGGCGGCCGTCATGCCGAATTGCGCGGCGGCGGCACCATCGCGACGCTCGATGCGCTTGCCGCCGAAAAATGGATTGGCCAGGAGGCGCGCGATGAGCTTGCGGCAGCCTATGACTTTCTGCGCCGCGTCGAGCATCGACTGCAGATGATGGCGGACGAGCAGACCCATACGCTGCCGGTCAAGCCCGAGGCGCTCGACGGCTTTGCCCACTTTCTCGGTTTTAAGGATCGCAATGAGTTCGCCGGCGCGCTGCTCCGACATATGCGCAGGGTCGAGCGGCACTATGTCAGGCTGTTCGAGCGCGCGCCGGAATTGTTGGCTCGGCACCTCAACCTGTCGTTTGCGACCGCGGAAGGGCAGGGTGACGGAAAAGCCGAGGGCGAGACGCTCGATCGCTTGTCGCATATGGGCTTTCGCGAGCCGCACGAGGTCGCCGCCGCCGTGCGGCGGTGGCGCGCGGGGTCTTATCGGGCGCTGCGCGGCGAGCAGGCACGCTCAAACCTCGCCGAACTCGTACCGGTCATCATCGACGAATCCGCGCGCGCGGAAAATCCGGACGGGGCTATTGCCGCATTCGATCGTTTTCTCAGTAGCCTGCGCGCCGGCGGCCGCTTTTTCTCGCTGCTGCGGCAAAATCCGGAACTGATCCGGTTTGTCGGGTTGATCCTCGGCGTCGCGCCGCGGCTCGCCGACATTCTGGCGCAGAATCCGCACTTCATCGATCCGCTGGTCGATCCGACGTTCTTTGGGACGGTGCCGGACGGCAAACGTCTCGAGGCGGTGCTGTCAGCCGCGCTCGACGAAACGCGCGGCTACGAGACGATGCTCGATGCGATCCGTCTGCTGGGTCAGGAGCACATGTTTCTGATCGGCGCGCGCATCCTGTCCGGCTCGATTACGGCCGAGCAGGCCGGCGAGGTATTCGCGCGGCTTGCTGACGTTCTGTTGCGCACCGTTCACTCCCGCGCGGAAGCCGATTTCGCCGAAATCTACGGCCGCATCCGCGGCGGCGAGAGCGCAGTCGTTGCGCTCGGGCGGCTCGGTGCCCGCGAGATGACCGCGAGCTCCGACCTCGACCTGATCGTGATCTATGATTTCGACCACGACCATCCGGAATCCGACGGCGAGCGTTCGCTCTATGGCGCCCAGTATTATGCCCGCTTCACCCAGCGCCTGATCAGCGCGCTCACGGCGCAGACCAATTACGGCGTGCTCTACCAAGTCGACATGCGGCTGCGGCCCTCGGGCCGGTCCGGCCCGGTGGCGACGCAGATCGACGGCTTCATCAGTTACCAGGAGCGCGAGGCCTGGACCTGGGAACACATGGCGCTGACGCGGGCGCGCGTCGTGTCGGGGCCGCCGGACCTCGTGGCGCGCATCGCGAAAGCGATCCGCGACGTGCTCCGCCGCGAGCGCAATCCAAAGGCCGTCGCCGACGACGTTGTCGCAATGCGGTCCGCAATTGCCAAAGAAAAGGGCGACGCCAATATTTGGGACCTCAAATATGCGGCCGGCGCGCTCGTCGATATCGAGTTCATCTCGCAATATCTGCAGCTCACGCACGCCGCAACGGTGCCGGAAATCCTCGACACGTCGACGGCGCGGATGCTGGAAAAGGCGGCGCGGCTCGGCGTGCTCAAAGTGGAGGACGCCGAAGTGCTGCGGCCCGCGGTGCGCTTGTTCCACGATCTGACGCAGGTTTTGCGGCTATGCCTTTCGTCCGCCTTCGATCCGAAAACGGCCAGCGTCGGCGTGCTCGGTGTCTTGGCGCGCGCCGCCGATCTGCCTGACTTTTTGGCGCTACAAGCCCATGTCGAAGACACGCAGCGCCACGTCCGGGAATGTTTTGTGCGGATTTTGGGGAAGACGCCGTAAGGCCGCGTGCGCTACGCGACCTGACGCTCCGGAGTGGTCTTACCGTCACTTGCGCGCGCCGCGATCTTCGCTTGCAACGGCAAGCGGACGACGACGGTGGTGCCTTGGCCGAGCTTTGAGCGGATGCGCATGTCGCCGCCGTGCAATTGGACGAGCGATTTGGCGATAGCGAGGCCGAGACCGGAGCCCGGATATTTCTTGGTCAACTGACTCTCGACCTGCTCGAACGGACGGCCGAGCTTACCCAGGGCATCCTGAGGTATGCCGATGCCGTTGTCCTTGATGGCGATGGTGACCATGCCGCCGCGGCGCCGGCCGAGTACCGTCACCGCGCCGCCCACGGGCGTGAACTTCACCGCATTCGACAAGAGATTGAGCGCGATTTGTTTCACCGCGCGGCGATCGGCATTGAGGCGGAGGCCAGGTTCCATCTGCGCATCGAGATTGAGGTGCTTTTCGCCGGCGCGGGTCGAGACGACGCGCTGGCAATCGGCAAGGATGGGTTCGAGCTCGACGACTTCGGGAGCAAGGCGGATGCCGCCGGCTTCGATCTTGGACATATCGAGAATGTCGTTGATGACTTCGAGGAGATACTCGCCGCTTTCGCGGATGTCGCGGGAATATTCGGTGTATTTCTCGGCGCCGAGCGGCCCGAACATTCCGGATTCCAGGATTTCGGAAAAGCCGATGATGGCGTTGAGCGGCGTGCGGAGCTCGTGGCTCATATTGGCGAGGAATTTCGACTTCGCCTGATTGGCGTCCTCGGCGCGGGTTTTCTCTTCGGCGTATTTCTCCGCGAGATCGGCGAGCTCGGCGGTTTGCACTTCGAGCGTTTGCTGGGATTTGCGCAGGTCGACGATGGTGGCGATCTGGCGTTTCTCGCCTTCGACCAGTTTCTGCTCGTGCTGCTTGATCTTCGTAATATCGGTGCCGACCGAAACGTAGCCGCCGTCCTTGGTGCGGCGCTCGCTGATATGCATCCAGCGGCCATCGTCGAGCTGCGCCTCGAAGGTGCGGGCGCCGCGCGGCTGGCCGGCTTCGTTGACGACGGTGGTGCGGATGATCGGGGTTTTGCCGGCGGCGACGATCGCTTCGTGAGGCGTGCCGGACGACACGGCGGCGTCGGGCAGGTGATGCAATTCCTGGAAATTCGAGTTGCACAATACCAGGCGGTTGTCGGCGTCCCACAAGACGAACGCTTCCGGGATGGTCTCGATGGCGTCGCGCAGCCGCAAATCCGCCGCCACGGTCCGCTCGACCAGGCTCTTCTGTTCGGTGATGTCGACGGCAATGCCGATCAGATGCAGGCCGTCCTCGCGGTCCTGACGCGCCAGTTCGCAACGCGCCCGCAGCCACAGCCAGCGGCCCTCGGCATGGCGCATGCGGAAGGCGTGGTCGATCGACTGCACCTTGGCGTCGGCAAGTTGCGTCGCCAGCTGGTAGAGATTGATGTCCTCGTGATGCACCAGCGCATTGACCTCGCCGAAAGTGAGAAGGTCGTCCTTCTGCGGCAGGCCGAGGAGGTCGTACATGGAATGCGACCAGAACACGCGGCCGCGGGCCAAGTCCCAGTCCCACAGTCCGCAACGGCCGCGATTGAGCGCGGTGTCGATGCGGCTGCGTACAGTATCGTGGATCAGGTCCGCCTCGCGGGCGCGCGTCGCCTGCCAGTGAAAGGCGAAGCCGAGGATCAGGACGACGAAGCCGGTGGTGGCCGAGAGCGTCACGGTCAGTGCGGTGGTCGAGCGCCAGCTGGCCAGCGCCTCGTCGCGGCCCTGGACGACGGCGAGAAGGCCGACGGGGTTCTTCAGGGCGCGAACCGTGGCGAAGGCAGATTCGCCGTCGGCGAGCGTGATCTCGCGGGTGCCGGCCGCCTCGCCGCTGGTGGTAAGCGGCTGCAGGGGGCCGAGCACTTCGAGCAGCGGCCGCCCCAGCATCTGCGGCGCGTCCGGTGCGGCGGCGACAATCGTGCCGCCGGCGTCGGCGATAAGAATGCTGCGGCCGGCGCCGGCGGCCCAGGCGGGCAGCGCCTTTTCGATGGCCTCGGAGGCGCGGACAATGTGCAACGGACCGTCGCGGGTCGGACGGTCGAGCGCGGCGGAAAGGTGATCGGCGAGCGCGTCGATGGTCTGCGTCGCGTTGAACACGGCCTGGCGGCGATGATCGAGAACTTGCACCGCGGCGCCGATGCAGATCGTGAGCATGAAGGCAACGATGAGAACCGGAACGGCGCGCCGCAGCAGCGGTTCTGCGGTGAGGAGGCGCCGATACGCGGGCTTGGCGATCGACTGTGCCAACCCCTTGATCGAATCCGAACGTAAAGACGCACTCGCCACTTCGGCGCGCGCCATGCCTGCCTCCACCACTAGATTTTTCCGTCCGCCCGCAGCGGAGAGAGCGTGTGTCCCGTCTCTCCGAATCACCTTCATTTGAATCGACGCGAATCGGTTTGTCGAGAGTCCGGAGTCAATATTTTTAAAGAAAGTGTCCCCAGACTTTTGATGCAGCGCAAAGGGTTTTGTGCGACGCGCCGCGGCGCTCGAAAATAGTTTTTTGCGCTGCATCGTTTGCACCGCGCGCGGAATTGGACGGGCGGACCGCGGTTCAAACCGGATTTCGATTCAAATTTTTCTTGTCAGCTATCGGCCAGCGTCCGCGCCACAATGTCCTGGACGTCGCGTGAGGGCGAAGGCGTGGCCGCGATGCGGCGTAATGTGGCCTCGGCGTGGCCGCGGCGCTTGGCTTCAAGCGCGCGCCAGGAGCGGAACGCGCCCATCAGGCGCGCTGCGACCTGCGGGTTCTTCGGATCGAGCGCCAGCACGAAGTCGGCGACGAAATCGAAGCCCGCGCCGTCGGCACGATTGAACTGGGTATGGTTGACCTGCGCGAATGAGCCGATCAGCGCGCGAACGCGATTGGGATTGGCGACCGAGAAGGCCGGGTGCCTGGTCAGCGCCCGCACGCGATCGAGCGTTGCGGCTTCCGGAATCGCCGCCTGCAGCGACAGCCACTTGTCGATGATCAGCGGATCGTCGGCATAGCGCTTGTAGAAATCGTCGAACGCTTGGGCGCGTTCGGGACGGTCGTGCAATGCGAGCGTTTCCAACGCCGCCATGCGGTCGGTCATATTGTCGGCGTTGCGGTATTGCGCGAAGGCGCGCGCAATGGCGTCGTCGCGCTCGGTTACGGCGAGAAGATCGAGGCAGATGTTCTTGAGCGACCGGCGGCCCGCGCTTTGCGCGTCCGGCCGGTAGGGGCTGCTTGAGATCATCTGCTGATAGGTTTGCGTCAGGGCTGTGCCGTGCCGCTCACCGATCGCGGCGCGCAGCTTGCGGCGGGCGGCAAAGATCGAGTCGGGATCGACATCGGAGCCGATCTCGCGCGCGATGTCGGCATCGGTCGGCGGCAATAGCATCAGCGCGACCAAAGCCGGCTCAAGCGCCGTATCCTTGAGGACCGCGCCGAGCGCTGCCATCAAGCCATCGTCATCGCACACCGGCGCCCCCGCGCGCAGCGCCGCCACATTGGCCTTGAGGAGCGTCATCGCCAGCGACTGCACTGCCTGCCAGCGGTTGAACGGATCGCTGTCGTGGGCGGCAAGGAAACGCAAATCCTCCCCTTCGATCGGCAGCGAAAGCATGATCGGCGCGGAGAAACCGCGGTTGAGCGATGGGATCGGCCGTTCCACGACGCCGGTAAAGACGAAGCTCTGGCTCGGTCCGGTCAGTTCCAGGACGCCGCGCCCAAACGGCTTGCCGCCGAGCACAAGCGGCATGTCCTTGCCGTCCTTGCCGACCAGCCCGAAGGCGAGCGGTATAACCATCGGTTCTTTGTTCGGCTGCCCCGGCGTCGGCGGGATCGTCTGATTGATGTCGAGCCGGTAACTTTGCGCGCGCGGGTCGTAATGCGGCGCGGCCTTGATGTCCGGCGTGCCGGCCTGCGAATACCACAGCATGAATTGCGTCATGTCGCGGCCACTGACATCGGCGAAGCATTGCACGAATTGCTCGACCGTCGCCGCCTGGCCGTCATGGCGCTCGAAGTAAAGGTCCATACCTTTGCGGAAGGTTTCGCGGCCGAGCAGCGTCCGGATCATGCGGACGACTTCGGAGCCCTTCTCGTAGACCGTCGATGTATAGAAGTTGTTGATCTCGTGATAGAGCTCGGGCCGCACCGGATGGGCGAGGGGACCAGCGTCCTCGACGAATTGATGCGAGCGCAAGCCCCGCACATCGGTGATGCGCTCGACGGCGCGGGAGCGTTGATCGGCGGTGAATTCCTGATCGCGGAACACCGTCAGGCCTTCCTTCAGGCACAATTGAAACCAATCGCGGCAGGTGATGCGGTCGCCGGTCCAATTGTGAAAATATTCGTGCGCGATGACGGCTTCGATGCCGGCATAATCGCCATCGGTTGCGGTGGTCGGCGACGCGAGCACGTATTTGTCGTTGAAGACGTTGAGCCCCTTGTTCTCCATCGCGCCCATATTGAAGGCGGAGACGGCAACGATCATGAAAATATCGAGATCGTATTCGCGACCGAAGGCCTCTTCGTCCCAGCGCATGGAGCGCTTCAAGCTGTCCATGGCATAGTCGCAGCGATCTTCCTTGCCGGGCTCGACATAGATGGCGAGCGCGACCTTGCGGCCGGATATGGTGGTGAAGGTGTCCTTGACGCTCGCCAGATTGCCGCCGACCAGCGCGAACAGATAGGACGGCTTTGGGAACGGGTCGTGCCAGGTGGCAAAGTGCCGAGACGCACCCGGTATATCGCCCTGCGCAATGAGATTACCGTTGGAGAGCAGGATGGGCGCTTCTTCCTTGTCGGCTTCGATGCGCGTCGTGTAGACGGCCATGACGTCGGGCCGGTCGAGGAAATAGGTGATGCGGCGAAAACCTTCGGCTTCGCATTGCGTGCAATAGGTCGCCCCCGCGCGGTAGAGCCCCATCAGCTGCGTATTGCCGGTCGGGTCGACAATGGTTTCGATCTCAAGCTCGAACGGCCGGTTCGGCGGCTGCCCGATGGTCAGCTTGTCGGGCGTGGCGACGAAATTTTCCGCCGGTACCAGCTTGCCGTCGAGCGAAAGCGACTTGAGCTTGATGTCATCGCCGTCGAGCACGAGCGGCGCCGGTGCGCCCGCTGCATTGGGCTTCAGCTTGAGCTTGGCGCGGACCGTTGTCGCCGTCGGATGCAGCGACACGTCCAGCGCTAGGGTTTCGATGAGCCAATCGGGCGGGCGGTAGTCCTCGAGGCGGACCGGGCGTGCTTCTTCTGTGCGCATGGGGCCGATAATTAGAGGCTTTGTGGGGCAATTGAAAGACGCCGTTCAACGCCGCGGCTCGGCGTGGCCGATGACGCGCCGGATGATCGGATAGCGCTGGCGCAGCCGCTGTTCGAGCGTATCGACCAGGTCATGAACCGCGCTGACCGCGAGCGCCGGATCGACGCGGCAATGGAAATTGACGATCTCGCCGTCCATGGTTTGGCGCACGCGCACGTCGTGGACTTCGCCGAGATTGGGAATATCGGTGGCCAGCGCCAGCAGCGCCTCGCGCACCTCGGCGCGCCGTGCCGGCGTTGCGTCGCTGCCGGGCAGGATGTCGGCGGGCAGGGGCTCGATATGCGTCTCGACCTCGACATCCGGCCCGAGCTCGGCCCGCACGGCCTCTTCGAGCCGGCTCGCGGTTTCGTGGGCTTCGGCAAGCGGCTGGGTGCCGTCAACTTCGAGATCTGCCGAAACCGACAGGCGGCCGGCGATGGTCTGGACCGCGACGTGGTGAATGGCGAGGCCGAGGTCGCGCGCGGTCACCATGACGCGCTCGCGTACCGTTTCGTCGTCGAGCGCGCGCGGTTCCGTCGTGATTGTGACTTCGGCCGTGGGCATGTCGGCGCGGATGGCGCGCGTCAGTTGCTGCTTGATGGTGGTGACGCGATCGAGCGGGAGCGTGCGATTGACGCCGACGCCAAGCTCGACGAACAGCACCGCGCCAGCGGGCCGCGCCCGTACCCGCTCGACGGCGACGACGCCTGCGACCTGGCGCGCGATGGTGGCGACGCGTTCGCTGACGCCGGCGGGCGCAGTGTCGGTCAGCGTGTCGATGGTCCGGCGCCCGAGCCGCCAGCCGGCGACGCAAATGAAGGCCGCGACGATGAGCGCCGCAGCGGCATCGGCCCACGGATAGCCGCGCGCGACGCCGGCGAGCCCGCACAGCACCGCGATCGACGACCACATATCCGAACTGAAGTGGAGGGCGTCTGCTTCTAACGCTTCACTGGACGTTTTCTTGGCGACACGCCGCAACACGCGCGCGCGGAGGAAATCGACGACGATAGAGGCCGCGATAATGACGAAGGCCGCGACGGTTGCTTCGACGGCGTGGCCACGTGCATCGAGGAGCCGCTGCACCGCCTCCCAGATCACGACGACACTGAGCACGAACAACAACGCCGTTTCGGCGAGCGCCGACACGCTCTCGATCTTGCCGTGGCCAAATTGGTGCTCGGCATCGGCCGGTTTGCCGGAAATGCGTACGGCAAAATAGGTCAGCACCGTGGCGGAGAGATCGATCAGCGAATGACCGGCTTCGGAAAGGATAGCGAGCGAGCCGGTGATAAAGCCGATCGTCGCCTTGGCCGCGGTCAAACCCGCAGACGCGGCGATCGAACCGAGCGCAGCCTTTTCCTTGTCATTCATGAGGGGTCCTTGGCTGCCGTGGCTGTTCTCCCGAACCCCGTCAACTCGCCTTGTTCAGGTACGTCGCCGAATCGGGCAGCTCTCGGCGCTGTAGATGATGCCCGCCATAGCGATCGACGCAGAGCCGCATCAGTACGAAACACAGCACCGCGCCCGCGGCCAATGGCACGACCGGCGCCAGGAACAGTTGGCTGATCGGCAAATGCATGCCGATCAGCCAGGCGCCCAGCAGCGGGCCGCTCATCGAGCCGAGACGGCCGAGGCCGTAAGCCCAGCCCACGCCCTTGGCGCGGATTTCCGTCGGATAGATCAAGCCGGCGACGGCGTTCATGCCGAGCGTGATGCCGACCAGGCAGAACCCGGCCAGGAAGATCGCGGTGCCCAGCAAATAGACCGACTTGTCGATGAAGCCGATCACGCCGACAGCGGGGCAGGCCAGCACGAACAGCACGGCGATCGCCGCCACGCCGCGCTTGTCGATAAGCCGGCTGAGGACGATGGCGCCCAGCACGCCGCCGACATCGAACATCGCCGTGGTGACCGCCGTCTCGTGGATGCTCAGCCCCTCGTCGCGGAACAGGATGGGCATCCAGCTGTGCAGGAAGAAGTTCGCCATCAGATAAATAATGAACAGCGCCCAGATCAGCGGTGTGATCCAGGTCAACCCATCGGCGAAGAGCTGCTTGATGTGGAAGCGCTGCCTGCCGGCGATGCCGCTGGTCGGCGCAACGAATGTCGCGCCGTCGGCGGCGCGAAGCGTCGGATCGAGCGCATTCGCAACCCGCAGGATCTGGGCGGCCGGCCGCTTGGCGACGACCATGAATTTCAAAGATTCCGGCAGCGCGAACAGAAGGATGACGCCGATGGCGAACGGCGCCGCACCGCCGACGATGAATTGCGACTGCCAACCGTAACGCGCCTCCAGAAGGCCGGAGACGACCGCCGGCAGCATGGAGCCCACCGTCAAACCGATCTGGGCGATGACGATCAGGGTCGCGCGGTTGCGTCTGGGGGCGTATTCCGCGATCAGGGCGACTGCGTTGGCCGGCACGCCACCCAGCCCGATGCCGGTTAGGAACCGCAGCGCCAGCAATTGAGTCTGCGTCTCCGCGGTGGCCGAAGCCACAGTGAAGACGCCATAGATGAAGACGCCCGTCAGGATGGCGAAGCGGCGCCCGAATCGATCACCGACCGAGCCGAACAGCGGCGCGCCGATCAGCATGCCGACCAAGCTGGCGGTGAAAATCGGTCCCAGCGTCGCGCGGTCGATATGCCACTGCTGCACCAATCCGGGCGCCGCATAGCCGATCGCCTGCAGGTCGAAGCCATCGGAGATCATAACGACGAAGGCAAGCACGACCAGTTTTATGTGAAACAAACGCAGCGGCTGATTGTCCACCAACTGTGCGATATCGATCACTTTGTTGCGCGCCATTCCGCCGTGTTCAGACTTGGCCGCGGTGAGTAGCTCCGGAGGCTCCCAGCTCTGAGTGCCCGCACTATCTATGGACATGGCCGCCCCCCGTATTCGCACCCATTTTTGGACTTGTTTTGCTCGCCGCCCGAATGCCCGCCAGTTTAGCGGCTGCGGCGCTGATCGGCCGGCCTCGTCGCACCCCAACGCCGGCAGTTGGCGTGGGCATCGTCGTCGTTCCAGACCTTTGGCCGCTGCGGATTGTCGGCATGCCAGGGCCGCGGGTCGAAATAACCGAGATCCTCGGTCGACATCTGATCCATTTCGCAGAAGAACTCGACGATGTGCCCGTCCGGGTTGCGGTGGAAGATTGCTAGATTGTGCCCGGCGCCTAGGCGCAACGGGCCCCACAGCGGCGGCATCCCGTGACGGGCCAGCCAGTCCGAAGTATCGCGCAGCCGAGCCCAATCGCGCAGTTCGAAGGCGATGTGATGGGTCTCGAGCTTAGGCGCCTCGTGCATATTGACCGTATGGTGATCGGGCCCGCACCGCATGAATGCGAAAAAGTCGCCGTTCCAGTCGGAGACGCGGAAGCCCAGCACCGTGGTGTAGAAATCGACGACCTTGTGAACGCCGGGCACGTAAAATGCGGTGTGGCCGAGCTTGTCCGGCTGGATGGTGCCGGTCCCTTCGCCCCATCGACCGCAGCCGGGGATGGCCCTGTACAATTCGACCGGCAGACCGGCGACGTCGACGAAGGAAACCACTTCGGAAATCAGCGGTTCGCTGTCGCTGCAGCGCTTCGCAGTGATCCCGTGATCGCCCAGATCGCGCACTACATCGTTCAAATCGGCATCGGCCGCGATCTGCAGGCTCAGCTTCGTGCCACGCGGCTCACCGTCAGCCTGATGCAGCACGACCGAATAGACGTCGCTCGGGCACGCGAGATAGGCGGTCTTTGCATCGCGCTCAATCAACGACAATCCGAGAACGTCCTGGTAATAGGCGCTCATCCTTTCAAGGTCGGGGGTCTGAAAACTCGCATGCCCCATCCGCAAAACCTTGATCATTGGTAACTCCCAACCGTGCTTGTGATGGAGTTGATAGCAGCTTTTTCCTTGTGGTTCATGACCGCACCCGGCAGCGAAGCGTTAGCGGGGCCGGGCCACTTTTTCGGTCGCGCTCGCCGGCGGGCGGTTAGTGCTCTGCATTTTGTGCTTCCGCGGCGCTGCTCAGCTTTTCCCGCAGCGTCTTGTTTTCCGCCTCAAGCTGAGCGATCCGCGCGCGGACTGATGACAGCGCGGCGTCGATCTCTTCTTCGGTGAATCGTGGCATGATGTGCTGCGAACAATTCCAGTCGAATGCCTCCAGATGCAGCACGAAAACCCGCTCGGGCTTGGCCTTATAGCCCGGCAGCGCGAGTTTCTCGGTGAGTGCGAGATCGACGGTCAGATTCTTCACTTCGATCCGCGCATAAATCTTCAGCCGGCGGCGGTTTGGATAATCCATCAGGAATAGTGCGACGCGGTCGTTCGCGGCGACATTGCCGAGACTGATATATTGTCGGTTGCCGCGGAAATCCGCAAAAGCCAATGTCGTGTCGTCGATGACGCGCAGGAAGCCGACCGGTCCGCCGCGATGCTGCAGGTAGGGCCACCCGGTCTCCGAGACGCTCGCCAAGTAGAAGCTGTCGCGCGCGGCGATGAATTCCACTTCCGCCGCGGTGAAGCGATTGGATTGCCGGTGACCCTTGAATTGGTCCCAGAACGCGCCGACGCCGTTGGCGGCCTGCGCGGCCTTGACGCTCGGTGTTCTAGCGATATCGAGAAAACCGTAGGCCATGATGATTTCTCCTTAAGTCTTGGCGTTGCGAGCTGGCGACGCTGGCGCCGCCGGCTTTGACTCAAGCCGCTTGTGCGGTGTGCAAGACGGGGAAGTCGATCTCGGTCTGGGCGACATTGTTGAGGAAGTTCGTCATGACGTTCTCGGTAACGAGGGCGACGATCTCGACGATTTGCGCCTCGCTGAAGCCGGCTGCCTTCACGGCGGCAATGTCATCACCGCTCACCTTGCCGCGCAGCTCGGCGACCTTTGCGGCGAACCGAACGGCGGCACCGGCCTTGGCATCGGTCGAGGCGCCAGCGCGATTGAGCGCTGCGTCTTCCGGCGTGATCTTTAAGAGCTGGGTGCCGATATAGGTGTGCGCCGACAGGCAGTAATCGCAGCCATTGACCTCGGCGACCGCAATCGCGATGCGCTCGCGGGTCTTGGCGTCGAGCGATTTGGAATTGGCGCCGATCAGACCCAGAAGGCCGCCAAGGGCAGCAGGGCTAAGCGCGTAAACGCGGAACAGATTCGGGACAACGCCGAATTTCTTGAAGACGCCATCGAGAAGCGGTTGTGACACGGCGGGGGCGGCGTCGCGGGTAGGTGTGCTGAGGCGAGACATGGGGTTCTCCTTCGGTTAGGCCGTGATCGGCACTGCCACGCCGAAGTTAGATGCTTTCATGAATTAGAATAATCGCGTATTATTGAGATTTATAATCTCAATAATTGGAATAATAGATGGACCGTCTCGATGCGATGTCAGTCCTGGTGAGCGTTGTCGAAACCGGGAGCTTCTCGGCGGCGAGCCGGAAGCTTGGCGCGCCGCTACCCACGGTGAGCCGCAAAGTGTCCGAGCTCGAAGCGCATCTGAACACGCGCCTCCTCATCCGCTCGACCCGCAAGCTCACCTTGACCGACGCCGGGGCGGCTTATGTCGCGGCGAGCAAGCGAATTCTCGAGCAGGTGGGCGACGCCGAGCGCGCGGCGTCGGGCGAATATAGTTCGCCGCGCGGCGATCTTGTCGTCGCCGCACCGATCGTTTTCGGACGATTGCATGTACTGCCCGCGGTCAACGAGTTCCTCGCCAACTACCCCGATATCGATGTCCGGCTCTTGCTGTCCGACCGCAACGTGCATCTAATCGACGATCACGTCGATCTCGCGGTGCGCATCGGCGCACTGGCCGACAGCAGCATGGTGGCGGTCCGCGTCGGCTCGGTGCGCCGTGTGGTCTGCGCCAGCCCTACTTTTCTCGCCGGTCACGGAACGCCGAAAGCGCCGGAGGATCTGTCCGCGCTTGCTTGCGTCACCTTCGACGCTTTGACGTCATCGACCGTGTGGAATTTCACCACGGCGGATTCGCGCACCGAACGCGCGGTCGCGCTCCGCTCGCGGCTTTCCGTGAATACGGCGGAGGCGGCGGTCGATGCCGCGATCTCAGGCGTCGGCGTCACGCGCGTGTTGTCCTATCAGGCCGCCAATGCAGTGGCCGAGGGAAAGCTTCGGATCGTACTCGCCAAATACGAGTCCGAGCCGCTGCCCATCAAT
>DASQRX010000108.1:0-7408 GCA_035642635.1 Xanthobacteraceae bacterium
ACGGCCTGCTCTTGATCTTCGACGAAGTGATCACCGGCTTCGGCCGGCTCGGCTATGCCTTCGCCGCCGAGCGCTATGGCGTCCTTCCCGACATGATCACCTTCGCCAAAGGCATCACGTCCGGCTCGGTGCCGATGGGTGGCGTGATCGCGCGCGACGGCATCTACGAAGCCTTCATGCGCGGGCCCGAACACGTCATCGAATTGTTCCACGGCTACACCTATTCGGCGCATCCGCTCGCCTGCGCCGCCGGCGTCGCCACCCTCGACCTCTATCGCGAGGAAGATCTGTTCGCGCGCGCCAAGGCGATCGAGCCGATCTTTGCCGACGCGGCGATGACGTTGAAAGGTTTGCCGAATGTGCTCGACATCCGCACCGTCGGCCTGTGCGCCGGCATCGATCTCGCCTCGCGCCCGGGCAGCCCGGGTTTGCGCGCCTACGAGGCAATGGAGCGCGGCTTTCACGATGTCGGCGTCATGATCCGTGTTGCCGGCGAGACGCTGGCACTCTCGCCGCCCTTGATCGTGAGCGAGGCGCAGATCGGCGAGATATTCGACAAAGTGGGTCGGGCGATCAAGGCGGTGGCCTGATTCAGCATTGACCGGTTTACTGCGGCTTCACGACCCCCCAGCCGACATGAACCGCGCCACCACCGCGCCGCATCGGCAGGTCGAACGGTGCGCCGACCGTGGCATCGGGCGCAATCGCCGCAAATTGCGCCGGGAGCTGCGCAGGATCGCCACCCGTCCACACCACGACGGCGCCTTTCTGGCGCAGATCGTTGAGATCGATCCATGGCGCGCGGGGCGGCGCGCCGTCGATCAGCACTTGCGGCTGATCCGGCGAATAATGCGCGAGATTGCCGCCGTCCCACATCGTGCCGATTACATAGCTCAGCGGCGCACCGGTCGCCGCATGAAATCGCTGGGTCAACGCCGTGCCGAGCGCATCGCCCGGGAACAGCACGGCGCGATAGCGGTGATCGATGAAGGGCAGCACCGCATAATTGGCGATGAACACGATGACGAAGAGCACGAATATTGTGGCCCAGGCGGTAACGATCCGCATCATGCGATCCGCGTCGAAGCTGACGCGCGCGGCCATCACGATCCACAGGCCGACATAGAGCCAGAGCGGATAGCCCCACATCGCGACGGCGCCGCGGCCGCTTACGGCGGTGAGCGCAATCATCGCGACACCCGGCCCGAAGGCGAGCAACGTCACGATGCGGCGGTCGAAAGGATCAATGCGGTCCGGCTGTTGGACGCCGGGGAGGGGAGCAGTTTTCGGTCGCGGCCAAAACAACGCCGCGGCGATGAACAGCGAGGGCAGCAGAAAAAAGACCTGGCTCGCCGTGAATGCGGCCGGATGCAGAACGTGATCGAGCCAGCCGTGCACCGCTGTGGCCCGGTGGCTCGCATAAGCAAGCGGCAGGAAATCGGTCTGGACCAGCCAGACCACGTGCGGCGAAGCGATCAGGAGCGCGACGATGAGCGCGAGCCAAGGGCCCGGAACCGGCCCCGGCGTGGTGAGGGTGCGTCGGGCCTGCGGGTCGAACAGCAGGAACAGCGCATAAGGCACAGCCAGCACGACGACGAAATATTTGGCCCATAACGCGCCGCCGAAGGCGGCGCCGAGGAGGACCCAATGCCCGAGGCGTCCGCGTTTGAGCGCCGCATGCAAGGCATAACCCGCCATCGCCCAGAACGGCAGCTGGACCACGTCGTGGTTGAACTTCACCGCCGTGTATTGAAAGTAGTGCATGCCGTCGATGATGAGGACGGCAACGAGTGCGCCGGCCGCGCCCACCAGCGGCCGCGCCGTAGCGAAGACGAAAACGAAGGCGATGACCACACAGGCCTGCGCCAGCGCGTAATAGGCGGCGTCGGTGCCCAGGAGCCGGTGCGTGATCTCGACCAGCCACCATGGCAAGGGTGGCAGCTTATCGTAGCCAAGCTGCCATTCGCGGCCATAGGTCAGGGCCTCGATGAGATCGAGGGGCAGATTGGCGTAAAGCAGCGCTGGCAGCGCGGTCCAGACTGCGAAATGCAGCACGAGGAAGCCGCCGAAGGCAGCCTGCGGCCGGCGCTCGATTGCGCTCAGAAAGCCCGAAAGCGGCGCCGGTCGCGGCGCCGCATCCGGGCCTGTGTTTTCGGGGGCTGTGTCTAAGGGCTCAGCGTTGCGCATCGGATTGGGTTATAAAAGCTTGGCACAGGCTTGGCCAAAGTCTGATTAGGTCAAACTTGCGGTCTTGCCGCGCTTGTGGACACTGCTATCGCTTGGCCGCGAATCGAGGGGTTCCCCGGCATGGTGCGCATCAGCGCCATTTTCATTTCGACCTGCATGGTGCTCATCGCCGGCTCGCTCGGCTTTGTGGTCTATCTGCGTTTTGGCTTTACCGGCGCCGAGTCGGCGCTGGTGGCGCTCGGAGCCTTGACGGCGCTCGCGGTCTATAACGCCATTGCGGCGCGCAAGCACGATCGGCTCGAGGCCAGCAACCAGTTGGCTAATCTCGCCCGCGGCTCGGGCGATCTTGCCCGCCAGCTCGCCGAGTTCGGCCGCCGCCTGAGCACGGTCGAGGTCAAGGTCGACAGCGTGGTCGACCGCGCCTTGGCGACGGCGCAGCCGCTCGCCGCCGAAATCGAGGAACTGTCGTCGCTGGTCACGCAATTGGCCGACTCGGTCGCGGTTCAAGAGGTGGTGATCAACAATGCGGTCCTCGCCATCGAGCGCCGCACCCTTCATGCGCCCGCAGCCCCGGCACCGCCTGCCGCCGCCGTGCATGCTCCGCCTCCCGTCCCGGCCGCTCCGCCGGTGGCGCCCGTAGCGGTAGATCCGGCGCTGGTTGTGGCAGCCGCGCCGGCGATGCCCTCGGCGCCACCGGTCTTCGCGCCGATCGAGCGCAAAATCCCGGCCTTCGCCGGTTTGGACCGCGACGGCATTATCTTAGCGATCCGCCGCGCCATTGACGGCGGCAAGATCGATCTTTTCCTGCAGCCGGTCGTCACCTTGCCACAGCGCAAGGTGCGCTATTACGAGGCGCTGTCGCGGCTGAAGGCCGACAATGGCGATCTCGTTCCAGCCGAAGATTTCCTGGACTATGCTGAGGCTGGCTCGCTGATGCCGAGCCTCGACCATCTGTCGGTGGTGCGCTGCGTGCAGGTGGTGCGGCGGCTTCTGCTCAAGAGCCGCGACGTCGGCCTGTTCTGCAATATTTCCGGCGCGACTTTGACCGACGCGAATTTCCCAAAACTTCTGGAATTCATGGAAGCCAACCGCGCCATCGCGCCGGCTTTGGTGTTCGAATTTACCCAAAGTGCGGTCCGCGCCATGGGGCCAATCGAGCACGAGAGCCTCGCGGCGCTGGCCGAGCGCGGCTACCGCTTCTCGGTCGACAATCTCACCGACCTGCGCGTCGAAGCGCGCGAGCTCAACGAGCGCGGCTTCCGTTTCGTCAAGGCGCCGGCGACTTTGCTGTTCAATCGTGTCGGCGTCGCCTCGACCGATATTCATCCGGCCGATTTCTCCGATCTGCTCGGACGCCTCGGCATCGATCTCATCGCCGACCATATCGAGACCGAAAGCACCGTGGTCGATCTGCTCGACTACGATGTGCGTTTCGGTCAGGGCATGTTGTTCTCGCCGCCGCGTGCGGTGCGCGCCGAGGCGCTGCAAGGCGTCAGCGATGGCGCGAAAGGCTCGCCGTTTCCGCAATCGCAGCCGGCTAACGACGCGCCGCCGCCCGCACCCGCCGCCGCTCCCGCCGGCAACCTCGCCCAACTCGCCCGCGCCTTCAGCCGGCGCGTCTGATAGTCACTTGACCGAGTTCATCGAACGCATTGAGCCTCTGGCTCGCGGCTACGACGTGCTGCTCTGCGACATCTGGGGCGTCGTGCATAACGGCGTGGCGGCGTTCCCGGCGGCATGCGAGGCGCTGACGCGATTTCGCGATGGCGGCGGCACGGTGATCCTGATCACCAATGCGCCGCGGGCGAGCGATGCGGTGGTGCGTATCCTCGATCGGATGAGCGTTGCGCGCGACGTCTATGATGCGGTGACGAGTTCGGGCGACGTCACCCGCGGCATTGTCGCGGGGCGGCCGGGCCAGCGCGTGTTTCATCTCGGTCCTGAGCGCGACCATTCGATCTTCATTGGCCTCGACGTAACTTTCGTACCGCTCGAGGGCGCCGACTACGTGGTGTGTTCGGGCCTGTTCGACGACACGATCGAGACGCCGGACAATTACCGCGACATGCTCAAAGCGATGCGGGCGCGTTCGCTGTTCATGGTCTGCGCCAATCCGGACGTCGTCGTCGAGCGCGGTGATACGCTAGTCTATTGCGCGGGCGCGCTTGCGGACGCCTATGCGGCGCTTGGCGGCGAAGTGCTTTATTGCGGCAAGCCGCATGCGCCGATCTACGACATGGCGCTGGCGACCGCTGCGGCGCAGCGCGGCGGCAAGGTGCCTCCGCGCAATCGCGTGCTGGCGGTCGGCGATTCAGTGCGCACCGATCTCAAGGGCGCCGCAGCCTTCGGGCTCGATGTGATGTTCGTGACGTCGGGCCTGCACGCCGAGCATTATGGCTCGCGCGAGGCGCCCGATCTTGCCGCGCTCGATAGAGTATTCGCCGACGCCGGCGTTATGCCAAAAGCGGTGATGAGCGGGCTTAAGTGGTGACGCTGAGCGCTTACGCGGCTGACTTGTCGTCGAATACCGATTCGATCTTCGCCTTCAGCGTCTGGGCGTTGAACGGCTTGACGATGTAATTGTCGACACCGGCCTTCTTCGCCGCGATCACATTCTCGGTTTTGGATTCGGCCGTGACCATGATGAAGGGCGTGGCCTCGAGCTGCGGATTGGCGCGCACCTGAAGCAACAGGTCGTAGCCCGTCATCGGCTCCATGTTCCAATCGGAGATCACCAGACCATAGCGCTTGGCGTTCATCTTCGCGAGCGCGGAGGCGCCGTCGCTCGCGTCATCGACATCGGCGAAGCCAAGTTGGCGCAACAGATTGCGGATAATGCGGATCATGGTGCTGTAGTCGTCAACGACCAGCACGGCCATATTCGGATCGAGCGCCATCGGTCTGCTCCCTCGCCTGTGCGGCTGGCGCGGCATCGAAATCGAGGCGTCCCATGCCCCGGCGTCCACCACGGCGGGTCAAGCTACATTGTGTGATTGAACAAGCAGTTAACCGTTGCGGCGAAGGGCAGGCGCGCGCCGGCGGGGCCGGGCCGCGGTGCTTGACTTTGCCGGTGTCGGAACGCACCTACGGGCCGCATGCCAAAGCCATGATTTCTTAACCATCGAAACGCCGATGCCGCCTAAGAACTTTCGCGTCGTGCGCAATAACGCGGCCGATAACGCGCCGAGTGACGCGCTGCGTGGCGCGGTCGTCGCCATCGGCAATTTCGATGGCGTCCATCGCGGCCACAAAGCCGTGATCGCAACCGCGCAACAGCGGGCTGCGGAACTCGGCCGGCCGGCCGCGATCCTCACTTTCGAGCCGCATCCCCGCGTGTTCTTCAATCCCGGCGAAAAGCTGTTCCGGCTGACCGATGAGGCTGCGAAGCTGCGCCTCTTCGCTGCGACCGGGCTTGATGGAGTGATTGTGCTGACCTTCGACGCGGCGCTGGCGAAACTCACGGCGGAAGAGTTCGTGGAGCGTATTCTGGTCGGGCGCTTTGGCGTCAGCGGCGCGGTGATCGGGTTCAATTTCCATTTCGGCGCCCGCCGCGGTGGCTCGCCGGACTTTCTGGTCGCGCAAGGCAAGAAGCGCGGCTTTACCGTCGATATCGTGCCGCCGCTGCGCGACGGCGCGCGGCCGGTGTCGTCCGGCCCGATCCGGGAAGCGCTCGCGGCGGGACACCTCGACGAGGCGGTGGAGCTTCTGGGCTACCCATGGTTCGTATCCGGCCCGGTGATCCACGGCGACAAGCGCGGCCGCGAGCTCGGTTTCCCGACCGCGAACCTGGCCCTCGATCCGGCCTGCGGTCTGCGCCACGGCATTTATGCCGTGCGCGCCCTGGTCGACGGCCGGCGTTACGATGCCGTGGCAAGCTTCGGCCGACGCCCGACCTTTGACAACGGCCCGGTGCTCCTTGAAATCTTTTTGTTCGATTTCACCGGCGATCTCTACGGCAAGACTATCGATGTCGCATTCATCGCATGGATTCGCGACGAGAAGATTTTCGCCTCGGCTGCGGATCTGGTGCGGCAGATGCAAGAGGACAGTCGGCTGGCGCGTGAAGCACTGGCGCGGGGCGGCGATCTGTTTCCGCCGATTTAGGGGGACAACCGACTAGCACCGCCGGGTTACCGGCCAAAGGGTTGCGGGCCCGGCTCCCCAAAACCCTTTCCGCACCGCAACCGGCTTGTTAGAAGGCCCAGCATGACCGATCCGGCCGCCAAAGCGCGCGACTATTCCGAGACCCTGTTCCTGCCCAAGACCGATTTCCCGATGCGCGCCGGCTTGCCGCAGAAGGAGCCGGAGATTCTGGCGCGGTGGCAGAAGCTTGGCCTCTATGAGGCGCTGCGCGCGGCGGCCAAGGGCCGGCCGCGCTTTGTCCTCCATGACGGGCCGCCCTATGCCAACGGCAACATCCATATCGGGCACGCGCTCAACAAGATCCTCAAGGATGTGGTGACCCGCAGCCAGCAGATGCTCGGCTTTGATTCGAACTATGTGCCGGGCTGGGACTGCCATGGCCTGCCGATCGAGTGGAAGATCGAGGAGGAGAATTACCGCGCCAAGGGCAAGACGAAGCCGGATCTCTCGGATGCCGCGGCCTTGGTTGCATTCCGCAAAGAGTGCCGCCAATTCGCCCAGCACTGGATCGACATCCAACGTGAGGAATTCATTCGCCTTGGCGTCGTCGGCGACTGGGCGCACCCCTACACCACGATGAGCTTTGCCGCCGAGGCGCAGATCGCGCGCGAATTGATGAAATTTGCAGCCGAAGGCATTCTCTATCGCGGCTCGAAGCCGGTGATGTGGTCGGTGGTCGAAAAGACGGCGCTCGCCGAAGCCGAAGTCGAATACGAGGACTACACGTCGGATACGGTGTGGGTGAAGTTTCCGATCGTCGTTTCTGCGGGGAGTAATTCCGCTGAGAACCGCCAACTCGCCGCAGCTTCGGTCGTCATTTGGACCACCACGCCGTGGACGATTCCCGGCAATCGCGCGATCAGCTACTCGCCGCGCGTCGAATATGGCCTCTATCAAGTCACCGACGCGCCGTCCGATAATTGGGCTAAGAGCGGCGATTTGCTTGTTCTCGCCGATAAGCTGGCGCTCGACGTGCTGCGCCAGGCGCGCGTCACGGCTTATAAGCGGCTCAGAAAAATCGATGCCAGCGATTTGGCGATTGTTGTTTGTGCGCACCCACTAAAGACGTTCAACGAAG
>DASQRX010000109.1:0-88591 GCA_035642635.1 Xanthobacteraceae bacterium
TTCATCTTGATCGGGCTTTACACTGGTACCCGAGCAAGTGCCATCGCTTCAGCGTCGCCATACCGTGATCTCGGGCACTCGTTTGTCGATTTGGATCACGGAATTTACTATCGGCTCGCCATCGGCCGCCGCGCAACCAACAAACGACAGACGCCGGCGCCGATTCCGCCGCGGCTCCTCGCCCATATGCGGCGGTGGGTCCGCCGCGGCGTCATCACTTCGCATTTCGTGGAGTGGCACGGCGCGCCGGTCAAATCGGTGAAGACCGGATTCAGGCACGCCGTTAAGCTTGCTGGCCTGTGGGGCAAAGTCATCCCTCACACTTTACGACATACGGCTGCCACGTGGCTGATGCAGCGCGGTGTACCGATTTGGCAGGCCGCCGGCTTCCTCGGCATGTCAACCGGCATGATCGAGCGGACATACGGCCATCATCACCCTGACTACATGCGCGGCGCCGCCGCGGCAATTACGACGAAACAATCGGCGAACGTTTCGGGACAATCGTCGAACGTTTCATTGGTCGTTTCATTGGTCGAGCCGGAAAACGGTCAAGCCAAGCGCCAAAAAAGCTAATCGGATCATGGTGGGCCCGGGAGGACTCGAACCTCCAACCAAGCGGTTATGAGCCGCTAGCTCTGACCATTGAGCTACGGGCCCGTCGCCTATCCTGCAAGGTCCGAAAACCTCGGCGGACGCGCCGGCGCATTCTCATACATTTATAAACGCGGTTGAGCCAGCGCTGCGGTGCTAATCTGGACGGCTCAGCAGAAACACCGCCTGTTCGCCGAACAGATTCCAGAACCACCACGGCATTTTCAGCCGCATCCGGCTGCCCCAGGCATTGAGCGCGACGGCCTGCTCGATCCTGGCGCCGGTTGATTGGCACAATTCGCGAAAATCCTTGATGCTGCAGAAGTGAATGTTCGGCGTTTCCCACCATGCATAAGGCAGATTGTCGGTATGCGGCATGTGGCCGCCGAAGAAAATCTGCAGCCGTATTTTCCAGTGGCCGAAATTCGGAAACGAGACGACGCCATGACGGCCGATGCGCAGCATGTGCTCGAGTACTTCGCGCGGCCGCCGCGTCGCCTGCAGGGTCTGCGACAAGACGACGAAGTCGAACGCGTCGTCGGGATAGTCCTCAAGATCGGTGTCGGCATCGCCCTGGACCACAGCGAGGCCCTTGGCGACACATTCGTTCACGCCTTCGCGGGACAATTCGATGCCGCGGCCGTCGACGCCGCGGGTTTCGAGAAGCCGCAGCAATTCGCCGTCGCCGCAACCGACGTCGAGCACGCGCGCGCCGGGCTCCACCATGTCGGCGACCACGAGCAAGTCGACGCGCGAACCGCCGGCCGTTCGCGCCGCTTCCGCCATGGTGAGATCGTATTTGAGCCGGTTCAACATCTTCACCTCGCCGGCAGGCCGCGTGCTTTGGCGGCGCCTTCGAGAAAGCCGCTCACAATGGCGAACAATTCCGGCTCATTGAGCAGGAAAGCGTCGTGGCCTTTGTCGGTCGTGATTTCGGCGAACGAGACGCGGGCGCCTGAGGCATTGAGCGCATGAACGACGGCGCGCGATTCCGAGGTCGGAAACAGCCAATCGCTGGTGAACGAGATCACGCAAAACCGCGTCGGCGTGCCGCGGAAGGCATTCGCCACCACGCCGTCACAGTCGGCGGCAAGGTCGAAATAATCCATCGCGCGCGTCAGATAGAGATAGGAATTGGCGTCGAACCGCTCGACGAAGGTGATGCCCTGGTGCCGCAGATAAGACTCGACCTGAAAATCGGCGTCGAACGAGAAGGTCGGGTTGTCGCGGTCTTGGAAACGGCGGCCAAATTTACGGTGCAGGGCGGCGTCCGACAGATAGGTAATGTGTGCGCCCATGCGCGCGACCGCGAGCCCGCGCCGCGGACTGGTATTGTCGGCAAAATAGCGCCCGCCGCACCATTCCGGATCGGCCATGATCGATTGGCGGCCGACTTCGTGGAACGCGATATTTTGCGCCGAATGCCGCGCCGCCGCCGCGATCGGCAGCGCCGCGAAGACGCGATGCGGATAGCTCGCCGCCCATTGCAGCACCTGCATGCCGCCCATGGAGCCACCCGCCACCGCGAATAATGACTCGATGCCGAGATGGTCGAGCAGCATCGCCTGCGCGCGCACCATGTCGCGCACGGTGATGACTGGAAAATCGAGGCCCCACGGCATGCCGGTCGCCGGATTGGTCGAAGCCGGACCGGAACTGCCCATGCAGCCGCCGACCACATTGGCGCAGATGACGAAATAGCGCCCGGTATCGATCGGCCGGCCCGGCCCGACCAGGCTTTCCCACCAGCCCGGCTTGCCGGTCACCGGATGGTCGTTGAGGACGTGCTGGTCGCCGGTCAGCGCGTGGCAGACCAGCACCGCATTGCTGCGCTCGGCGTTGAGCGAACCATAGGTCTGATAGGCGATCTGCCACGGGCCGAAATCCAGCCCAGCATCGAGCCGCAGCGGATTGCCGGCCGGAAAGCGCACCACCTGCGAATGCGGCGCATCCGCTTCGCGCGTGCGGTCGGCAAGATCGAGCATGGCGCTGACGTCGGCCATTACCAGTTCCTAGGATGCCACGTTCCTTAGAATGCCAACCTTAGCATGGCATTTGCGGCGGCGCGGTCCAGCCACCGCCCAGACACTGCTTAAGTCCGGCAGACCCGACGATCAGAGGGGCGTAAATAGGCCGGTTCGCCCCTAAGTCAATGTTTTCTTTGATTTCGGGCTTAACGGCACCTATCAATCGGGCCGATTGCCGGGACGCATCGCATGTCAAAAGCACCGCCGAAACCGCCGCGCCAGAACGACCCATCGCTTGCCGATCTTCGGATCAAGATCGACGGCATCGACGAGCAAATGCACGCCTTGTTGATCGAGCGCAGCGAGGTCATCGACCGGTTGATCGCGGTCAAAAACACCGAGGAAACCGGCTCCGCCTTCCGGCCCGCCCGTGAGGCCGACATGATGCGGCGGCTGGTGAAGCGCCATCACGGCAACCTGCCGCTCGACACGGTCGAGAGCATTTGGCGGGTCATTATATCGACCTTCACCTATGTGCAGGCGCCGTTCGCCGTGCATGCCGATCTTTCCGCCGGAGACGCCTTGATGCGCGATTCCGCGCGATTCCATTTCGGCTTCACGGTTGCATTCGTGCCGCATATAGGCGCTTCGAGCGTCGTCGAAGCCGTCACTGAATCGCGCGGCGATCTCGGCCTTATTCCCGCCTTCGCGACCGCGGGCGCCGGCCCATGGTGGGCGGCGCTCGAATTCGACAGCGCGCCGAAAATCATCGCGCGGCTGCCGTTCGTCGAGCGCGCCAATCACCCGGCTGCCATGCCGGTCTTTGTCATCTCGCGTGTCGCCGCCGACGCCATGGTGACCGAGACTGAAGTCTGGAGCCTGCGGGTGTCGGGCTGGAGCGCAGCTGCGGTCAATGCCGTGGCTCCGCTTGCCGATGTCATCGCGGTGCCCGACCGGGCCTTCGACGGCGCCGGCCTCTTGGTATCGGTCGAGCGCGGCGGGATCGGCGCGGTCGCGGAGGTTTTGGTTAAAACCGGGGCCTCGATCCGTTCCAGAACCCTCGTCGGCAGTCACGCGACCCGCTATACGGTGGCCTGACTTTTTTGGCCTGACTTTTTTCCTGCCCCCGCCAAAGGGGCGCTATGACGAAGAGACCCTAGTAATGTCTGCGATGCGTCCACACCCACGCCCCGGCGTGCTCGACATCAAGGCCTATGTGCCCGGTAAGAGCAGCGCGCCGAACGTGGCCAAGGTCTACAAACTGTCCTCGAACGAGTCACCGCTCGGGCCGAGCCCGCGCGCCGTCGCGGCCTACAAGGCTTGGGCTGAGCATCTCGAGGATTACCCGGACGGCGCCGCGACCGATCTGCGCGAAGCCATCGGCCGCGCCTTCGGGCTCGATCCCGAGCGCATCGTTTGCGGCGCGGGCTCCGACGACCTCTTGCATCTCCTTGCCGCCGCCTATCTGACCGACGGTGACGAGGCGATCTACACAACCCACGGCTTCCTGATCTATCCGATCGCGATCCTCGCTACCGGCGCAACCCCGATCGTGGCGCCGGAGATCAATTACACCGCCGATGTCGACGCGATCCTCAAGGCGGTGACGAAGAAGACCAAAATGGTCTTCATCGCCAATCCGAACAATCCGACCGGCACGGCGCTGTCGTTCGACGAAGTCAAGCGCTTGCACCGCGGCCTGCCCGGCAATGTCATGCTGGTGCTCGACGCCGCTTACGCCGAATACGTGACGCGCAACGACTACGAGGCCGGCATCGAGCTCGTCGCGACGTCGGATAACGTCGTGATGTGCCGGACGTTTTCGAAGATCCACGGGCTCGCGGCGCTGCGGCTCGGCTGGATGTTCGCGCCGGCTCCTATCGTCGACGCCATCAATCGCATTCGCGGCCCGTTCAATTCGAGCGGTCCGGCGATCGTCGCCGGCATCGCCGCGATCGAGGACATCGCGCATCAGGAGCGCTCGCGCGAGCACAATACGCGCTGGCTCAACTGGCTGACGGAGGAGATCGGCAAGCTCGGTCTCACCGTGACGCCGAGTGTCGCCAATTTCGTGCTGATCCATTTCCCCGAAACCAAGGGCCGCACCGCCAAGGACGCCGACGCTTTCCTCACCGCGCGCGGGCTGATTCTGCGTCAGACCACCGCTTACAAATTGCCGAACGCGCTGCGCATGAGCGTCGGCACCGAAGAAGCCAACCGTCTCGCAGTCGCGGCGCTCAAGGATTTCTTGGCCCAATCATAATGCGTCCGCGCCAAACGCCTGCAGGGCTGACGCGCGAGCGGAGATTTATGTGACGAAGACCGCCCCCATCTTCAATCGCCTGGCGCTGATCGGCGTTGGCCTCATCGGCTCGTCGATCGCGCGCGCGGCGCGCGCGCAGGGCGCGGTGCGCGAGATCGTGGCGACGGCGCGTTCCGCCGCCACGCGCCGCCGCGTCGCCGAGCTTGGCATCGCCGATCAGGTTGTCGAAACCAACGCGGACGCGGCCGAGGGCGCCGATCTTGTGATCGTGTGCGTGCCCGTCGGCGCCTGCGGCGAGGTCGCCAAGGAGATCGGCCCGCGTCTGAAGGAAGGCGCCCTCGTCTCCGACGTCGGCTCGGTCAAGGGCGCCATCCTGCGCGACATGAGCCCGCACCTTCCGGACGGCGTGCATTTCGTGCCGGCGCACCCGGTCGCCGGCACCGAACATTCCGGCCCCGATGCGGGTTTTGCGGGACTGTTCGTCGGCCGCTGGTGCATCCTGACGCCGCCGGAAAATGCCGATCCGGCCGCGGTCGAAAAGCTCGCCGCGTTCTGGTGCGCGCTCGGCGCCAATGTAGAGTCCATGCCGGCCGGACATCATGACCTGGTGCTGGCGATCACCAGCCACCTGCCACATCTCATCGCCTATACGATCGTCGGCACCGCCGACGAATTGGCCGAGGTGACCCGCTCGGAAGTCCTCAAATTCTCCGCCGGCGGCTTTCGCGATTTCACCCGCATCGCCGCGTCCGATCCGACGATGTGGCGCGACGTTTTCCTCACCAACAAGGATGCCGTTCTCGAAATGCTCGGCACTTTCAACGAGGATCTTGCGCAATTGACCCGCGCCATCCGCCGCGGCGACGGTCAGGCGTTGTTCGATCATTTCGCTCGCACGCGCGCGATCCGCCGCGGCATTGTCGAGATCGGACAGGACTCGCCGGTGCCCGATTTCGGCCGCGCCCATCCGGATCTGCCGGCGGAACCGCTGCCGCGGCCTTACGCCGTTTCGGACGACAATTAACCCGCCTTGACCGTCAAGGCTTCCTCGACCGCCGCGCGCAGCACCGCGAGCGTGAAGGGCTTTGCGATCACGTCACGAATGAGCGCATCGAGACCGTGGGCGCGCTCGCGTTGATCGGCATAACCGGTCATCAGTAGAATGACGAGATCGGGAAAGTCGCGGGCTGCCGCGAGCGCGAGCGCGATACCGTCCATGATCGGCATGCGAATATCGGTGAGCAGAAGATCGAAGCGTCCGCCCTCGCGCTGCAGCATGTCGAGCGCTTCGCTGCCGTTGTTTGCGGTCCTGACGTCGTGGCCGACGATCGTCAGGCCGCGCGCGCACATCGCGCGCAATGTCTCTTCGTCCTCGGCGATCAGAATCCTGGCCATCAGTGTGATCCTGCGTAAATGTCGTTGCGATTGAGAAAACGCACCAGCACGTCGTGAGCGTCCGGCGGCGGCGAAGCGAGCCGGGTGCGGAACGGGACCGCGTCGCCCGAAGCCAGCAGGGTGCGCGGCAGAACGGCGGTCCAGGAATAGATTTCCTGGCGTGCAGCATTGCGTACCGCAAAGCGCAGCCGCGGTACCTCGACGATCCGGCGTGAATCGTTGACGATTTCGCCCTCCACCACGAGGATCGGTACGCCCTCGTGCTGCTCGGTCGCCGTGCTGAGATTGTCGAAGTCGAGACCGCGCAGGTTCACCGGCATGCCGACCCGGGCGTAGAGAGACGCGGTCTGCGGCATCAGCCGCACAAAATCGCTGCGCCAGCCGATGACGATGGCGTCGAGCAGGATCAGCACGAGGATGCCCGACTGCACCGCCGACAACGGCCAGCGCAACCAGGCGAACTTGGACTTCCCGGCATTGCGTCGCGCGGCATAGGTCTCGATGTCTTCGACGGGCTCGGTGTCGGCCGCTTCGTCATAGTCCGCATCGGCGTCGAAATCGGTCGGCGCGATGGATGGGGAATCGACCTCGAAGCCGTGCTTTGGTTCGACGTCCGCGGGATCGGCCGGGCCGTCGAACCACGCCTCGGCTGGGCCCTGAAAACGGGTCCGCAGTCCGGTCCTGAGCTTCGCTCGGATCCCAGGCTTGTGGATTCTGCGCCGCGTCCTCAGCCACGGCTTCCGCCACCGCAGCGACCGCGTGCCGCACCGGCGCCAAGGCCTCGGCCGCGGCCATCAGCTTGGCGGCATGGGACAGCTCCGCCTGCCAGACCGTCCGGCAGCGCACGCAGCGCACTTTGCGGCCATTCGGCCGCAGGCTTGCCACGTCCACATCGTAGGATGTTGCGCAGTTCGGGCAGACAATCAGCATAGGTTAGTCCGGAGCGCGGCACCTTTGGGGCGACCGTAACAGGCCAACGTTAACGGATTGGAAACCAAGCCGCCGGAGGGCCTCGTGGCGAGCCCAATCACACCCGGCAGACAGACCCCCAATGCCACCCCTCATGACGGGCTTTGGCAGCCCCTTGGCTATAGGGATGTTAAGTTGGTGGCAACGGCGAATCGTTTGCGAGATCGATGCGAATAATGGGCGAGACAGGCTGCGGCCGGCGGCGCGTGCCACCCCGGAGAACCGCGTGATTCGATTCGAGAATGTCGGCCTGCGCTATGGGCTCGGCCCCGAGATTTTGCGCGACCTGTCATTCCGCATCGACGGCCATTCGTTCCAGTTCCTCACCGGGCCTTCCGGCGCCGGCAAGACCTCGCTGCTGCGGATGATGTTTCTTCTGCTCAATCCGACCCGCGGCCTGATCACGATGTTCGACCGCGACACCGCGACCTTGACCAAGGACAGCCGCGCCACGTTGCGACGGCGGATCGGCATCGTGTTTCAGGACTTCCGGCTGCTGGACCATTTGACCACTTACGAGAACGTGGCGCTGCCGCTGCGGGTGCTCGGCCGGGAGGAAGCGACTTATCGTGCAGAAGTGGTCGAACTCTTGCACTGGGTCGGTCTCGGCGAGCGCATGACGGCGCCGCCGCCGGTGCTCTCCGGCGGCGAGAAACAGCGCGCCGCAATCGCGCGTGCCGTCATCTCAAGACCACAGCTTCTGCTCGCCGACGAGCCGACCGGCAATGTCGATCCCAATCTCGGCCAGCGGCTCCTGCGTCTATTCATCGAGCTCAACAAGTCGGGTACGTCGGTGGTCATTGCCACCCACGACATCGCCCTGATGGACGAATACGACGCGCGCCGTTTGGTGCTGCACGATGGACGGCTTCATGTCTACGACTGAACCGCTCGAAACCATGTCGGAGCCGTGGGACGATCTCGCCGCTACGGCGTCGGAAACGCTGGCGCCGCAGGCGCCGACCCCGATCGTGCCGTCGGGCTCGATCGCCGGGCGCTCGCTGACCGCCGTCGTCGCCATCATGACTTTTCTCGCCGCGCTGACGGCGGGCGCGGTAACGATGGTGGTCGGCACGGCGAGCGACTGGCAATCGGATGTCGGGCGCGAGGTCACCATCCAGGTGCGGCCGGTCTCCGGGCGTGACATCGAGGCGGACGTGCGCGCGGCAATGACTATCGCGCAGTCCACCTCAGGCATCGGCGACGTGCGGGCCTATACCAAGGAGGAGTCGGCAAAACTTGTCGAACCGTGGCTTGGCTCTGGCCTCACGCTCGGCGACCTGCCGATCCCGCGCTTGATTGTCGTCAAGCTTGTATCCGGCGCGACGCCGGACTTCCCGTCGCTGCGCAAATCGCTCGCCGCGCAAGTCCCGAGCGCAGGCCTCGACGATCATCGCGGCTGGATCGACCGCATGCGCGCCATGGCCGAAACGGCCGTCGCCATCGGCCTTGCCATTCTCGCGCTCGTCATTGCGGTGACCGTGCTCTCGGTCACTTTCGCGACCCGCGGCGCGATGGCGACCAATCACGCGATCGTCGAAGTGCTGCATTACGTCGGGGCGACGGATAAATTCATCTCAAGCCAATTCCAGCGCCATTTCCTCTTGCTCGGTCTCAAAGGCGGCGCCATCGGCGGCGGTTCAGCGATCGGGCTGTTCGGCGTCATCGCGGCGATCAATGTATGGTTCTTGGGGACGCCGAGCGGCGACGAAACCGCGGCTTTGTTCGGCACCTTCTCGGTCAGCATCAGCGGTTACCTCGCCATCGTCGCTTTGATCGCGCTGATGGCCGCGGTGACGGCGCTGACCTCCCGCCGTGCCGTCAATCAGACCCTGGACAACATCGAGTAGCGGCCGGCGCGTTCAACTTGCCGGCGAAATCCGAGCTATAGTTTCCGCGTTTTGGACGTGTATTCTCCCAATAGATTTTGGCGCGAGGGACGCACGCGGTGATGGGCAGCCTCAGGTCCGCGGTCAAACGACGACGCCTCGGCTCGATCGGCCTGAGGCTCGCCATCCTTTGCACTATTTTATTGGTGGCCGGGTTCGGCTTCTTTATCTGGCTCCTGCCCGAGCAGGAGGTCACGCTCGACCGCAACGCCGACGGCATCGTGGTCCTCACCGGCGGCACCTCGCGCGTGAGCGACGCGCTCGAACTCTTGTCGACCGGCCGCGGCAAGCGGCTCCTGATCACCGGCGTCAATCCCGGCACCACGACCGGCGATATCGCACACCAGACCGTCAATTACGATCGCGTCCTGACCTGCTGCGTCGATCTCGATTACGCCGCCCTCAACACGCTCGGCAATGCGGTCCAGGCGCGGCGCTGGGCGCTGGCCCACAATTTCAATTCGCTCATCGTCGTCACTTCGGCCTATCATATGCCGCGGGCCATGGCCGAGATCGCGCACCAACTTCCGGACGTGGCGCTGATCCCCTTCCCGGTCGTGTCCGACCGTTTGCGCATCGAGCCGTGGTGGTCGAACAGCGAGACGACCCGGCTGGTGCTGTCGGAATATCTCAAATACCTTACCGCCAAGGTGCGCATGCGGTTCGACGCATTTGCGGAGACGAGCGAACTTTTGGCGCCGCTAAGAAACGCGGCAATCTCCGCATAACCTCTGATCGTATCGCTGCGCGATAATCCGGAAGTCTTGGCCTTCAGGTCTTGGCTTTCAGGTCTTGGCTTGCGGAATGACTTTCCGAAAATCTTCCAACAGGTCCGCCGTGTCTCGCTCTTCCGTGATTTACATTCGCTCCCTCTTGTTCAACGCACTGTTCTACGCGAACCTGACCGTTCACTTGATCGCGGCGTTGCCGACGCTCTTGCTGCCGCGGCGCATTCTGCACGCCTTCGTGCGCTCCTATGCGTTGACGAGCCTGTGGCTGTTGCGCGTCATCTGCGGCACCAAGGTCGAATGGCGCGGCATCGAGAAGCTGCCGAAGACGGCCTGCATCATCGCCTGCAAGCACCAATCGGCCTGGGATACGTTCGCGCTCTACGCGGCGATCGACGATCCGACCTACATCCTCAAACGCGAGCTGATGTGGATCCCGCTGTTCGGCTGGTACATGTGGAAGGAGGGGCTGATCCCGGTCGATCGCTCCGCCGGCATGGCGGCGCTGGCGCGTATGACGGCGCGCGCGCGGCAAGCGCTCGCCGCCGGCCGGCAAATCGTTATCTTCCCCGAGGGCACGCGGCGCTTGCCGGGCGCGGAGCCGAGCTACAAGCCCGGCGTGCTTTATCTCTACGGCAAATCCGACGTGCCGTGCGTGCCGATGGCGCTTAATTCCGGCATCTACTGGCCGCGGCGATCGCTGCGCCGTTTGCCGGGAACCATTGTGGTCGAGATCTTGGATCCGATCGCGCCGGGCCTCGACAAAACCACGTTCTCGGAACGGCTCGAAAACGCGATCGAAGACGCGACCAGCCGGCTCGTCGCCGAGAGCGACCGGGGATCAGGGATCATAGGCGCGGGGAATGCTAGTCCTTGATACCTGTTTCCCGATGCCTGATCCCTGGTTTCAGTTGTTCGGCGAGCAAATGCAGATCGCTTTCGCGATAGCCGAGCGCTTCCAGCGCCCGCACCGTCTCGACCACGTAGTCGCGATTGGGACCGGATTTGCCGTGACCCCGCCGGACGTGATGCAAGCTCTCGTTCAGTGTCAACCGGCCGGCATATTGCATGTGGCTGCGATCGACGATGTAGCACAGCGCCCGCACCCGCCGCCGGGTTTTATCCTCAAGCTCGATCTGGCGGATGGTCTCAAGATAGACGCTCGTGACCTGTTCGCGCCCGCGCAGATATTCGATGGTCGCTAAGCGCGCCTCCGCCGCCACCCGATAGGCGATGCCGCGGCACATGCCGCCGCGGTCAAGCCCGAGCACCAGGCCCGGCCGTTCCGGCGTGCCGCGATGAACGAATGAAAAGACGCACAGCGCGCGATGCAGCCCGATCAGGCGGGCGGGGACGCGTTCGAGATAGGCGAAGCCTGGACGCCACATCAGCGAGCCATAGCCGAAAACCCAAAGTTCCCCGGCTTCGTGCTCGGCGTTGCTAGTCATTGACCCTCGAAAATGCCCGGACGTTTTGCGATATACTCCGAGGCGAAGTTGAGAATCAAACGGACCGGCGCTTGCGGCGCGATTTCAGGGACGACGACAGACCATGCCCAGCCAATCGCCGATGAGTATGATGCGAACGGCGCCGCGGCCGTTGCGCAAGCGCGCCGCGCCGCCGCGCCACCGGCGGCTGTGGCCCTTCATCCTGCCGGTCGCCATCATCGTCTTGGCCGCCGGCTGGAGTTGGCTGTGGTATTACGGTGCCGGCATCGCCGGCGAGGCGGAGGCCGGCTGGATCGCGCGCGAGGCGGCGCTCGGCCGCGTTTATGCTTGCGGCGCGCAGAGCATCGGCGGCTTCCCGTTCAGCTTTATCAGCCGCTGCGATCAGGCCGCCGCCGCGTTCAAAAGCAACAATCCGCCGTTCGACGTGCGCGCGACCAGCGTGACATTCTCGGCGCAGATTTTTCGCCCGACTTTATTAAACGGCGAAATCGTAGGCCCCGTCACGCTGGCCGATCCCGGCCAGCAGCCGGTCTTTGTCGCTAATTTTTCTAATGCGCAATTAGGCCTGCTCGGTCTGCCGCCCGATCCTGAGGCGGTCACCGTCACGCTGCGGGCGCCGCGCCTCGACCGCGTCTTAGGTCCCGGCAGCGGCATGATCTTTGCGGCCGATGCCGTCGATGTCGCGGGCCGCATCATTGCGGGCTCGGCACAGAGTAAACCGGTGATCGAAGCCACTGGACATTTTACCAATGCAACCGCGCCGACGTTCCATCCGTTGCTTGCCGAACCGCTGCAAGGCGATGCCGACTTTGTCATGCGCGGCTTTGCCGACTTTTCGCCAAAGCCGTGGCCCGCTTTGTTTCGCGACATGGCGGCGTCCGGCGGCGGCATCGAGATCAAATCGATCCGGATCGAGCGCCCCGACGCCATCGTGGTCGGAACCGGAACCTTGACCGTGAACCAGCAGGGCAAACTCGACGGCACCGTCGAGCTCGCGGTGGTCGGCATCGAGAACGTCATTCCGCTGCTCAGCATCGATCAATTGATCGGTCAAGGCATCGACCGGCTCACCGGCGGCAGCGGTTCGGCGAACCAAGGGCTCAATGCGCTCGATCGTCTGGTGCCGGGATTGGGCGGCGTAGTCCGCCAGAACGCCGCTTCGAGTGTGATCGAGAACATCAAGAAAATGGGTAAGCCGACCGAGATCGACAAAAAGCCGGCACTGGCTTTGCCGCTGCGCGTCGAAGACAGCGTGATCTATCTCGGCCTCATTCCGCTCGGCGTCGTGCCGTCGTTGTTTTGAGATCGGGTAGCGCACGTCACTTGCGTCGATCCGCATGCCAGCCGACCGCGGCATTCGGTACCGAATCCGTCGCGGCGAAATAAGGCTTGAGATCGATGAGCGGCGTGTCGTCGAGGCAATCGACGCCGACGATTGAAAGCTTGTTGCCGTCGATGCCGATGAGCCGCGCCACCGAGACCGCGATCGGATTGGGCCGCGCCGGCGACCGCAAGGCGAAAGTGCCGCGATGCTCGGCATAGTGTCGCGGCCATTGCAGGACGAGATCGCGCCGCGCCTGATCCATCCAATAGAGCAGCAAAACGTGGCTGACCGTCTCTAGGCCCCGCAGACCTTCGGCCCAGCGCGGATCGAGCTCGACGGTGCAGAGCTCCTCCGATCCGCGCGCGTTTTTCGGGCAATCCTCGCGCCGCTTCCACGGCGTGCGGATGCGGCCGATATAGTAGAGCGACGCATCCGGGCGCGCCGGCAGTTCGACTGAGATTTCGCCCTCGCGCAGTCCATAAGCATCCCCGGCCGCTGGCGAGCGGGGCACTGGATCGGCCGGTTTTGGCGTCTCGCTCATCGCTGCAAATTGGCACGCACATTTGGCAGTCGCCAGTGCCGCCGCCGGAGCGGCAGCTAACGCTTTGGACATACGTCCAAACGCATCGACGCCCATCCCAGTGGGCCAAGTCCCATCAAACTTGCGTCAATCTGTTTAATGATATAAAGATATCTTTATATCAAAAGTCACGTGTGCTTGGTGCTTTGAAATGCCCATAGATCCTGAAATGCCTGTGCATCAAGAACAACTCACGTTCGCCGGGCTGACGGCGACCCTGAAAGCCGCGGGCGAAGCCACCCGGCTGCGCATTCTGGCGCTCCTGGCAGAGGCCGAACTGACCGTCTCGGATCTCACCGAAATTCTGCGGCAGTCGCAACCGCGGATGTCCCGGCACCTGCGGCTCCTCGCCGAAGCCCGGCTGGTCGAGCGCTTCCGCGAAGGCGCCTGGGCCTTCTACCGCCTCGGCGAGCAGGGCGGCAACGACATCGCGCGGACGCTCATCGCGCGGCTGGACCCCGAAGATCCGGTGATCGCCCGCGACCGCGAACGGCTCGCCGCCGTGCGCTCAGCCCGCGCCGCGGCCGCCCAAAATTACTTTCGCCGGCATGCGGCCGAATGGGACCGCATCCGCAAGCTCCATGCCGCCGATGCCGCCGTCGAAGACGCCATCCGCGCGGCTTTGTCTGACAAGCCGATCCGCGCGCTGCTCGATCTCGGCACCGGCACCGGCCGCATGCTCGAAATGTTCGCTCCGCAAATCGAGCGCGGGCTCGGCCTCGATCTGTCGCTCGACATGCTGGCGCTGGCGCGGGCGCGGCTCGATCGCTCAGGCTTGAAACATTGCAGCGTGCGCCATGGCGACATCTACGATCTGGCGCTGGCGCGGGATTCGTTTGACGTCGTCATCATCCACCAGGTGCTGCACTTCCTCGACGACAGCGCCCGCGCCATCCGTGAGGCGGCGCGCGTATTGCGGCCGGGCGGACGGCTTTTGGTCGTCGACTTCGCGCCGCACGATCTCGAATTCCTGCGCGAGGAACATGCACATCGCCGCCTCGGCTTCACGCCCGAGACGGTGACGCAATGGCTCGAAGCCGCGGGCCTCGACGTGCTGCGGCAGGAGACTTTTGCGCCCGGACCGGAAGGCAAGATCGCGGTGTCGCTGTGGCTGGCGCGCGACCCGCGCATTCTCTTGGCGCAGCCCTCGACCCAGGTGGCGTGATGATCACACCCCGCCCCAGCCGCTTCGTTGAGGCCGGCGCCCGTCGCGGCCTCAACGTCTCGTTCGAATTCTTCCCGCCGAAGACCGTGGAGATGGAGCAGGCGCTCTGGGAATCGATCCGGCGGCTCGCCCCGCTGCGGCCGAATTTCGTTTCGGTGACCTATGGCGCCGGCGGCTCGACGCGCGAGCGCACCCACGCGACGGTGAAGCGCATTCTCGCCGAAACCCTGCTGACTCCGGCCGCGCACCTGACCTGCGTTGCCGCGAGCCGCGATGACGTCAATGCGGTGATCGGCGCCTATGCGGCCGCCGGCGTGCGCCACATCGTGGCGCTGCGCGGCGATCCGGTCAGCGGCATCGGCGAGCGCTACACGCCACATCCCGGCGGCTATCAAAACGCCGCCGATCTCGTCGCCGGCATCAAGCGCATTGCCGATATCGAAGTCTCGGTCTCGGCCTATCCGGAAAAACATCCCGACAGCCCGTCGGTCGCAGCCGACATCGATATGCTCAAGGCCAAGGTCGACGCCGGTGCGACGCGGGCGATGACGCAGTTCTTCTTCGAGAACAGTCTCTACTTCCGTTATCTCGAAAAAGTGCGCGCGGCCGGCATCACGATCCCGATCGTGCCGGGAATTCTGCCGGTGCAGAATTTCAAACAGACCAAGAATTTCGCCGAGCGCACCGGCGCTTCGGTTCCAGCCTGGCTCGCCGAACGCTTCGACGGCCTCGACGACGATCCGGCGACCCGCAAGCTGATTGCCGCCGCCGTCGCCGCCGAACAAGTCATCGATCTCGTCGATCACGGCGTGACCGATTTTCATTTCTACACCATGAACCGTGCCGATCTTGTCTATGCGATCTGCCACATGCTCGGTCTGCGCCCGGATCACGGCACCGCGCCGGTTTCGCCGTCCGCACCCATCAAGGAGCGCGCCTAGCCGATGAACAAGCTCGCGCCCAATTCCAAGACCGAATCGACGCTACGCCGTCTCGCCGTCGAACGCATTCTCGTGCTCGATGGCGCCATGGGCACGATGATCCAGGCGCTGCGCCTTGACGAGGACGCCTTTCGCGGCGCGCGCTTCGACGCCTGGAACCGCGAGGTGCGCGGCAATAACGATCTCCTCAATCTGACGCAGCCGGACGCCATCCGCTCGATCCACCTCGCCTATTTCCGTGCCGGCGCCGATATCGTTTCGACCAACACGTTCTCCTCGACGCGTATTGCGCAAGCCGATTACGGCATGGCGGAGATCGCCTACGAATTGAACGTGGACGGCGCGCGCCTGGTGCGCGAAGCCGCCCGCATCGCCCAGGACGAAGACGGCCGCGAACGCATTGTCGCCGGGGCCATCGGGCCGACCAATCGCACCGCGTCGATCTCGCCGGACGTGTCCAATCCGGGGTTTCGCGCCATCACCTTCGATCAGTTGCGCGACGCCTATGCCGAGCAGGTGCGCGGGCTGATCGACGGCGGCGTCGACGCGCTGTTGATCGAGACCATTTTCGACACGCTTAACGCCAAGGCGGCGATCTTCGCCATCGCCGACGAGCTCGCCGCGCGCGGCATCAATGTGCCGATCATGATCTCCGGCACCATCACCGACCGCTCCGGCCGTATTCTCTCCGGCCAGACGCCGGAAGCATTCTGGAATTCGATCGCGCATGCGGCGCCGCTGTCGATCGGGCTCAATTGCGCGCTCGGCGCCAAGGAGATGCGCGCGCATATCGCCGAGCTCAGCCGCGTCGCCGACACGCTGATCTGCGCCTATCCCAATGCAGGACTGCCCAACGAATTCGGCCATTACGACGAAGGCCCCGACACTATGGCGGCGCAGCTCGGCGAATTCGCCGCGGCGGGCCTGGTCAATATCGTCGGCGGCTGCTGCGGCACCACGCCCGACCACATTCGCGCCATCGCCCGCGCCGTTGCCGGCAAGACGCCGCGCAAAATCCCCGAGATCGCGCCGCGGCTGCGGCTGTCCGGCCTCGAGCCGTTCACGCTGACGCCAGAAATTCCGTTCGTGAATGTCGGCGAGCGCACCAATGTCACCGGCTCGGCGCGCTTTCGCAAACTCGTCACCGCGGGCGATTATCCCGCCGCGCTCGCTGTCGCGCGCGATCAGGTCGAAAGCGGCGCGCAGATCATCGACGTCAATATGGACGAGGGGCTTCTGGATTCCGAAAGGGCCATGACCACGTTCCTCAACCTGGTCGCGGCGGAGCCGGACATCGCGCGCGTGCCGGTGATGATTGATTCGTCGAAATTCTCGGTGATCGAGGCCGGCTTGAAATGCGTGCAGGGCAAGGCCGTGGTGAATTCAATCTCGCTCAAGGAGGGCGAAGACGCCTTCATCCGTCACGCCGAACTCGTGCGCCGCTACGGCGCCGCCGTCGTCGTCATGGCGTTCGATGAATCCGGGCAAGCCGACACGCTGGACAAGAAGCAGAAGATCGCCGCGCGCGCCTACGACATTCTGGTGAACCGCGTCGGCTTTCCGCCGCAGGACATCATCTTCGATCCGAACATCTTTGCCGTTGCGACCGGCATGGAGGAGCACAACGGCTACGGCGTCGACTTCATCGAAGGCGCGCACTGGATCCGGCAGAACCTGCCGCACGTCCATGTCTCCGGCGGCGTCTCCAATCTGTCGTTCTCATTCCGCGGCAACGAAGCGGTGCGCGAGGCGATGCATTCGGTGTTCCTCTATCACGCCATCGCGGCCGGCATGGATATGGGCATCGTCAATGCCGGTCAGATGGCGGTCTACGACGATCTCGATCCCGAACTGCGCGAGGCCTGCGAGGATGTCGTGCTCAATCGCCGCCCCGACGCCGCCGAGCGGCTCTTGGCGCTGGCCGAACGGCATCGCGGCCAGGGCAAGGAGAAGAAAGAAGCCGACCTGTCCTGGCGTGAAATGCCGGTGGAGAAGCGGCTGTCGCATGCGCTCGTTCACGGCATCACCGACTTCATCGCCGAGGATGTCGAGGAAGCACGGCTCAAGGCTCCTCGCCCGCTCGCCGTGATCGAAGGCCCGCTGATGGACGGCATGAATGTGGTCGGCGACCTGTTCGGGTCGGGCCGGATGTTTCTGCCGCAGGTCGTGAAGTCGGCGCGGGTGATGAAACAGGCCGTCTCCCATCTGCTGCCCTATATGGAACAGGAGCGCGACGGCCGCCAGCATTCCTCGGCGAACGGGAAAATCGTGCTCGCCACCGTCAAAGGCGATGTCCACGATATCGGCAAGAACATCGTCGGCGTCGTACTCCAATGCAACAATTACGACGTCGTCGATCTCGGCGTCATGGTGCCGGCCGAGAAGATCATCCAGGCCGCGGTCGAGGAGCGCGCCGACATTGTCGGCCTGTCCGGCCTGATCACGCCGTCGCTCGATGAAATGTGCCACGTCGCCGCCGAACTCGAGCGGCGAGGCTTTGACCTGCCGCTATTGATCGGCGGCGCCACCACGAGCCGCGTGCACACTGCCGTCAAAATCCACCCCAATTACCGGCGCGGCCAGACAGTCTATGTCAATGACGCCAGCCGCGCTGTCGGGGTGGTTTCTTCGCTACTATCGCGAGAGACACACGACCGTTATGTCAGCGACGTCCGCGCCGAATATGCGCGGATCGCAACCGCGCATGCGCGCGGCGAAGACAACAAGCAGCGGCTCTCCCTTGTCGACGCGCGCGCCAATGCGCTTAAGCTGAACTGGTCCGGCAATTATCTGCCGCCGGTGCCGCGCCTTTTCGGCGCGCACACGTTCGCCGACATTCCGATCGCCGAACTCGTCGACTATATCGACTGGTCGCCGTTCTTCGCCACCTGGGAGCTCAACGGCAAATATCCGGCGATCCTGCAAGACGCGACTGCTGGCGAAGCCGCGCGCGGCCTGTTCGCCGACGCGCAAGAGATGCTCAAGACAATGATCGCCGAGAAATGGTTCCAGGCCAGCGCCGTGATCGGCTTCTGGCCGGCCAACAGCGAAGGCGATGACATTCTGATTTTCGGCGACGAAGCGCGAAAGAAGCCGATCGCCACCTTGCATACGCTCCGCCAACAACTCGCCCGCCGCGAAGGCCGCGCCAATGTCGCGCTGGCCGATTTCGTGGCGCCGCGCGCCAGCGGGCTTGCCGACTATATCGGCGCCTTCGCGGTGACCGCCGGTCTCGGCGAAGAAGCCGTGGTCGATCGCTTCAAGTACGCCAACGACGATTATTCCGCGATCCTGGCCAAGGCACTGGCCGATCGTCTCGCCGAAGCGCTCGCCGAGCGCATGCATCAGCGCGCGCGCCGCGAATTCTGGGCCTATGCGCCGGACGAGACTTTGCGCAGCGACGCACTGATCGGCGAACAATATCGCGGCATTCGTCCGGCGCCCGGCTATCCGGCGCAGCCCGACCACACCGAGAAAGCGACCTTGTTCAAGCTCCTTGACGGCGACCGCGCCATCGGCGTGAAGCTCACCGAAAGTTTCGCCATGTGGCCCGGCGCATCGGTATGCGGGCTCTATTTCAGCCACCCCGACAGCTATTATTTCGGCGTCGGCAAGATCGAGCGCGATCAGGTCGAGGATTACGCCAAGCGCAAGGGCGAGACCTTCGCCGCAATGGAAAAGTGGCTGGCGCCGATCCTCAACTACGATCCGCTCGCGGCCGCGCGCACCGCGGCGGAATAGCAACGGTTAAGGACGCGTTCCAATGAATGCGTCCAGCGCGTCGTGAACGCTGGCAATGACGCTCGCCCACGAGCCGAACTGTTGCTGCCGGAACAGCCGCGCGTTCCGATACCAGGGGCTCTCGTCGCGATCGAGCAGCCATCGCCAATCCGAATTAAACGGCAACAGAATCCACACCGGCTTCCCCATCGCGCCGGCCAGATGGGCAACGCTCGTATCCACGGTTATGACCAAGTCCAGAACATCGATCACCGCCGCCGTATCGGAAAAATCCCTCAGGTCATCGCCGTAGGACACCAACTGACCAAGCTCCGCAAGCTGAGCCGCATCGCCAGGTCTGAGTTCCCATTGCAGGGATATCCAATGCGCTTCGAGAGACAATAGCGGCGCGAGAGCCGAAGGATCGATCGATCGCAGCCTGTCATTCCGATGTTTGAGACTGCCGCTCCAGACCAGCCCGACGCGGGGCTTTGTCGGCGGCGGCAGTCTCGCCGCCCATGCATCGCGCAACTGCGCGTCGGCAAAAATATAGCGCTGTTCCGATGGTATGGTTTCGAGCGTCGTCCCGAGCGCCAGCGGCAGGCTCATCAGCGGACAATGCAAATCGAACGCGGCCGGTATTTGATCGGCGTTGATGATTTGGACGCCGGTATCCATGTGTTGCAGCAGCCGATACAGCGGCTCCTGCACCGACATCACGACGTGAGCTCCGCGTGCCTTTAGAACTTTGGCGTAGCGGCAGAACTGTATCGTATCGCCGAGACCCTGCTCGCAATGAACAAACAATGTCTTGTTCGCAATATCTTCGCCGCCGAGCCACAGCGGCTGCGCGAACCAACGATTGCCGACGGGGGTTTCTAGTTGCTTGCGCCATTCGTGCAGGCGCCAGCCCCGTTCGAAATCCCCCTTCTGCAAATAACAATAAGCTTGGTTGGTATATGCTTCCGCGTAACCCGGCATGAGCGCGAGCGCTCTGTCGTAAGCGGCGATGGCTTCGTCGAGGCGCTTTTGGTCCTGCAGCACCGCCGCGCGGTTGTGGTGCGCCTGCGCATAGTCCGGTTTGAGCACGATCGCCTGATCGAGATTTGCGAGCGCGGCATCGAGACGTTGCAGATCCTGCAACGCAAGGCCGCTGTTGTAATGGGCTTGGGCGTAATCCGGTTTCAGCGCAATGGCCTTTTCGAAGCTCAAGAGCGCCTCATCAAGCCGTCCTAGATCCTGCAGCGCGGCGCCGCGATTGTTGTGCGCCATTGCGTTGTCGGGCTTCAGCGTGATAGTCGTGTCGAAACCCGCGAGCGCTTCGTCAAAGCGCATCAGGTCAAGCAGCACGAGCGCCCGGTTATTGTGGGCTTCGGCGTAATCCGGCTTCAGCGCGATGGCCCGTTCGAAGGCAGCAAGCGCTTCATCAATGCGGTTAAGATTGGCCAGCACGATGCCGCGGCCGTTATGGGCTTCGGCATAATCCGGCTCTAGCGTAATGGCCTGGTCGAAATCGACGAGTGCTTCGTCGAAGCGCCTCGTGTCGCGCAGCGCGCAGCCGCTCTGGTAATACGCTTCACTCTGCTCCGCGCTCAGGGCCGCCTCCTATCTACCCTGCAACTTTGCGCGCGATGGCCTGTTCGACAAACAGCGCCGCTTCGAGCGCTGCGCGGTCGCGGCCGAAGCGGCCGACGATCTGAACGCCGAGCGGCAGGCCGTTCTCGCTCAAGCCTGGAACACTGACGCAAGGGCTGCCCATCAGCGTCCACAGCCGGTTGAACATCGCGTTGCCAGTCGTGGCAAAACCATGCGGCGCCGCGCCGGGTGCCGACGGCGTGAGGATCACGTCGTAATCGGCCATCATATCGGCGAGCGCCTGCCGGGCGCGGCTGCCGGTGCGCCGCGCGGCGTCGTAATTGGCGGCACTGATGGAAGCCGCGGCATCGAGCGCTTCGCGCAGCCTGCGGTCGATTTTCTCGCGATGGTGATCGTATTCCCACGCCACGGCGCAGAGGTTTTCGTAATCCTGAATCGTGTGCTGCGCGAGGTAGGCGTCCTCAAAGATCGGCGGCAGCGTGATCTCGGTGACCTTGGCGCCGGCGCCTTGCGCGATCTTGGCCGCGGTCTCGATCGCCTTGTGCATCGCTTCGCTCGCCTGCGGCCACAGATGCGTGCGCGCGACCGCGACGCGGGGCGCTGAGGGCGCGGTGCGGTCGACGCGCAGGTCGCGCGCCAGTATGGCAGCCGCGACAAAAGCGACATCGACGACGCTCGCGCCGAACACACCGGCCGTATCGAGATGCCAGGCGACGTCTTTGACGCCGACCAGCGGGATCAAGCGATACGACGGTTTGAAGCCGGCCACGCCGCAGAACGCGGCCGGCCGGATCACCGAACCCGCGGTCTGCGTGCCGAACGCGATCGGCACCATGCCGGCGGCGACCGCCGCAGCCGAACCCGACGACGAGCCGCCGGGCGTGTGTTCGAGATGATGCGGATTGCGCGTCGTCGACGGCACGAGCGACGCCATTTCGGTGGTGATCGTTTTGCCGATGACGATGCCGCCCGCGCGGCGCGTCAGCGCGACCGGGCTGGAATCGGCACGCGGCCGATAGCCGGCATAGATCGGCGAGCCGTATTGCGTCGGCAGATCGGCGGTGTCGAAAATATCCTTGAACGCGACCGGCAGGCCGCGGAGCGGCGTCGACGCAAGACCCGGCTCGTCGGCCGCGCGGCGCGCCGCGTCGAGATCGAGCACCGCGAACGCGCCGACCTCTTTCTCGCGCGCGTCGATCGCTTGCGCGCACAATTCGATCGCGGCGCGCGGCTTTAATTCACCCGCTTCGAGGCGGCGCACCAGATCGAGCGCTGACAGCATCGTTTTTTCTCCGCTGCGATGTGGCCCGAAAGACGGGTGCGGATCAAGGGGCATGGTTAATGGGCGGTTCACGCGCCGCTGCAACATCGTTGAGCAGTCTTTAAGGGAATTGCTCGCATTGTCCGCGCATGGCGCGCGGAGTTCGTTGGTACCTCGTCAGCTCCCTCGTCCTCGTCGCTCTGATCGCTGTCGCCGGCTGCAGCCATTATATGCTCGCCGAGCGCGAGCCATGGCGGGCTGAGGCGGAACTGTCGTGCCTGAATTCCGGCGCCGTCAAAGAGTCGGCAGCGCGCGTCCGTATCTCCTCAATCGACGGGCCGGGCGCATGCGGCATGGTCTATCCGCTGCGCGTATCGGCGCTGGGTGGAAGTTCCGCGCTTGGCTATGACGACGAGTCGATGCGGCCGCCAAGTTCTATTCCAAATAACGCGGGCCCTCATGGTTCGGCGCCGCAGAACTGGCCGGGTCAGGGATATGGGCAGACGAACGGCGCGCCCTACGCCCCGGCATCTTCTTCGAGCGCGATCCAGTCGAGCGCGCTGCCGCCAGTGCAACGGAGCGGACCGCAATATAATCCCTATCAACAATCTGCCGCGCCCCAATCTTACCCTCCGCAGTCTTATCCGGCGCAGCAGCCATACCCGTCATCGGAAGCCTATTCGCAAACCTACCGCGCGCCGCAAACGATGGCACAGGTTGGCCAGCCGCTGTCGCTCAATCCACCGGGACTGCCAGAGCCCGATGACGACGAAGACATCGGCATTCCGGGCGGTCCGCCGCATCCATATTACGGCGGCCCAAATTACGATGGCTCAAATTACGGTGGCCCGAACGCGGCGCCTTATTCGCCGCGCCAAATGCCAACGCAACCGCCGCCGCTCGGGCCGCCTGACGCATCGAGCATGACCGCGTCGATCCAGCCGGTCGCCGTGGAGCCCGCGGCGACGCTTGCCTGCCCGATCGTCTCGGCGCTCGATCAATGGATCACGGGTGCGGTGCAGCCCGCAGCGCTGCGCTGGTTTCGCCAGCCGGTCGTCGAGATCAAACAAATCTCGGCCTATTCCTGTCGCGGCATGAACGGCAATCCGAACGCGCATATTTCCGAACACGCCTTCGGCAATGCGCTCGACGTCGCCGAGTTCGATCTCGCCGACGGCCACAAGGTCAGCGTGCAATATGGCTGGCACGGCTCGCCTGAGGAACAGGGATTTCTCCACGACGTGCAGTCGGCGGCCTGCGACGAGTTCACCACCGTGCTGGCGCCCGGCGCCAACGTCTATCACTACAATCACATCCACGTCGATCTGATGCGGCACTATAACGGCCGCCATATCTGCGAGCCCTCGGCGATCCCGGGCGAAGTCGCCGCCGCGCGCGTGCGCTCGCGTTTCGCCGCGCAGCACGATCCCAATGTCACCGGCTCGATCAAAGAGAGGACGCACGGCCGCGCGTCCGGCTATTCCGGCGAGGATGACAACAGCCCGCCGGACGCCGTGCCGGGCGAAGACTAGCGCTACGTTTCCCGGGCGCAGCGCAGCACGCAGTGATGCGCTGCAGACCCGGGATCGTTACGAGCACGGAATTTGAAACGATCCCGTATCTGCGATGCCACCGCGTCTGGGAAAAGCGTGGTAGCTAGCGGCTGCTCGCCTCCATCTGCTGCAACACCGCAGCCGTCGGCCAGCAATCGACCTTCAGCCCGTTACCCTTCTGATAAGCGCCAAGCGCCGCGCGGGTCAGCATGCCGGCCTTGCCGTCGATCTTGTCGTTGTAATAGCCGCGTGCGGTGAGGATTTGCTGCATGCGGTCGAGGTCGGCGGTCGGCAGTTGCGCGACCTTGCCCCACGGGGTCTCAAAGGCTGCGTGCGGATCGGCGATCTTGTCGGCGAGATGGCCGACGAACAGGACATAAAGATCGGAGAAATTATATTCCTTGATGGCGAAATAGTTCTTGGTGGCGAGGAACGACGGCCCGTAGAGCCCGGCTGGCTGTAACAGCGAGGCCGGGTCCCTCGCCGACAGCGTGCGGCCGTAAGCGGGTACATAGCCGCGCTTGACCCAATCGCCGAGCGGCAGCGTATTTTGCCGCACGCCGATGGTGCAATCGACATCGGCCGGCGGACGAACCTCATAGGCCCAGTGCAGGCCAGGTTGCCAGCCTTTGTCGACAAGCTGCTTGGCAGCCGACGCGAGCGCGTCCGGCACCGAATTCCAGATATCGGCCTTGCCGTCGCCGTCGAAATCGACGGCATATTTCAGATAATCCGACGGCAGAAATTGCGTGAGCCCCATGGCGCCGGCCCAGGAGCTCTTCATGTCGGCGAGCTTGACCTGGCCTTGCTGCAGGATTTTCAGGGCCAAGAGAAACTCGTTGAGGAATTGCTCCTTGCGCTTGCCGACATAGGCCTGCGTCGCCAAAACGCGGATGGCGTTGCGTTTGTCGGTCTGCCGGCCGTAATCGGTTTCGCGGCCGAAGATCGCGAGCAGGATCGTCGGCGGCGTGCCGAATTGGCGCTCGATGGCGGTGAGCGGCGCGCGGTATTGATCGTAGAGTTTGCGGCCGTCGGCGGCGAGCCGGTCGATCGCGGCTTCCTTGATGTAGTCGGCCGGCGTCTGCACGAATTCCGGCTGGCCCGCCGCGGGCTTTTCAGGCCGTCCCGGCAGCACCAGGTCGGGCAGCGTGAAGTCAGGCTCGAGCCCGCGCGTCGCCTCATCGAAAGTGGCACGCGAAATGCCGAGCGCCTGCGCCTGCGGCCATAGCGATTGCAGGAAGGTTTGGAACGCGGGATCGGCGGAGGCCGCGTGAGCGCAAAATACGCAACCCATCGCGACGACGCATAGCGCGCGCAGAAGACTCATCGCACCGCTACGATGAACAGCCGCGGGAAACGCAGCAGCACCTTGCCGTCGTAGCGGGGCTTATAGGCCTCGACAATTTTCGCCGTGTAGGCGGCGAGGAATTTCTCGCGGTCGTCCCCGCCAAGCGGCGACAAGAACGGCTGCAGCGAGGAGCCCTTGAACCATTCGGTGATCGCCTGCGGCGTCGCCATCACGTGATTATAGACGGTGTGCCAAATGTCGATATGCGAAGCGGCAGGCTTGAGCAGGTCGTAATAGTCCTCGGGCGACGGCAAGTCGTCGCGCGGCGCCGCCTTCACCTCCGGATGATCCTTCCACGGACCGCTCTCGCCCACCTCGCGCTGAAAGCGCAGCGCCGGCTCGCGGGTATTGTCGGGCATCTGGATCGCCAGCACGCCGCCTTGCGGCATGTTTTCAAGAAGCCGGCGCATGATCGCAGGATGATCGGGCAGCCATTGCATCACCGCATTGCCGAAGATCAGGTCGGTGCGCGGGTCCGGCTTCCAGTCGGCGAGATCGGCCTCGACGAAAGAACAATTCGGCAGCCGTTCGCGCGCCTTGCGCAACATGTCCGGCGACGAGTCGAGGCCGACGATTTGCGAATTCGGGTAGCGCTCGGCCAGAAGCTCGGTCGAATTGCCCGGCCCGCAACCGAGATCGACCACGAGATTGGGACGTTGCAGCGGCACCTGCGCCAGAAGATCGCGCGGCGGCCGCGTGCGTTCGTCCTCGAATTTGAGATATTGCCTGGCGCTCCAGTCTTCCATGACACGCTCTCTTTGACGGGATGCGAACCTTTCTGTGCCGGACTTTCCGGCGCGATTCGGATAATCCTATCCCTCCTAGCAGGAGTTCTGGTCTGTGTCTTTTCGCAGCGTCGCCGTCGCTTTTCTTCTTGCCGCAAGCATTGCCGCACCAGCCGCGGCCCAATTCAAGAAGGATCTGCCGCCGGTCACTTGTGCGACCGTCGACAGCATCGGCATGGCCCAAATGTCAGCCGACGGCACCATCACGCTGCATTTGAAGTCGCTATGGCCGGACCCGTCCAACGATACCGACTTGACCTATGCGCCGGACGATCCGCAATATGATGAGATCAAAAAGCATCTCGGCGGGATGGCGCCCGGAGAATCCAAACCGATCCCGCCATTTTGTTAACAGCATGATCCCGAAGGATCATGCTCAAATTAACAATCTAGCGCTCGGCTGAACCACGGGCGTTGAGAAACGCGACGGAGGCAATTTCTCTCGGCTCGCCGTGACTTGAATGGCCATGATTTGAATGACCATGGTACGCTTGGCCGTGACCGGCCTGACCCTGATGCGACGGCTTTCGCGGCTTGTCGCCGCGGTGCCAGTGGCGCTCTTTGTTTTGCCCGGACTTTCCCGGTCCGTGACCGCTTTTGCCGCGATTGCCCGGAGCATGTTTGCCCGGAGCATGCGACCGGCTCGAAGTCTTCGCGGCGTGGGGTTCATCGCGCCCTGTATGACTGCGCTTATCCGTCACCGGGATCGAGATGCGGATGAGCTTCTCGATGTCGCGCAGGAATGCCGTCTCCTCGCCGTCACAGAGCGAGATTGCCACGCCTTCGGCGCCGGCGCGCGCGGTGCGGCCGATGCGATGCACGTAGGTTTCCGGCACGTTGGGCAGATCGAAATTGATGACGTGACTGACGCCGTCAACGTCGATGCCGCGCGCGGCGATGTCGGTCGCGACCAGCGTCTTGACCTTGCCGTCGCGGAAAGCGGACAGCGCCCGTTCGCGCTGGCCCTGCGATTTGTTGCCGTGGATCGCCTCGGCGGCGATGCCGGATTGCCCGAGCCGCCGCGCCACTTTGTCGGCGCCGTGCTTGGTGCGGGTGAAGATGAGAACGCGATCGATCGGCTCGCTCTGCAGCACCTCGACCAGGATCGAGGGCTTTGCGGCGCGGTCGACCCGGATCACGCGCTGCTCGACGCGGTCGGCCGTTGCGGCAACCGGCGTGACCGCGACCTTGGCGGGGTCGCGCAGCATTTGCGCCGCGAGTTCGGAAATAGCGCGCGGCATGGTCGCCGAGAACATCAGCGTCTGCCGTTGCACCGGGAGCTTCGCCACGATTTTGCGGATGTCATTGATGAAACCCATGTCCAGCATGCGGTCGGCCTCGTCGAGCACGAAACACTCGACGCTGTCGAGACGGAGCGCATTGCCCCGAACGAGATCGAGCAGACGCCCGGGCGTCGCGACCAGAACGTCGACGCCGTTTAAGAGCGAACGCACTTGCGCGCCCATCGACACGCCGCCGATGGCGAGCGCCGAACGGATGCGCAGATGCCGGCCGTAGGTGCGGAAACTGTCGAGGATCTGGCCGGAGAGTTCGCGCGTCGGGCTCAACACCAAGACGCGGCAGGTTTTGCGCTCCGACATGCGCGGATTTTGCGAAAGACGATCGAGGATCGGCAGCGCGAAAGCGGCGGTCTTGCCGGTTCCGGTCTGCGCAATTCCGATCACGTCGCGCCCCGACATCGCGATCGGGATGGTCTGCGCCTGGATCGGGGTCGGGGTTTGGTATTTCTCTTCGGCAAGCGCTCGGGTGATCGCTGCGTTGAGATTAAAGTCGTTAAAGTTGGTCAAAGAACAGTCTTTCTGTTGCGCGCCGCCGCGCCCGTTGCGCGATACGCTACGGCCGGCAGAGCGGGATAATAGGACACCCCGCGCGTTCTGGGCTGTCGATGAAAAGGGAAGATTGCGAGCCAGAAACCAATTAACGGGGATTAAGATCCCGTACACGCGGCTCGCTGCAGACCGAATCGGTCGCGCGGCTTATATGCGCTAACGATGTGTTCGTTTCAAGGCGCTTGATGCGCCTTATTTCAAGGCGGTCGAAAACCGTCGAGAATGTGGTCTCAAGCGACAGGGTTGCGCATGTCATTGCGGCAAATAGTTTGCACAGGGTTGGCTTCGGCGCTTCTCGCCGGTGCGGCGGCGGACAGAAACAGCCCGCCGATTCCTTGTGAAGCCGTCGACAGCGTCGGCTTAGCGACAATGTCCGCCGACGGTACCATCACGCTCGTGCTCCGCGCGTGGCCCAAACCGCCCGCCGAAAGCCGGCTCGTCTACATGCCCGGCGATTCACAATACGGCGACATCAAACGCCATCTCGGCGATATCGCGCCCGGCCAATCCAAAGAGGTGCCGCCGCTGTGCGGAACCAATTCCGAGCCGTGACAGGCATTAGCGCGAGAACTTTTTGTATTTGATCCGCTGCGGCACGATCGAGTCGATGCCGAGCCGGCGCATCTTGTCTTTCTCGTAGTCCTGGAAATTGCCCTCGAACCATTCGACATGGCTGTCGCCCTCGAAGGCAAGGATGTGGGTGGCGATGCGGTCGAGGAACCAGCGATCGTGGCTGATGATCACGGCGCAGCCGGCGAAATCCTCGAGCGCCTCTTCGAGCGCGCGCAGCGTGTCGACGTCGAGATCATTGGTCGGCTCGTCGAGCAAGAGAACATTGGCGCCGGATTTGAGCATTTTGGCGAGATGCACGCGGTTGCGCTCGCCGCCCGAGAGCTGGCCGACTTTCTTCTGCTGATCGGCGCCCTTGAAGTTGAAGGCCGAGCAATAGCCGCGCGAATTCACCTCGCGCTTGCCGAGCATAAGCTGGTCGAGGCCGCCGGAAATCTCCTCCCAAACGGTCTTCTTGCCGTCGAGCGAGTCGCGCGACTGATCGACATAGCCGAGATGCACCGACTCGCCGATCTTGATCGTGCCCTTGTCGGGCTTGTCTTGCGCGGTGATCATGCGGAACAAAGTGGTCTTGCCGGCGCCGTTCGGGCCGATGATGCCGACAATGCCGCCAGCCGGCAGCTTGAAGGTGAGATCGTCGATCAACAAATTGTCGCCGAACCCCTTGGTGAGGTCGGTGAAGTCGACGACGTTCTGGCCGAGCCGCTCGGCGACCGGAATGACGATCTGCGCGGTTTGCGTCTGCTTCTCGCCGGCCTTCTTGAGCAGTTCTTCGTAGCGCTCGTAACGCGCCTTGGATTTCGCCTGCCGCGCCCGCGGCGACGACGTGATCCATTCCTGCTCGCGGGCGAGCGTGCGCTGGCGCGCCTCTTCCTCGCGGCCTTCCTGGGCGAGCCGCTTCTGCTTCTGCACCAGCCACGACGAATAATTGCCCTCGTAGGGAATGCCGCGGCCGCGATCGAGTTCGAGAATCCAGCCGGTGACATTGTCGAGGAAGTAGCGGTCGTGGGTGACGATCAGGATCGCGCCCGGATAATTGCGCAGATGGTTTTCGAGCCACGACACCGACTCGGCGTCGAGATGGTTGGTGGGCTCGTCGAGGAGTAGAAGCTCGGGCTGCTCCAGCAAGAGCCGGCACAGCGCGACGCGCCGCCGCTCGCCGCCGGAGAGTTTTGCCACTTCGGCGCCGTCGGGCGGGCAGCGCAGCGCCTCCATGGCCAGATCGACCTTGGAATCGAGATCCCACAGCCCCTTGGCCTCGATCTCGTCCTGGAGCTTGGTCATCTCGTCGGCGGTTTCGTCGGAATAATTGACGGCGAGTTCGTTATAGCGGTCGACGATCGCCTTCTGCGCCGCCACGCCCTCCATGACGTTTTCGCGAACCGACTTGTCCGCATCGAGCTGCGGCTCCTGCGCCAGGTAGCCGACGCGGGCGCCTTCGGCGACCCAGCCTTCGCCGGTATAGTCCTGGTCGATCCCCGCCATGATGCGGAGCAGCGTCGACTTGCCAGCGCCGTTGACGCCGAGTACGCCGATCTTGGCATCCGGATAAAATGACAGGTTGATGTTCTCCAATACCTTCCGGTTGCCCGGATAGGTCTTGGTCAAACCTTCCATATGATAGACGAATTGACGGGCCATATTGTGCCTAGGGCTTTTGGCGCCCTGCCCTCGATAAATACGCGCAACAGGCCGAATAATGTGCGCGATGCGCCGATGTGTGGAGGTTGCCGCTGATGTAACGACTGACTAGCTAAAGAGCAAGTTCTTAAGGTCAAGTCGCAGCCAGGGTCAATCGCGTGTTCACCGACCCCGATCTCGTTCCCTTCGAGCCGCCGCCGCAACCGCTCGGGCTTCGCGGGCTGCCGGTGATGTGGCGCAATTATATCGAGTCGATCCCGCGCGGCGCCTATGAGGACGGCGTCGTGCGCATCCACCGGCGCGGCGCCGACACCATTCTCGTCTGCGCGCCCGAACTGATCGGCGAAATGCTCGTCGAAAAGGCCGAGAAATTCGAGCGCGACGCCGTGACGCGACGGGCCTTTGCGCCGGCCATCGGGCGCAACTCGCTGTTTCTCGCCGAGGGCGCCGAGTGGCGCTGGCAGCGCCGCGCGGTGGCGCCGATCTTCCGGCACGAGGCACTGATGTCGTTCGTGCCGGTCTTTGCCGCGATGGCAGAACGCCAGGCCGAAGAATGGCGTGCCGCCCCGCGCGGCGAACCGGTGGACGCGGCGGCGGCCATGACCCGCACCACGTTCGACATTATTGTCGAAACCATGCTGGGCGGCTCGGCAAACCTCGACGCCGATCGCTACAGCCGCGCCATCAAGGACAGTTTCGCGACCATCCCGTGGCACCTTGTCTATGCGCAATTATCGCTGCCGGAATGGATGCCCTATCCGCACCGCCGCCGCGCCAAGCGGGCGCGCGATTTTCTGCACCAGGAAATCCGCCGCACCGTCGAGGCGCGCCGAGGCAGGAATGCGGCGCCGCCCGATCTGCTCGATCTCCTGCTCAAGGCGCGCGACCCGGAAAGCGGACGGACCATGACCGACGACGAGGTGACGAAAAATCTCATCACTTTCATCACCGCCGGCCATGAGACCACGTCAGTGGCGCTGACCTGGACGCTGTGGCTTTTGGCCAAAGACCAAGCCACCCAACAGCGTGTCCTCGACGAGGTCGCAGCCGTTGCCGGCAACGAACCGATCGGGCCTGAGCAGGTCGACGGCTTGTCGTTCTGCCGGCAAGTGATCCAGGAGGCGATGCGGCTGTTCCCGCCGGCGCCGGCGATTTCGCGTTTCGCCAAAACGGCGATGACCTTCGGCGGCATGGACATCGCCTGCGGTGCTCGGGTCCATATTCCGATCTATGCGCTGCACCGCAATACGCGGCTATGGCCGACCCCGAACGCTTTCGACCCCGACCGTTTCGCACCTGACCTCGCCAAAACCTATTCGCGCTATGCGTTCATGCCGTTCGGCGGCGGACCACGCATCTGCATCGGCGCGAGCTTTGCCATGATCGAGGCTGCGGCGATCCTGGCGACATTGATCCGCGCGTTCCGTTTTCACCCGGTTCCCGGACACAAGCCAAAGCCCGTGGCGCGCGTCACGCTGCGGCCTCAAGGCGGCATGCCGTTGCTGGTGAGCCCGCGCTAAGGCGCGGTGTTTTCCGCAGATTCCGAAAGTTCCCGGTAAAGCTTCATAAAGGTTGACCACAATTGCGGCCCGGCCCTGCCGAAATCGCAACAAAATTTAATGATTTCTGGCGCAAAATAAATGTCAAACACACGTTTGAAAAAATGAACCTCAGCTGCGGGTCGGCTGACCCATAAGCAGAAGGCAAAAAATGGGGTGGAAGGCCACGTCATAGGGCGAGCCCCCTAAGGAACTACGGGAGCGTGCCATGTTGCGCCAATTCACAACGGTTCTTCGCGATCTGTGGCAGTCCTCAGGCGAAGCCGGCGGCGTTTACCGTCCCGACCTGCACTATATGCGCGGCCCCGGCCCGAAATGGCATGCCAAATACGGCCACCTCTATCCGAAGGGCCAGCCCGTGAGCGCGCCGCTCAATGCAGCGCTCAGCGACATCGCCGAACGTCACGCCTGAGAAACCAAGCCCCGCGTCACATCTCTTCCGTCACCCTGAGGTGCGAGCGTAGCGAGCCTCGAAGGGCGACGGCCCAAATACCTCGGCCGTATCCTTCGAGGGCCGCTTCGCAGCCACCTCAGGATGACGGACGGCTTCTTTTCCAAGCCGCCATGCTTTAGAAGCACCCTACGGAACAAGCATTTCTGCATGAACCGATAAAGGTTGGGGTGGATCAGTCATGGCGGTGCGCTGCGCAATTCTCGACGATTATCAAAATGTTGTCTTAAGCTCCGCCGATTGGTCCAAGGTCAAAGACGACATCGACATCAAGGTCTTTAACGAGCATCTCGGCGGCCCGGACAAAGTCATCGCGGCGCTTAAGGATTTTGGCATCATTGTCGCCATGCGCGAGCGCACCGGCTTCCCCAAAGCTGTGATCGAGGCGCTGCCCAATCTGAAGCTCCTCATCACCACCGGCATGCGCAATGCCTCGATCGATACCGAGGCGGCAAAGGCGCGCGGCGTCGTGGTGTCCGGTACCGGCGCGTTCGGTAGCCCGACCTCGGGCGTTGCCATCGGGCTGATGCTCGAACTGACGCGCCATATTGGCTACGAGAATGCGCGGCTGCATGCCGGCGCCACCTGGCAGACCACGATCGGGCCCGAGCTCGAAGGCTTGACGCTCGGCGTCCTCGGTCTCGGCAAGCTCGGCCAACGCACCGCCAATATCGCCAAGGCCTTCGGCATGAAGGTCATCGCCTGGAGCCAGAACCTGACGCTAGAGAAATGCGCCGAAGCTGGCGTCGGCTATGTCAGCAAGGACGATCTGTTCCGCCAGTCCGATTTCATCTCCATCCATGTCGTGCTGTCGCAGCGCTCGCGTGGCTTAGTCGGCGCCGCTGAGATCGGTCTGATGAAGCCTTCCGCCTATCTGATCAATACATCGCGCGGGCCGATCATTGACGAGGCGGCGATGCTTTCTGCTTTGCGAGAAAAGAAAATCGCCGGCGCCGGCCTTGACGTGTTCGATGTCGAGCCGCTGCCGCTCGATCATCCGTTGCGCAAAATGGATAATGTCGTCATCACCCCGCATCTCGGTTACGTCTCGACGCAGAACTACCGGCACTATTTCGCTGGCGTCGTCGAAGACATCCGCTCTTTCCTCGACGGCAAGCCGGTGCGGGTGATGACGTAGTTTCTCCTTCTCCCCGCTCGCGGGGAGAGGTGAATATCGGAGAAAATTCATGGGCGCCGACACGCTCATCGATCTTTACTGCCACATCTCGCCGGAGCGCTATCTCCAGGAGATGAACAAGACCGCGCCGAAGCTCGGCAATATCGCGGCGCGGCTGCGCGGGGTGACCAAGATCCACGATCTCGACGCGCGGTTTCGCGAGATGGACGAGTTCGGCGATTACCGGCAGGTGATTTCGCTGCCCAATCCACCGATCGAGGATATCGCAACCGGCGGCGCCGGGCTGACGCTGGCGCGGGTCGCCAACGACGCGATGGCCGAGCTTTGCGTCAAACATCCAAACCGCTTCGCCGGCTTTGTCGCCGCCTTGTCGCTGACCGATGTCATGAGCTCGGTCGAAGAGGCGAAACGCGCAATCAATCAGCTCGGCGCGGTCGGCGTGCAGATTTTCACCCCGCTTGCCGGCCGGCCGCTCGACGAGCCGGCCTTCGAGCCGCTGTTCGCCGCCATGGCGCAGCTCGATCGGCCGATCTGGCTGCATCCGGCGCGCACCGCGACGCTGACCGATTATCCGGTCGAGCAGAAATCCCGCTTCGAAATGTGGTGGTGCTTCGGCTGGCCCTATGACACTTCGGTGGCGATGATGCGGCTTGTGTTCTCCGGCCTGTTCGACCGCTATCCCAATCTGAAAATCGTCACCCACCATCTCGGCGGCATGATTCCTTATTACGACGGCCGCATCGGTCCCGGCCTCGACGTGCTCGGCGCGCGCACCTCGGATGAGGATTATTCAAAGATCTTGCCCGCGCTGAAACGCCCGCATCTCGACTATCTGCGCGACTTCTACGCCGACACCGCGATGTTCGGCGGCGGCGTGCATGCGCTGCGTTGCGGCTACGAGTTTTTTGGCGCCGACAAGGTGGTGTTCGCGACCGACACGCCGCTCGGCCCGATCAAGCCGGCGATTGCGGCTCTCAAGGCGCTGGATATTTGCGACAGCGACCGCCGCAAGATTTTTTCCGGCAATGCCGAGAGGCTGTTGCGCAAGACGTCCAACTAAGACGTCCAACTAGGGCGTGTGGAAACAGAGCGCTAGCCGGAGCCACCTAGTCTCCGTCATCTTTTGATAATAACGTTGCTCTGTTCGGTCCGTAGGCATGCCGGGTGATCTGCGGTCATTGGCAATATCGCACACCCACAAGGGACCTCATGAGAACGAAATACCACACTGCCTTGGCAGCCATTTTGATGCTTTTTGCCTCGAAGCTTTTTAGTCTTGGCGGCGGCGGCCCACGCCCAGGATAGCGCTACCTTCGACATGAAGCTGAGCACCGCGACGCTCAACGATACGCAGCACGAATGGCTTCGGCGATTTGCAGCGGCGGTGGCAAAGGATTCCGGCGGCCGGATCAAAGGCGAAGTGTTTCCGGCCAGTCAGCTCGGCTCAATTCCCCGGCAAATCGAAGGCACGCAATTCGATTCAGGCCTGGATCGGGCCGCCGGAATTCCTGACCGGCGTCGACGCGCGCTATGAGACCTTGAGCGCGCCGGGGCTGTTTTCGAGCGTCGAGCAAGACTTGCGGGTGGTCAGCGATCCGCCGGTTCACGCATTGATGCTCGGTCTTGGGGCCAACAAGGGGCTAGAGGGAATAGCGATCTTTCCCACCGGACCGTCCGCAATTGCCGCGCGCAAGCCGGTTCGTTATCTCGCCGACTACAGTGGCATGAAAATTCGCGTTCTGGCCTCGCCGTTCCAATTGGAAATGGTCAAGCGGATGGATGCCTCGCCAGTGGCGATGTCGCTCGCCGATGTGCTGCCGGCGATCCAGCAAGGTGCCATCGACGGCGCGCTCGGCACCGTACCGGTGTTTGGTCCCCTGCATTATGTCGATACGGCGAAATACCTGATGGAGATCGGCCAGCCCTATGTGAACGTCATCGTCGTCATGAACAAGAAATGGCTCGAAGCCTTGCCGCCCGACTTGCAGAAAATCGTTCGCGATGATGCGACCGCAATCTCAACGGAGCTTGTGCCATTTTCAAATGACTTCTTCGAGGCGCAACGTAAGGAATGGACCCGCAAGGGCGGCGAGCTGGTCAGCCTTCCGGCCGACGAGCAGGCGGCATTCAACGCCAAGATTTCAACGATCGGCGATGATCTGTCGAAAGACAAACCGGAATTGAATCAGGCGGTCGGCCTGGTCTTCGAATCGGCGAAGCGCAACAAATAGGCGCGTTCGGTCGCCGCCGAATCCAGGGGCGAGGGCGTGTACTCATAAACGGGCCGTTCTCTTATTGGCCCCGTGGCGAACCACGCCTAAGCCGCCGGTAATAGCTTCAGGACCGGGGCCGCTGGCGATTGGGCTTTCGTGGCGTCGTAATAATCCCAGGCCTTTTCATGGACGTAATAAACCAGGGGGGCGATCGCGAGGCTGAAGGCTGGTCAGTCCCGCGGCGGCCGCGAGATCGCGGACGAAGAGATAATTGGCGCCAAATTCCGACACCGCGGTCACGCCCTCATAGGTGACCGTCTTGGCCACAGCCCTGCTCACCTTGACGCGCGCGAAGTGCGTCCGCCCATTTTCCTCGCCCTCCGCCGCGCCTGGAATCGGCACAGCCACCGTGGCCTCGAGCGGGTTGGGATGTCGCGCCGAGGCGGGGCCGTAATAGTGCCAAGCCGCTTCATGAGCGAAATAGGCGATGGGGCCGGCGACAAGCGACAAGCTCGACAACCCCGCCGCGGTCGTCAGCTCGCCGATCACGAAATAATTCGCGCCGAAGTCGGCGGTCGTGACAATCACCCGATAGGTGAAGGTCTTGACGACCGCCCGCCACGTGTCGAAGCTCGCGGGCACGCCGGAAGCCGGCGCCGCCGTGGAATGCGCTGTTGGCGCGGAGGGAACCGGGGACGGCGCGGTCCGCCGCAGTCTATCCCCCAAGCCGCGCAACATGTCACGCGGAACCAAACGCGGCGCCAGCACAGCGGCGCCGCCAATCAATAAGCCGGGAATAAGCGCCGCCTCGACGATCGCCGCACCCGCCGCGACAGCCCCAAGAGTCGCGACCGTCCCGACGACGCCCGGCCCGAAAACCGAGCTGGGAAACCAACCGCTGGCGTGCTTGAAAGACGTCGTCAAAGAGGTTTCTCCGTCATTGCGGTCGCCGTCTGGCGATACAAGCGGCGAGAGAATGCCGCCGTCAAGTAACGGCGGAATGACCGCGCGGGCCTGCGCCGCGGATGTCCGCTTTGGGGGGTAACGCGGAGGCGGCGGATTTATGAGTCCACGGCCTAGATTCCCCGCAGCGCCTCGCGCCACTTGTCCGCAATGGCGTTGCCCTCCTGCTGCGACAGCGCGGAGGTCGGTGGAAATTTGTCGATCCAGGCGAACGGCCGGCAGGCTTCGATGATCGCCTTGGAATGCGAGGTGATCCCGCGCTGCTTGTCTTCGGCCGGAATGCGCGGGTCGAGCGCCGAGCTCCAGGCGTTGCGCAAGATATCGATCTGTTCCGACGGCTCGCAGCGCGTCGTGACCGCCCACATCACATCGTTGAGGTCGGACGGATCGATATCGTCGTCCACGACCACAACCAGGCGTCCCATGTAGCTGTGGGCGGCCGCGATCAGAGCGGCGCGCTTGGCATGGCCGGCATAACGCTGCTTGAGCGCGACCACGGTCATGAGCTGCGAGACGTGCTGCCAGACGCCGGTGATGTCGGTGATGCCGGCTGATTCCAGGTTGCTCCAGATGCCGGCGGCGCGAAACGGCAGGCCGAAATGAAAGCGCGGCGGCTTCATCGGCGGCGAGCCGAGCAGGATCGGGTCTCGGCGATGATGGATCGCCGTCACCGTCATCACCGGACAGGGCCGCTTGTCGGCGGCGTAGTAGCCGGTGAATTCGCCAAACGGCCCTTCGAACAGCGTTGCCGTGCCCGGCGGCGATAACTCGCCCTCAAGGATGATCTCGGCATAAGCCGGCAGCGGCAGTCCGGTCAGAGGCCCGGCATATGTTTCGACCGGCGCACCTTTGATGGCGCCGGCGAAATCATATTCCGACTGGCCCGCGGAGAGATATTCGAAGCCGGCGATGAACAGAGCCGGGTCCTCGCCGTTGACCACCGCGAGCGGGCAGGACAAGCCGCGATCCCAATATTTCTTGGCGATGATGGCGCCGTGCCGGCCCTGATGATCGAACTGCACGGTGACCTTGTCGCGCTCGTGCACCTGCACGCGATAGATCGAGGCATTGATCCAGCCGTCGTCGGGGTCACGCATGATGACGAGGCTGCCCGAGCCGATATAGGGCCCGCCATCCTCGCGGTGCCAATAAGGCGCCGGAAATTTTGCGAGGTCGACGTCTGCGCCGCGCAGCGTGTTCTCAAGAAAGGCGGCGTCCGTCACCGTGATAGGGCTGCGCATTTTCAAGCTCTGGCGCTTGACCATCCAGGCCTTGAGCGCGTCGAGCGGCTTGAGCACGGGGTCGATGCCGAGCGCCAGCGCTGCCCGTTGCACATTGGTGGTGGCATTGGTGAAGACGCGAAAGCCGCGCGCGTGACCCTTGATGTTGTCGAACAGGAGCGCCGGGCACGCGGGCAGGCCGGCCGCGACCTCGGTGATGCCTCCGATCTCGAAGCGCGGATCGGCGCCATCGATGCGGCGCAGCGCGCCCAAGTCGTCGACTTGGGCAATAAATTCCCGCAAATCCTGGTACAGCACGTTGCACTCCCCACGCGGTGCGCCGGTCTCGAACATTCCCGATAGTACTAGAGCCGGCAATAGCCGACATCGATCCCGGAGCCTGCTCCGCCGATGGCCGCGCGCTGATGCGTACACGCGCTGGCCTCCCGCCATAATTCGTTAACCGCCCGTTGCCTATCTGAAGCAAATGCTGGCGCGCAAAGGCGATATGCCGCTGTCAAAACGCGCGGCGCGGTCCGACGCCGGATCGAGCTGATAGCCCGCACGCCTGGAATTCAGCAAGGTCGCAGCTAATTCTATTGCAGCGCCATCACGCGGATGGCGGCCGGGCCGAGAATGACGACAAACAGCACCGGCAGGAAGAACACGATCATCGGCACTGTGAGCTTCGGCGGCAGGCCGGCCGCTTTCTTCTCGGCTTCCGACATGCGCATGTCGCGATTTTCCTGCGCCAGCACGCGCAATGTCGTCGCCAGCGGCGTGCCGTAGCGCTCGGATTGCTGCAAAGCCAGACAAACGGATTTGACGCCTTCAAGCCCGGTGCGCTGCGCCAAATTCTCGTAAGCCTGGCGGCGATCCGGCAAATACGACAATTCCGCCGTCGTCAGCGTGAACTCCTCCGCCAGCGCCACCGACTGCGTGCCGATTTCCTCGCTGACTTTGCGGAACGCCGCTTCGATCGACATGCCGGATTCCACGCAGATCAAGAGCAAGTCGAGCGCGTCGGGGAAGGCGCGCTTGATGGTAAGCTGGCGGCGCTGAATCTTGTTCCGCAGGAACAGATTCGGACTTTGCATGCCGAGATAGGCGCAGCCGATGCAGATGCCGACCTTAACCAACGGCGGATAATCGAGATTGAGCACGACGAAGATATAGAACAGCGAGCCGAACAGCATGATGATCGGCATCGACATGCGGAAGAACAGATAAGTGATGTAGGGCGCCTGGCCGCGGAACTGCCCACCGAGGGCCGCGGATCGGATCGCCCGCCACCATGCCGACGCGCACGATCGCGCCGACAAACTGGTCGGGGGCGTTGGGCTGGTCGGATTTCTTGATGAAGCTCGAATTCGCCGCCGCGGCCGGCCAGGTCTGCCAGCCGATATCGGCGCCCTCGATCACCTGTCCGCGGGTGAGATCCGCCTTCGCCACAAGCACATCCACCGCCGTCTCAAGCTGCGCTTGCGGCGGCGGCGGAGGCGCGGACCCTTTGTTGCTCGCGGCTAAAAATGCGGCGACGCCGCCGGCGGCGACAGCGACACCGAGTACCACGAGACGCGCGGCTTTCATGACGCTTCGCTTTCCACGTGACGCCACGACCAAAAGCGGCCGTTGCCGTGGATATCATCAGCTAAACGTCAAGGCATGGTTAATGAGGCGTATCCAAATTGCGTTAATCTTGCGTTGACGAATGGGGCAAGGCGCTCGTTAGAACAAAGCTGCCGCTACGGCGCGTCGATCAGAGACCGAGCGTCGTCATCCATTGGGTCTGCGGATAGACCATGAGAGCCGCCACGGCGAGCGCGATGCCATAGGGAATACCGCCGCCTTCACGATGCAGCCGTTCCGCCCAGTCCTGGCCGACGAGCAACGGCGGCAGCGGCATGGTGCGGAATTGGACGATCGCCAAGGTCAGCGCGCCGCCAAGGAGCGACGCATAGACCAGATAGTCGAACAGGTGACCGAAGCCGAGCCATAGCGCCGTTGCCGCCGCAAGCTTGGCGTCGCCGCCGCCGATCCAGCCGCGGGCGAAGCAGAAAAACGCCACCACCAGCACCACCGCCATGGCGCCGAGATGCGACAACAATTCCGGGCCCGTTATACCGCTGAGCAGCGCTTGGACAATGAAGCCGGCAACGAGGATCAGCGACACGCGATTGGCAATCGTCATCGTCAAGAGATCGCTTGACGCGGCGAACGCCATCATCGCCGGAAACAGCGTCAGTTCGATTGCTTCAGTCAGCATGGCAATGTCGCTCTGCTTCTCGTTGCGCCGTGCCGCCGGAATACGCTGCGCCGGTTGAGGTGGGTTAGCGCCGGCGCAGATCGCGGCAGGCTGCGCCAAAAATCGAAAAGGCCCCGGCAATTGACCGGAGCCCTCTCGTAACACTGCGAAAGACGAAGTTTACTTGAGGGCGGTCGAAACGCTGCCGAACGTGGTGTTCAGCTTGGTGCCGAGGCCCTGCACGACCGCGATGATCGCGACCGAAATGCCGGCGGCGATGAGGCCGTATTCAATGGCCGTCGCGCCCGACTCGTCCTTCACGAAACGTGACAAAATGGTCTTCATGAGTTGGCTCCTTAAGGTCCACACGTAGCTGTCTGAGCTGATCCAACGGTTTATTAGGGACCGTTTGGATCGTGTGGCGAAGCTATCCCCGAGAAATTTCAACGGGGTTAAACCGATCGATGAAACACCCTATCAATCGGGCTTTCCGCGATGTAGTTAACATCGCGTTGCGTAAAAAGATTACACTGGAATCTCGCGCCAGATCCGCACGTCCGCGTAAGCGTCGCTTGCAGCCGTCGTAATGCGGCCGTCATTTGTTTACGGTCGATATACCAAGACATCGCCGCGTGACGCACAACCGTCAGAACGCGTACCGCCAGGCTAGCGGGCATTTGTTGCGCGCGCGTAAGCGCGCCGTGCAACTTTGTATCAAACAAACATCCGATCGTCGTCACGCGTGGCCGCTCTCGCCGCAGCCGTTCACGGCATCTTAATCGGCACGTCGCTATCAAAGCCGGACATCCCCATATCCTGATATATGCGGATGCCGGCGACGCAGGCTTTCACACTATGACTGAAGAACTGCTCTCTTTCCTCATCAGTTTAGGCCAGACATTCATGAAGAATCTGCCGATCTCGCTCGGATTGGCGATCGTTTTCACCGTGCTGACCTCGCTCTGGGCCTGCAATCCGGGTAAGCTGTGGTGGCGCAAGAGCGATATCGTCACCGATCTTTGCTATTGGTTCTTCATCCCCGTCATCGCCCGTTATCTGCGCATCGGCCTCTTGGTCGTCGGCGCCGCCGCGCTGTTTCACATCACCACCGCGGACGGACTGATCGCATTCTACGATAACGGTCGCGGACCGTTGGCTGCGCTGCCCCTCCCCGTTCAGATGGTCCTCTTCCTCGTCGGCGAAGATATCATCCTCTATTGGACGCATCGCCTGTTCCACGGTCGGCGCATGTGGCGCTATCACGCGGTGCATCACTCGTCCGAAGAACTCGAATGGATCTCGGCGGCGCGGTTCCACCCGGTCAACTTGTTCCTCGGCAGCGTTGCGGCCGACGTGGTCATGCTCCTGATCGGCATTTCGCCGAACGTGTTTGTGGTGCTCGGCCCGCTGACGATCGCGCATTCGGCCTTCGTGCACGCTAATCTCGACTGGACGCTCGGCCCGTTCAAATACGTGATCGCCGGTCCGGTATTCCATCGCTGGCACCACACCGCCGCCGATCGCGGCGGCGACAAGAGCTTCGCCGCGACCTTCCCGATCCTCGACGTCATCTTCGGCACGTTCTACATGCCCGCAGGCGAGCGTCCCGATCACTACGGCGTCGCCGAGCGCGAATACCCGACGAGCTTTACGGCGCAGCTCGTGCATCCATTCACGCAGTAGCGGCCATCAGAGCCGCGCGGCGGCCACGCCGTGAAGGTCATTCGCATCCGCAATCATCGTTAAGTAACCGTCACCAGGGCGTTTTCCCGCATGCAGCGGGGCCGCGGATTTGCACTTCATTCACTAATTTGCAGTCAAGTGGATTGGTCGCGTTAGAGCATGCGAGAACTCTAGTTCGGCCCTTGAGTTGTCGAATCCGCGTAGCGTTTCGGAGAGTATCGATGGCGGCGTTATGCGTGCCGGGCCGGATGGCCAAAAGCGCGCTGCATTGGCTGGCGGCGGCCATCCTGTTCGCCGTTTTTGCCACGCTGGTCGTCACCCCAGCCGTCGCCGACGAGCCGATCGTGGTTCGGCTCGATCAAGCCACCCTCTTTAAGGTCCCCGATCACGCCGCGACGGTGGTGTTGGGCAATCCGCTGATCGCCGACGTTACGATTCAGTCCGGCGGCATCGCCGTCCTCACCGGCAAGGGCTATGGCGGAACCAATGTCATAGTCCTGGACCGCGGCGGCGTCGTGTTGTCGGAGAAAGCCGTCGTGGTCACCGGACCGTCCGATCACGTGGTATTCGTTTATCGCGGGCCCTCGCGCACCACCTATAGCTGCAACCCCGACTGTTCGGCGCGCGTCAACCTCGGCGACGATCCCGATGTGTTCGACAAGATCCTCGGCGAAACCGTGACCCGCACCACCCAGGCCTTGACCGCCGGCGTCAATACCCAGCCCAACCGATAGGCCTCCGGCTTACGGGATCGGGAGTGCCGTCGTCGACTTGATCTTCTCCATCGCAAAGCGTGACGTGACGTTCTTCAGCGGCACCGTCGCAATCAGCCGCTTGTAAAAGGTATCGTAGCCGGCAATGTCCGGCACCACGACGCGCAACATGTAATCGACGTCGCCCGCCATGCGATAGAATTCCATCACTTCCGGCATGGCGGTGACCGTCTTGGCGAATTTGTCGAGCCAGTCCTGCGAATGGTCGCCGGTCTCGATCGACACGAAAACGCTGATGCCGAGCCCGATACTGTCCTGATCGATAATCGCCACGCGCTTTTGGATGACGCCGTCGGCCTCCAGCCGCTGGATGCGCTTCCAGCATGGCGTCGACGACAGGCCGACCCGGGAGCCGATCTCGGCGACGGAAAGAGCGGCGTTATCCTGCAGAACTGCAAGGATTTTTCGGTCTATAGCGTCCATAGAAATATTCTTCCACAAGATTGCCGATATGGCTATCTATAGAGAAAAATATTCCAAATCAAGCGGTCGGTTGGACGGACTCCCCGGCTACCAGTGCCTCGACCTCGAGCCGATTGGGACAGCCCGCCGATCCGCCGACGCGCGTGCACTTGATGCCGGCAACTGCCGCGCCAAAGCGCATGGCGTCGGTGACGCTTTGGCCCTCCGCCAACGCCAGGAGAAAGCCGCCGTGCAACGCATCGCCGGCGCCGAGCGTATCGACGGCGGAAATCTTGAACACCGGCAGGTGACGCAGCACGCCATTGTCGAGATAGACGATGTCGTCCGGCCCGTTGCTGACGGCAAGGAACGCGCCGGTCTGTTTGGCGATGCGCTTGAGGCCGTCGCCGAGATCAGTCACGCCTGTCGTCGCGCGCAGGCACTCCGAGGAAAAGATCACGTGGCTGGCGAGATGGAACAGCGGATCGTCCTCGACGGTCGGCCGGTCGCCGTCAAGCAAAATGGGTAGCTTACGCCGCCGCGCCGCTTCGCAGATCGGCAGCACGAAATCCGGGTAGCGGTTGTCGACCAGGACCGCATCGGCAGTGGCGACGATCGCGTCCGGATCTTTGGGTTTGGTTGCCGCGACCCGCTCGTCCCGATAGGTCACGATGGTGCGGTCGCCGCGCGCATTCATGAAAATTGCCGACAGCGCCGTCGCCATGCCATCGATGCGCTGACAGAACGTGCAATCGACATTATCGCGAACGAGCGCCTTGAGCACGCGGTCGCCGTTGCCGTCTTCACCCGCGGGGCCACCCAGCGGACCGGCAAGCGCGGCGCGGCCGCCGAGCCGCGCGATCGCCACCGCCGCGTTCGCCGCGCAGCCGCCATTGACGACAAAAAAATCCTTGGCCTGCACCTTGCCGTCAGGCTGCGGGAATTCCTCGACGCGAAACACTTCGTCGAGCACGATGATGCCGGCGCAGAGAATGTGGAGCGCGGCGTTATGCGATGAACTGTTACGCAAGGACATGGCAGCCATGCTCGACGAAATCGCGGATGATGTGATGCGCGATGGCGACCGGCGGCGGCGTGGTCAAGCCGTCCTTGTGCTGGCGCTTGAGCATCGCCGCCAATTCGTCGCGGTCGAACCAGCGCGCATTCTCAAGCTCCTCGTAATCGATCACGATCTTGTCCGACAGCGCCTGCGCGTGACAGCCGATCATCAGCGAGGACGGAAACGGCCACGGCTGCGAGGCAAAATATTTCACCCGGCCACAGGTGATGCCGGCCTCTTCCAGAACTTCGCGCCGCACCGCTTCCTCGATGGTTTCGCCGGGTTCGATGAAACCGGCGAGGCAGGACCACATGGTCGGCGCGAAACGCCGCGAGCGGCCGAGTACGCAGCGATCGCCGGCAATCACCAGCATGATCACCACCGGATCGGTGCGCGGAAAATGCTGGGCCTTGCAGACCGGGCAATCGCGCCGCCATCCGGCTTGCACGAGGTTCGTCGGCGAACCGCAATTCGGGCAGAAGCGGTGACGCGCGTGCCAGCCGAGCAGCGCCTTAGCTTCGGCGAGCGGCGCCAGATCGTCGGCGCCGACCAGGCCCTGGACTGCGATGCTGCGCAGATCGGTGACTTTCAGATCGTTGCGCGCTTGCAACGCTTCGGCGGTTTGCGGATCGAGACCGAAGCCGAACCGCGGCGCGTCGTTGATGGCGCCAAGAAAGACACTCTCGCGCACCGCGCCGAGCGCGCGGGCTTCGGCCGGCGAAAACAGCGGATCGCATGTTTCGCCCGCTTGATCGCCGGAACTCTTGAGCACAATGATTTCGCCGCCGATCAGATATACGCCGGCGCGCGCGTGTTCGGACAATTCCTTCATCGCGCCCGCGTCGCCACGGCGTTGCGCCATGCGATCGATCAAGCTCGCGGTGTAGCCGAGCCGGGGCTTTTGGCCGAGTTCGGAGGGTGCTGGCACGGTGATCAGACGCGATCGAATGTGAGCTTTATCATTCGGCCGCTTCGCGCAATGGCCGCGGGTAAAACGTGTCGTACAATTCCGGCCGCTGCCATTGTGGGCCGAGCACGCCCGGTTTGGCGCCGCACGTGGCCGACGAGCCGACTTCGTCGCGCGAGATCCGCAATTGCCGTACGCGGTCGAGGCTGAGATCGATCAAGCTCATGCCGGGCGCCGTGCTCTCGAACAAAATCTCCTCCGGCGACGCCACCATGGCGAGGCCGCGCTGCGTCGGATCGAACAGGTTCTGCGTCGTCACCACAATCGCCAGGTTTTCGATGGCGCGCGCCCAAATCAGCGTCCGCCACGTGGCCCAGAGCCGGTTCTTGTCGACACCTGCCGGCATGAAGATGAGTTCGGCGCCGCGCAGCGCCAGCGCGCGCGTCACTTCCGGCATATAGACTTCGCTGCACATCGCGAGCCCGACTTTGCCGTACACGGTGTCGAACACCGGATAGGCGTCGCCCGCGACATATTGGAATTCCCAAGCGCGGCCGCCGGTATAGATCCACGGCCCGTTCGGATGCGTGCGCCGGTAGAGCGCCGGCGCCCGGCCGTCGGGAAATGCCATGACGACGAGATTGTAAGCGGTCGCCGCCTTGGTATCGATCGGCTCGATGCTGCCGAATACGGCATGGATGCGATACTTGGCGGCGGCTTCGGCGAGCGCTGGGATCGGATCGTAAGTGGCGGGCATGCGCCAGGGGCCCGGATAATTTTCCGGAAAACAGAGGAAGTCTGCGCCCTCGCCCGCGGCGCGCGCGATCGCTTGCACCGCATCCGCGACATTCCTCTCATCGTCGGGTGGACGATGGGTGATCGGCTGCACGACGGCGACCCGGAAAGTCATCGTTTTCGCTCCTCTCGGCGCTTATCGCCGCGCCTCTTCTCGCGCCGGATTCAAGCCGCGCCGGTATGTAAGGTCAAGGCGCGTATCAGAGGAGGCACGTTCTCGCGACGCGATCGCGCCCGAGCCATGCGAAGCCACTGCAAAAAGAATCTCCCCCCCAAAAAAAAGAAGCGAGGCGGAGCGCTGATATCCGGATTGTCTTGTACCCGAACTGGTGACTATCGTCAATGAAAAGGTGACGGCATCGTCATTTGCTCCGTCGTGACGCTCCGCGCAATGACGCAAATGATTTTTAGACGGGCTGCGCCAGGCGCAACCCGTCCGCTTCGCGCCTATTCGTAAAACACGTCGTAGGCGACGTCGGCGACCTGGCCGGTGATCACGTTGACCAGAAGCAGATCGGGTCCGTAGCGTACCCATTGGTAACCGGGCGGCGGCGGATCGAGGCCGAGAGCGGCCCACTCGGGATACCAATAATCCTGGACCAGGAAGACCGGCGGCAGCGCCGCGCCGACTTCCCAGCGCCGATAGGCAAAGCCCGGCGGGTAAACGAACGGATTAAGGTGAACGCGGTCGAACGCGCGGCCGCGATAGTTGAACTGCACAGCGACACCGGGCGGCGGGCCGCCGGGATGAAACATCGCCGCCGGCCGGCCGGGCGGATGCGGACCACCCATCGCGCCGGGCGGCGGACCATGCGGTACAGCACCGGGCACCGGACCGCCCGGATGCGGCACGGGATGCGGCGGCGGACCCCCAGGATGGGGCGGACTACCTTCATGATGTTCGTCGTGATGATCTTGGGCAACAGCTAGACCGGTTGTCACAAGCGCAATCGTCGCCGCAATAGCAAGCGCGCGCAGCATTGGTTCTCTCTCCTATTGTTTCGATTGTGAGTTTCTATGGCCGTATAGATTTTCCGGCGTCGGGAGCGAACCAAGGCTTCGACAGATTGCCTTGGACATAAGGCGAATCTTTGTTGCTGGCTGGTGGCTTGGCTTTTCCCGTGCACGCCGGATGCGGGCGCCCTGCTTGCTTTCAGGCCCCGTGCGGCCGATATAGGAGCCGGGAGGTTGGCGGTGGACGAGCCACTCGCCAACCGGGTCAGGTCCGGAAGGAAGCAGCCCTAACGAGCGCGGTTCGGGTCGCTCGTCAGCCTCCCACCCATTTCGATTGAGCGGGCATAGAGACCCGGATGCCGCTTCGGGCGCGGCGTTTTATATGAAGGTCATGATCCCGGTCGCAGTAACAAACGGCGCGCAGTCATGAGTGATGCGACGACATCCCCTACAGCTTACCGTGTGCTGGCGCGCAAATACCGGCCGTCGACCTTCGACGACCTGATCGGCCAGGACGCCATGGTGCGCACGGTGTCGAACGGGTTCGAGGCCGGCCGTATTCCACAGGCCTGGATCCTCACCGGCGTGCGCGGCGTCGGCAAGACGACGACGGCGCGCATTCTGGCGCGGGCGCTGAATTACGAATTGCCGGATGGCTCGATCGCCGCGCCCACCATCAAGATGCCGGTGCTCGGCGTGCATTGCGAAGCCATTATGGAAAGCCGCCATCTCGACGTCATCGAGATGGACGCCGCTTCCCATAACGGCGTCGACGACGTGCGGCAGATCAACGACGCTATCCGCTATGCGCCGGTCTCCGCCCGCTACAAGGTCTATATCCTCGACGAAGTGCATATGCTGACGCCGCAGGCGTTCAATGCTCTGCTCAAAACGCTGGAAGAGCCGCCGCCGCACGCCAAATTCATTTTCGCCACGACCGAAATCCGCCGCGTGCCGATCACCGTGTTGTCGCGCTGCCAGCGTTTCGATCTGCGCCGGGTCGATGCCGCGCTATTGGTGCAGCATCTGCAGAACATCGCCGCGCAAGAAAAGCTCGAAGCTGAGCCCGCGGCGCTCGGCCTGATCGCGCGCGCCGCCGAAGGCTCGGTCCGCGATTCATTGTCTTTGTTCGATCAGGCGATCGCGCATGCCGCGGGGACCGTGCGCGCCGAGGACGTACGGCAGATGCTCGGTCTCGCCGACCGCACCCGCGTGATCGATTTGTTCGAAGCGCTGATGCGCGCCGATATCGCCTCGGCACTCAAGGAATTGCGCGACCAATATGATGCCGGCGCCGATCCGGCGATGGTGCTCGGCGATCTCGCCGAGTTCACCCATTTCGTCACCCGCGTGAAGATCGTGCCGGCGATCGCCGATGACGTTTCACTCATGGAAGCAGAGCGCACGCGCGGCCGCGCCTTCGCCGCCAAGCTCTCGATGCGGGTCTTGGCGCGGACCTGGCAGATGCTGCTCAAAGGCATCACCGAAGTCGAAGCCGCCGGCCGCCCGGTCGATGCCGCCGAAATGGCGCTGGTGCGTATCGCCTATGCGGCCGACCTGCCGACGCCCGACGAGGCGATCCGCTCGCTCGGCGACGCGGTACGCGGCAATGGCGCCGCGGGAAAAGCGCCCATCAGTGCTGCGGCGCAAGGCTCTTCAGCGCCAAATCCCGCGACGTCTGCTCCCGCGGCGCCACGCACCTCGCGCGGTCCGCTTGCCTCCGCGGCGCCCGCACCGTCCGCGCCGCCGCTCGACGACGCGTTGGCGCGCGGCGACGAGACCCCGGCACGCGCGGTCAAAAGCTTTGAAGACTTGATTGCGCTCGCCGGCGAAAAACGCGATCTCGCCATGAAGAGCGCGCTCGAACGCGATGTGCGGCTGGTGCGCTTCGAGGACGGCACGCTCGAGCTCGCGCTCGAGCAAAGCGCGCGCCACACGCTGGTCGGCGAATTGTCCAAAAAGCTCAACGACTGGACCGGCCGCCGCTGGATGGTCGCCGTGTCCAAGGAAGCCGGCGCGCCTTCGGTCAAAGCGCAAACCGAAATGCGCAAAGCCGAGATGAAGGACAATGTGCGGAGCGATCCGCTGGTCCAGGCGGTGCTGGCGCGTTTTCCGGGCGCCGAGATCGTCGACGTGCGCGCGCCGGCCGGCAGCCAGACACAAGACATCCCGCAAGATATCCCCGACGGCGAAAACGTTGCGGAAGACCCCAACCCTTCGGAAGACCAATTGAACGAAAGCGATGCCGATGCCTGATTTTCTTGGCCTGATGAAGCAGGCCACCGAGTTGAAATCGAAAATGGAAGCGATGCAGGCCGAGCTCGACCGCATGGAGGTCGAGGGCGCGGCCGGCGGCGGCCTCGTCACCATGAAGATTTCCGGCAAAGGCGATCTGCGCGGCACGCGCATCGACGATTCGCTCCTCAAGCCAGATCAAAAAGAAATCCTCGAAGACCTGATCGTCGCCGCGCATGCCGACGCGCGGCGCAGACTCGAGACGATGCTGCAGGACAAAATGCAGGCGCTCACCGGCGGTCTGCCGCTGCCGCCCGGCATGAAGCTGTTTTGATGCCCGCTGTCGCCGCCGGCCCCGAAATCGAACGCCTGATCCAGCTCCTGGCCCGTTTGCCAGGACTGGGTCCGCGCTCGGCGCGGCGCGCGGCTTTGTTTCTGATCAAGAAGCGCGAATTGGTTATGGCGCCGCTGGCGGCAGCCTTGCAGACCGCGATCGAGAAGATCGAGGTGTGCCGAACTTGCGGCAATATCGATACGCAAAATCCGTGCACAGTGTGCACCGACCAAAAGCGCGACGGTTCGGCGATCGTCGTGATTGCCGACGTCGCCGATCTTTGGGCGCTGGAGCGCGCGCATGCCATCAATGCGCGCTATCACGTGCTCGGCGGCACGCTGTCGCCGCTCGACGGCGTCGGGCCGGATGACCTTTCGATCGACGCGCTGGTCAAACGGGCGAGCGAGCCTGAGGTCAAGGAAGTCGTCATTGCGCTGTCCGCCACGGTCGACGGCCAGAGCACCGCGCACTACATCACCGATCTTTTGCACGAGGCGAATGTGAAGGTGACGCGGCTCGCACATGGCGTTCCGGTCGGCGGCGAACTCGATTATCTCGACGAAGGCACGCTGGCGGCGGCGATGCACAGCCGGACGCCGTTTTGAGCTCCAACCTCCGCTCATTCTCCCGCAAGCGGGAACGCTGGGTCCCCGCGTTCGCGGGGACGAGCGGATATCGAAGCTGCCTGCAAAATAGCCAGCCACAGCCTGCAATCCGATCAAGCAAAGCCGGCTGCCGGGCCCGCGAAGGTAAATGCCACGGAATCCGCGCAGAATTGCCGCTTCTCCCGCTGAGCCCCGGCCCGGCAGGACTTGGCACGCCACATGCATGATAGGTGGTGCGGTCTCGGTCCTACTTACCGTGGCGAATTGAGATTGCTAGAGCCCCGGCATTCCCGGCACCGGGGCTCTATTTTTTTGCGCGGTGTGCTGTGCCCCCGCAGGGGCGTTCGGTAATCGCCGCCGGCCTCGGAACACTCACATCACGCTTACTGGATCATCCGCCGGAGCCTGTCATTGGGCCCCAGCGTCGAAAAGACACGCGCGGGCCACACAGCCTGCACGAATGTCATGCAAGAATAGCTGCCGGCAAGAGTGGGCATAAGAGCGGCGAGCGAGAGCCGCACGAGGGGCACGGAAATGCGGGATTACGGCATGGCTGCTGCGCCGACCAAAGCCTACAAGGGCGCCGGGATGGAGGGTTTCATCGCCTCCTGGTACGCGCGGCAGACAGCAAGGGACTTAGACGAATTCCAACGCACGGCGCGGCGGATCGCGGCGCATCTCAACCCCGGTTCCCGCGTGCTCGAAATCGCGCCGGGGCCGGGCTATCTCGCCATCGAGCTCGCCAAGCAGACCGACAGCCAGGTCACCGGGCTCGATATCAGCAAGAGCTTCGTGCGCATGGCGGCTGAAAACGCGCGCCACGCCAATGTTCGGGTCGATTTCGAGCATGGCGACGCCGCCGACCTGCCGTTTCCCGACAAGCAGTTCGATTTCATTGTCTGCCGCGCCGCATTTAAGAATTTCACCCGGCCGCTGGTGGCGCTCAACGAAATGCACCGCGTGCTCAAACCCGGCGGCACGGCGTTCATCATCGACCTGCGCAAGGACTTTTCGCGCCGGGCGGTCAACGAATATGTCGCGGGCCGCAACGTCTTTGCCGCCGCGATGATCAAGCTCACCTTCAACACCATGCTGAAGAAACGGGCTTATACCAAGGAGAGCATGGCGGGTCTGGTGTCGCAGTCGCAGTTCGGGATTGGCGAAATTCGTCTCGACGGGCTGGGCTTTGAGGTCTGGCTGCGCAAGTAGCGATTTCCTCGCTCAGATACATCTGAGATGGCGCTGCTCCGCAGCGCCAAGTTTTCATTATTGCACGACGCCCACCATTTTGCTGAGAGGAATTCAAACTCAAGGACGGCCCGAAGGGCCGCCGCTCAATAGCGCGTCCACGCGCGTAAACGCGCGATCGGGCGGTGCGCCTTGCGCATCCTTGACTTCGAATTCCTCTCAGGCACCGTTCGGGCATGCAATAATGAAAGAATTCGCCTCGGAGGCGATCTCATATGTACTGGACCAGGTCAGGGCGTAACAGGACATGAGCGACGACATTCCGTTCGACAAGAGTTTCGATCTCGTACCCGACAAGGTGACCGAGGTGGCGCCGCGGGTGCGGGCGATCGTCGCCAACAATCCCGGGCCTTTCACCTTCAAGGGCACGATGAGCTACATCATCGGCCGCGGCAAAGTCGCGATCCTCGATCCGGGCCCGGACGACGATGCCCATATCGGAGCGCTGCTCGATGCGGTGCGCGGCGAAACCGTCACTCACATCTTCGTCACCCATACCCATCGCGACCATTCGCCGGGCGTGCCGAAAGTCAAAGCCGCGACCGGCGCCAAGGTTTACGCGCAGGGCCCGCACCGGCTGGCGCGGCCGCTCCATATCGGCGAGACGCGCAGGCTCGATGCCTCGGCCGACATGGATTTCCGGCCCGACATCGCGCTTGCCGACGGCGACGTGGTCGCAGGCGACGGCTGGACTATGGAGGCGATCACGACGCCCGGCCATACCGCCAATCACATGTCGTTCGCTTTCAAGGAAGCCAGTCTGATTTTCGGCGGCGATCATGTGATGGGGTGGTCGACGACGATCGTAGCGCCCCCCGACGGCGCCATGAGCGATTATATTACCTCGCTGCACAAGCTCGCGCGCCGCAGCGAACCGCTTTATTTGTCCGGCCACGGCATGCCGATCCGCGAAGCTCAGCGTTTCGTGCAGCATTTGATCCGGCACCGGGAGGCGCGCGAAGCCTCGATCCTGCACCGGCTGCACAAAGGCGCCGCCGACATTCCGACCATCGTGAAGGCGGTCTATATCGGGCTCGATCCGCGCCTCACCGGAGCGGCGGCCCTGTCGGTGCTGGCGCATCTTGAAGACATGGTCGCGCGCGGCGAGATCGCGACCGAAGGGCCGCCCTCGATCGCCGGCACCTATCGCTTGGCCGACGCGCCCTTGCTGGCCTGAGCCGGCGGCGGCGCCTGCTTCTTCTGCGGCTGCGGCGTCGCCAGCACCGTATCGATATCGTCGATCAGATTGCGCACCCGCGCCGCATTGGTGCCGAGATCGTTGCGGCCGTAGCGCGAGGCCGAGCGCACGTCGATGCGGGCGCCGTCCACGGTGGGGCGGATCCGCACCACGACGTCGTCGCGGAAGCCGAGGATCGGCGTGCGCGCGACCGCCTCGATGATGCCGTCGCGCGCCGTCGCTGATTGCGCCGCGATGTTGCGCGGCGCCGGACCCGGCAGCGCACCCTGCGGCGCCCGCGCGTCCACCACCCGCCATTTGCGCTTGATGATCACTTTCATCGCCGCGTCGTAAGCTTCCTGGGGGCTCGAATTGGTGTCATCGGGCTCGATATCCGAATAGGCATTGTGCTGCTGCTCGGCGGCATAGAGTCCCGCATAGGTGACGGGATTGGCGTCGCGCGGCCGCAACCGCGCGATGGCGTCGAATTGCGGCGGGTCGATCGGATCGGTGGTAATGTCGTAGATCGCCGGCAGGTGGCGGGCCCCGATCACGAGATAGAGCGGATAGGCGATCAGCGCGAAACCGATCAACAGCGCCGTCACCGCTTGACGGCCGCCGGCGATACCCTCGCGCCAGATCGAAATGCCGGCGCCGAACGCGAGCAGGATCGCCACACAGGCCAGCACCAAAGCGCCGCCGAGTGTCGATAGCGCGGGCACGATGTCGAGCGCGCCCGAGCGCACGATGATGACAGCGATTAGGGTCGCGGCCAGCGAGAATAGCGCAACGCGCCGCGCCCAAATGGCAAGCCACGAGGTTTCCTCCTCGGTGAAAGAACGTCGGCGCATCGTCCTAAAGGGTCTCGAATCCGGCGGTTTGACGCTACTTTGACGCTACTTGGATGTCCTGCCGCTGGTAGCATCTTTTGGCGGCAGCGGCGCGCATATTTGCTTGAGCGCGCTCCATTCCGCAACGTCCAGAAACGGCGCCACAGCCCCGCTGACCGGCACGGCATCGATGGTGGCAATCCGCGCTTTGGTCTCGGGATGGTCGCGCAGGATCGCCATGCCGTGGTCCTTGTCGACGACGATCCGCGCCAGAATGACACCGAGCGCATGCGGATCGCCGCCGGCTTTCTGCATCAAGGCAACGCTATAAGCATCGGCCGCACTCTCGACGCGCCGCGAATAGGACGATTTCAAGACCGTCTTCGCCGCGATCACCACCGCGCCGCCGCCGACGAAATCGCCGAGCATCATGCCGAACAGAAACGACAGGCCGGCGGTTTGGAGAACGACGCGCGTGCCGTCGCGGGCGGCGACATGGCCCATTTCGTGGGCGAGCACGCCGGCCAGTTCGTCGGGCGCTTGCGCCTGGTCGATGAGGCCCTGGTTGACATAGATGTGTCCGCCCGGCAGCGCTACGGCATTCGGCTCGGCGCGGCGCACGACGTCGACCCGAAGCTCGACCGGTAGCGCCGCAGCCGCGGCGAGCTTGCCCATGAGCTTGTCGAACGCAGCACGCCCGGCCAATTCACTCGAGCCGCGGCCGCAGGTGAAGGCCGCGCCGAGATGCTGCGCATCAAGCGAGGCGTGGACGTCTTTGTCGACCGCCTCGCCGAGTTTGCGCTCGGCCGAGGCCGGCACAAACGGCAGCAGCCGGGTGGCAAGCTCCGGCACGCCGTAAATCGCCGTGACCAGAAGCGACACCGCGGCGGCACAGCTCAAAGCCACGATCTTGCGGCGCAGCCGGCGCTCGCCTCCGCCGCCGCGGTCGAGCGTTTCGGCGCGATCCTCGATCGCCGTGATGAGATCGCCGTCGCGGATTTCAAGCCGCGCCAACAGCGTTTCGCCGCAGCGGCTCAGCCGCAGCACGCCGTTGGGTGACGACATCCGGCGCAAATCGGCATAGGCCCATTCGTCGAGCAGATGCCCAGCCTGTCGCCCGGCCGGCGGCTTGGCCAGTTCTTTGGCGATGATGCGCAGGCCCGCCGCGGCGGCTTCGACCTTCACGTCGTGGCGCGCGCTGCAGGTGCCGTCGAAATAGATCGCCGGGCCGCACGGAATGGCCGGCTCGCTCTCGGGAGTGCGCCGCGGCGCGGTGTCGAGCGTGATCGTCATGACGCTAGATACTCCATGAGGCTAAATACCCCCAACGCCGAGCGCGTCGACCAAGCCTTCGCCGAGCGCCGAACTCGGTAGGCCCGCCGCGCGCACCGAATTCAAGGCTTCCGCGCCGCTGAACTTGGCCGATTGCACGCCGAGCCGCCACAGCGAAAACGTGACGACGACCTGGTGCACGGTCGACGCGCCGAGCGCGATCACAACATAGAGCCCGACCGTGATGACGGTCGCCAGCAATTCGGCGAGCGCTGAATCGTGGCGCGGGCCGACCAGTTCCGACACCGCCAGCAAACAGACGCCGCCGGCCAGCGCCGTGACCAGCATCAAGAGCAGGATATACAGAACGAAGCGCAGATAGACGCGGTAAATCTGCCCTGTTTTCAGCCGCGATGTCACGGCAACGTCGCCGAAACGCAGCCCCGAAATCCACCAGCGCAGCGTCACCGCCTGGAACAGCGGATAAAGCAGCACCGCCGCGATCGCGGAGACGGCGACGCAAATGAAAGCGATACCGACGGCGCGGCGAAATCCGGGACTGGCTTCGATGAAAGTCAGCGTCGCCTGATCGCCCTGCGTCACCGCGACGTTGAGCGCGTTCCAATCGATCAGCGCACTTAATGCAAAAAGCGCGATCAACAGGGGACCCATGACGACAAGCCAGATCGGCAGGCCGCGCAGGAACAGCGTCACGCCCTTGCCGTCGAAAGCGCCGGGCAAATCGCCATAACAGGTGTGGCCCATCTTGAAGCGCTGCAGAAAGGCCTGCGCCCACGGATAGGCAAGCCCGAGCGTGACAATAAAGGCGCACCAGCAGAACAGCGCACAGAGCGCGTAGCGCCACGCCGCGCCGTGCTGATCGAATTGCACGCCGCGAAACACCGTGCGGGTGAGCCGGTAGCGCCGCGCGCGATAGAGCGCGAATTCGCCAAGCAGCGCAACGAAGAGGAGAATGCCGGCCACGACCGATACCGGCGCCTGCGGGCTCAATTCGAGCGCGCCGATGGCAAAGGCAGTGTAGAGCGGGACCAGAATGGCAACCGCGAACAGAAATCCGACCAGAAGCTCGGTCGCAAGCCCGGTATATTCGAGCGTATCGCCTTCGATCTCGGTGTTCGACCACAGGAAGCGGCGTATGTCGGTCGCGAACCAGAAGCGGTAGAGGCCGAGCGTCAGCATCAAGAGCGCCGCGCCTCTGACGCGCAGACGCCAGTAGTCTTTCTCCTTGCCGAGAAATTGCGCCGCCCCCGTGGACGCGATCGAGGCATCAGCCGCCGTCATGACGCACCAGAAATGCCGCTCCACTTGCAGCATGATCCCGAAAAGTAGCTACCGGCTTTCGGATAGGATCATGCGCAAACTAAAGATTTGGGTCTTCAGCCGCCGTTCAGCCGGCCTGGCATTGCGACGCCAGCAAGCCTCACATTGGACCAGAGTTACACGCGAGGCCAAAGTTGCACTGTAGCCAAAGTTACACTCGGCAATGTCCAATTTGCGGCAGCGAAGGCCGCCCGTCGTCCCACTATCATCCCACTATAATGACGCCTGACGGCTTCGTCTTCGGCCTAGACGGAAATGGCGACTGCGCTGGAAGCGTATCTCGCGCATGATCCCGAAAAAGCCTGCCCTCGGACTTGATCCGATGGGTGGGACCCGGTTTTCGGATTAGATCATGCGCAAACGAAACCTATTCGTCGAGCAGGCCGTCGAACTCGACCTGAATGGTGTCGCCCGGCGTGCAGCGATGCCCAGCGCCTGACGCGAGCAGCGCTCTTGCTTCCTCGGGCGTCGCCGCCTCGACGCACCATTCCTCGACCCGCGTCACCAGCATCCTGGCGTGAAACAGCCGCGGCTCGGCTCTTGGTTGCTCTTTTGGTGCGGTTCTGAGTGCTGCTGTGGCCGGCATGAATTCCGCTCGCGAATCACTTTAACCGTGAAAGTGTAAGCGCCCGCCAGGCAGGAACAAAGGAGAAACAGTATAGCTTGTGGATCGCGGTTTCCCTGGTATCGTTGACGCCGTGTCCCCTCGACCTATGGAGTAGTTCCGTGGCCCCGCGTGCGTATTGGAAAGGCTACCTGAAGCTCTCGCTGGTTTCGTGCCCGATTGCGCTGTTTCCGGCGACCTCCGAGCGGGAGAAGATCAGCTTTCACCAGATCAACAAGGAAACCGGCAACCGCATCCGCTACAAGAAAGTCGATGCCGATACCGGCGACGAGGTGGACAATACCGGCATCGTGAAGGGCTACGAGATCGCCAAGGGCGAATATATCGAGCTTGAGCCCGAGGAACTCGAAGCGGTCGCCATCGACAGCAAGCGCATCATCGATATCGACGAGTTCGTGCCGAAGCGCGAGATCGACGAACTCTATCTGCGCGATCCCTATTACATCGTGCCGGACGGCGATGTCGGCCAGCAAGCGTTCGCGGTGATCCGCGAAGCGATCCGCAAGGAAGGCATGGTGGCGCTGGCCAAGGTCGTGTTCACCTCGCGCGAGCACATCATCGCGCTCGAAGCGCGCGGCAAAGGTATGGTGGGCGTGACGCTGCGCTACCCCTACGAAGTCCGCGCCGAGGACGAATATTTCGACACCATCGAGGACGAGAAAATCCCGAAGGACATGCTCGATCTCGCGATACATATCGTCGGCACCAAGGCCGGGCATTTCAAGCCGGAGCAGTTCAAGGACCAATACGAGGACGCGCTGAAGGACCTGCTGCGCAAGAAGCAGAAGGGCGAGAAGATCGAGCGGGTCAAGGACGAGACGCCGTCCAACGTCATCAACCTCATGGACGCGCTGCGGCAGAGCGTGAAGGGCAGCGGCAAGAGCGCCGGCAAGACCGCTGCGAAGCCCAGCAAGGCCGCCGACAAGAATGGCGGCGGCAATGGCGCGCGGCGCGCCGCGGCGCGCGCGACGACGCGCACACCGAAAAAGGCGGCGCGGTCCGGCGCGCGGCATAAACGAGCGAGTTGATGCCGGGCAAGCGCGTGCAGTTCGACGACGAGACCTGGCAGCAGATCGACCTTCTGGGCCACGACCAGATGAAGGACTTTCAAGAGCTCGCCGACGAAGCCTTCCGCGACCTGTTGAAGAAGCACGGCCGGCCGGCAAGCCTGAAAGAGGCGCTGCGGCGCAGCGCCGACGTCGCCGCGACAGTCCACCAGCTCAAGCCCGGCACGGACAAAAAGCCGCGGCGATAGTCTCTTCCACTTGTCATTTTACTGGCAGCGACGCGCGTGTATGGTCGCGCCCGGGGCATCGACGATTTGGAATTGGGGAAATGTATGATCCGTGTGGGACTGATGGCGCTGGCGCTCGGGGCGACACTGCCGGCGCTCGGCGCGACTCTGGTGAGCACGGCAAACGCGCAATCCGATCCGGTGCAACGCGGGGATTATCTGGTCAATACGATCATGACCTGCGGCAATTGCCACTCGCCGAAGGGGCCGCCCGACGTGGTCGCCGGCAAAGATTTTTCCGGCGGGCTGTCCTGGGACGAGCCGCCGTTTAAGGTCACAGCGACCAACATCACCCAGGATAAGGAGACCGGCATCGGCACCTGGAGCGATGCCGACATCAAAAAGCTGCTGCGCACCGGCATGCGCCCGAACGGCCTACCGATCGCCTCGATTATGCCGGTTGGCTTCTATAGCATCGTCACCGACAGGGACATGGACGCGATCGTTGCCTACCTGCGAACGATCAAGCCGGTCAGCAACAAGGTCCCCGATCCGATCTACCGCATGGCCGCGCCGGTGCAGATTTTCCCCGGCTCCGAGCAGCCCTATACCGAAGCGATGATGGGCGACCCGCTCAAAAAGGGCTTCTACCTTGCCACGATCGGCCATTGCATGGAGTGCCATACGCCCATGACCAAGGGGCACCATGACTTCGCTACCGACGTGGGCAAAGGCGGCACGGAATTCCCCGGTCCATGGGGCGTGTCGGTTTCGCGCAATATCACATCAGACAAGCCGAAAGGCCTCGGCGATTGGAGCGATGCCGAAATCAATCGCGCCATCACGCAGGGCATCGACAAGGACGGCAACCATCTCAAGCCGCCGATGGGCTTTCGCTATTACGCCCACATGACCGACGCGGACATGAACGATCTGATCGCCTGGCTGAGAACGGTTCCCGCGAACGAATAGCGGGCACAACCGCGGGTGTTCTAAGCGGCGTCCTCGACCACATCGCGGTAAACGCCGGCGAAATCGATTTCACGGGCCGGGACCGGACGCTTGAACAGATAGCCCTGCAGCGATGTCACCCCGGCCAATCGCAACAGGCGGCATTGATCGATTGTTTCGACGCCCTCCGCGGTCGTCGCGATACCCAGACTCTGCGCCAAAGTAAGTGTCGCCGATACGATCGCGGCGCATTCGCTGCGTTTGGTCAGATTTTGGGTGAATGACTTGTCGATCTTGATCTTATCGAACGGGAACATCGCCAACTGGCTGAGCGATGAGTATCCGGTGCCGAAGTCGTCGAGCGCGATCGTAATGCCGAGATTCTTGAATTGCCGCAATGCGGGAAGACATTCGGCGGCCGAATCGATCAACGCACTTTCGGTTATTTCAAGCTCCAAACGCTCCGGACGCAGTCCGGATTCGACGAGGTTGAGCATGATCAAGTCGGGCAAGTTCGCTTTGCGAAATTGTACCACTGATAGATTGACGGCAACCTTGATTTCGGCCGGCCAGGTTGCGGCCTCGGCGCATGCGGTGCTCAACACCCAATCGCCGATCTGCGTAATCAGGCCGGTCTCCTCGGCCAAAGGTATAAAAGAATCCGGAAAGATCAGGCCCTTGGTGGGATGCCGCCACCGCACCAGCGCCTCGGCGCTGCAAATTCTTCCGCTGCGGGAATCTATGATCGGTTGATAGTGCAGTTCCAGTTCGTTGTGCTGAATCGCGCGACGCAAATCGCTTTCGATCTCCTGGCGCGCCGTCGCAATCTCGCTCATCTCAGGATCGAAGAAACAGTAGCCGTTGCGGCTGGTCGATTTCGCGCGGTAGAGGGCAAGGTCCGCCATCTTGAGCGGATCCTCGGAGACGGCCTCCTGCTCGCATGCCAAGGCTATTCCGATGCTGGTGCTAATGGTGATCTCGCCGCCTTCGATTCTGAACGTTTTGCCGAGCGTCTCAATGATGCGATCAGCGAGCGACCTCGCGGCCCCTCGCTGATCGGCTTCGCCCGCCTGAATGATGGCAAATTCGTCGCCGCCGAGCCGAGCAAGCACGTCGGTTTCCCGCAACAGCGCTTTGAGCCGCATTGCAACTTCGATCAGAAGGCTGTCACCAGCGGGATGACCCAGCGTATCGTTGACCTGCTTGAACCGATCAAGGTCCAGAAGCAGCACACTGAAGGCTTCGCCGCGACGGCGCCAACGCGCGGCGGCCTCCTCGGCTTTCTGAATCAGAGCCGCCCGATTGGCCAAGCCTGTCAAAGCATCATGGTGCGCCAAGAACGCGATACGCTGCTCCGCCTTCTTCCGCTTGGTGACGTCCTCGATGACGGCGATGAGATACTTCGCGTCACCCTTCACATCGCGAACGACAAAGCGCCTCGTGCCCTGAACACGCTGGCCGAGATCAAGCGGCTGACGCGGTCGAACTGCCGCGTGGTGGCCGGCAAGTTCCAATAGCTGCCCGCCGGGTTCCGCTGCAGGACGTGAAGCAGCGGCGTATCGTTCACCTTCATCCCAGCGAAACGCCGACCACCGGCGTCTCGACCACCACGCGCGAGGACCACGCCATCCGCATGAACCAGAGAAACCATTCCGGCGGCACCGAGATCGAGCGAGCTAAAAAACCGTTCGATCTCGGCAACGTTAAGCGAAATCGCCACCGTGCCATCGAAGGTGCCGTCAGGTTTATCGAAGCGCCGCGTGAACTGAACAGAAAGTTCTTTGCTGACTCCTCCGACCACTGGATCGCTGATAAATAGTTGATCGCCGGCATGGTCGCGCTGAAACATGAAAGGCGTGCGATCGCCGACGTAAACCGGAGCAGATAGCGTCCCGCGGCTTGACAGTATGACAAAGCCATTGGCATCGGTGATGCCGATATGCGCCGTCAAGTTGTTATGAAACTGGGTACGCGTCATCCAGTTTCCCATATCAAAATGTTCTGGATCTCTTTGATAGTCTCGCCGCAGCGCCAGCAAGACATTGTCGGATTGTTGCACTATCCGCTGGACATACTCTTCCAGGACGCGCGTAAGATTGCTGCCCTGCCGCACCGCGTCTTCATGGGCGCGTTCGTGCTCCTGGCTGGCCAGAAGAACGACGCCGCTCCAAATGACCGCGATCATGACGACGCCCAGATAGGTCGTCGTCTGCCGAATGGCCTGAACCCATTTGGTCATATCGAAGGAGCTCGACGTTTCCTCGGACCATCATTTCAAGCTCATCCATATGACAGGTATTTGTTACGATGCGGTTGTGATCGAGGGCCGATTGGAAAAGGTTCAATAACCTTTACCGCACGTTACCGCGCCCCTTGCAGCGTCTGTGGTCCGCGAGTGAGCGATCCCATGCGATCGTCGCGTCAGTGGTCAGGGGGCCAGGGGCGCGGGCGGCATCACACCGGTTGGCGGCGTTTAGGTTGACGGTCAGCTTGAACTCGCACTGCCGCGCCAAGCACCGCAGGCCATGCCCATCAGATCACTTGCCGGCTGTGACGGTGTAGCTTTTGATCTGGATCGGCGGAGCATTGCCGCTCGGCAACGACTTGTCCATCTCCGCAAATATGCCAAATCTGAGACTGCTGTTTGTTGGTTCCTGTGCTCTGACGACCTTAACCTGCGCTTCGTTCAAGTAGATCGTTATCACCACGGCGTGCATGATGCGGCCGGGCACGAAGGTGAAGAGCCCCGCGATGACTAGCGCGCCGACGAAAAGGCCGATCATCGCGCGGCGATGATGTACCCGTCATGCCGATGTGCGGCCAAGACCGCGATCGGTAGCATGATCAGCGTGAAGATCGACAACAGGTGGATTGGCGACCACTGCCCCCATAGCCGCAGTTGATGGATGAAGAATGCGCTGACGCTGACGACGAGCATCAGCGCAATCCAGATCCAGCCGAGCGTGCGATGCGGCAGCGTGCCCTTGGGCGCGGCAAGCTGAACGAGGCCGAGCCCGAAGGCGGTCATCGCCGCGAAGGCGTGAATCTGGATCGCCGGGCTTGCTTGCAAGAGCGGCGCGAGAGTCATGGTTCACCCAGATTATAGGCCCAGTAATTTCTTCGTGTTGCCGCCGGCGAGCGCCGCGATGGTCGCTGGGTCAAAACCTTCCACGGCGGCGATGTGGCCGAGCGGATCGTATTCGGCCATGTCGTAGGGATAATCAGTGCCCAGGAGAACATGATCGGCGCCGAACAGGCGCACCAGTTCGGCGAGTTGGTGCGGCGTGAACACCACCGTGTCGACATAGATGCGCTTGAGGTAAGTCGTCGGCGCCTGCGGCAGCGCGCCGTGACTGTCCGAGCGCGCGCCCCAAGCGTGATCGATGCGGCCGGAATAAGCCGCGATATAGCCGCCGCCATGCACGGCGAGGATTTTCAGCTTGGGATGCCGCTCCAGCACGCCGTCGAAAATCAGATAGTGCAGCGCGATCGTGGTGTCGAGCGGATTGCCGATGACATTGTTGAAATAGAACCGCGTCAGCCGCGCGCCTTCGGTGAAGCCCATGGGATGCAGCATCACCAAGACGCCGAGTTCTTCGGCCTTGCTCCAGAACGGCGCGAAGGCCGGATCCGACAATTCCTTGCCGGCGATGGTGGTCAAGATCTCGACTCCGGTAAAGCCGAGCTCTTTGACGCAGCGCTCCAGTTCCTTCACGGCTTCATTGCCGTCGGTCATCGGCACCGAGCCGAAGCCTTTGATGCGGTCGGGCGCCTTGGCGCAGAATTCGGCGATGCCGTCATTGACCATCTGCGTCGCCCTGACCGCAATGTCGAGCGGCACCGTGTAATAGCATTGCGGCGGCGCCGGTGCGATCAGCTGTATGTCGATGCCCATGGCGTCGAGATCAGCCAATCGATGGTCATGCCCGGCGCGTTCGTGGACATCGGCTTCCTGCTTTTGGCTCAGCGCCTTGGTCTCGGCACTGGCGTGGCGCGACAGCGGAATGGTCGACCAGTCGAGATATGGCTCGACGAATTTCGCCGCCGCCGGCACGCCGACATGGGCATGAATGTCGATGGTGACGCTCTTTGGCCTTATGTCGCGGCCGGACTTGCCATGGCTGCGGGCCGCCGTCGGGCCGTATTTATTCCACTGTTGGGCCATTCTCGTTTCCTTGGGAGAGTTTCTTTGGGCTTGCCGCTTGGGCCGGAAATTCAAGAGCCGCCAGCGGGGCGGCGCGGCGGCACATTTAATCGGCGGGGGGCAAGAGTCCAGTGGGGGTCGCGATCAGCGCTGCGGCCCGCACAGGCTCAGATCGCGCTCGGCGCGGAACACGTTGCTGTAGAGATTCGCGATCCATTGCCGTCCGCTCGAGGTGACGTTGAGGTAGCGAATGGCGGACTGGATGTGCGGCGAGACGCTGTTCCAGTAAAATTGCGGATAGAGATCGGTGAGATCTGCGGGCGACGTATAGCCGAGCTGCTTGTTCATCCCGACTTCTTCGAATTCGTAATAAAGTGCGTTGGCCTTGCGCAGGTAGTGCGGATCGCCGAGCTGGCCGATCAGATCGGCGGCGCGCACCAGCATGCCCTCTTCGTTGTCGCCTGAGCCGTCGCCGGGCGGCGAAGGAAAGCGCGTATATTCGATGGCGCGGGCGATGCGCTCGGCGTCAATCGCCTCCATCTTCGAGAGCCGATCGATCACGAACATTTTCGAACGGTCGACGTGATGCGGCAGAAGCGCCGCGTCGGACGAGCCGCGCGGCAGCTTGGCCCGGTTGCCCTTGGCATCGATGATATAGCCGTCGGCACTGTCTTCCTTGAGAATACCGCGCACATAGCCGATGTCATGGAAGAGGCACGCGATGAGGAGATGGGCAAAGTCGCTCGGAAATGTCGGCTGCAGCAGCGCCCGACCCTTCATGATGTCGTAACCGACCAGCGTCACCAGCATCGTATGTTCGACGTTGTGGTAGAGCGCGTCGCTGTTGCCGATACATTCGATGGCCAAGCGCGCGACTGACGGCACAAGCTCGGTCAGGTCGGCATGCGTCGTCGAGAACCTGCGGCTCATGTGCTCATGAAGGAATGAGCTAAGACCCTCCGCCGCCAGTTCGGGAACGGTAATCAAGTAGAGCCCCCTCCAGGTACCTGCCGTATCGTGACGGTGAGTTTGCTAATTTGCAATATCGCAATCCACCATAACGTTCATTGCGCCGGCTTATTCCGAGCTAACGGCTACAATCGTGTCTTTTGGACACGACAGCATCGTGACACCGCAACGCGCCGCGCCAAGGCGGCAACGGCTACGCCGGATGGGCCTAAAACACCCCGAGATGCTGGCGCAGGTCGATGCCGTCGGCTTTCAGCGCCGCAGCGCTCGAGACTACGGCGACGCGGCCGGAATTGAGAATGACGATGTCGTCGGCAATGTCGAATACGAGTTTCGGGCTCTGTTCGACCAAAACGATGGAGAGGCCGCTTTCCTTGAGCTTGCGGATAGTCGCCATGACCTCGGCGACGATTTGCGGTGCGAGCCCCTCCGACGGCTCGTCCATCAGCAACACCCGCGGATTGGCCATCAGCGCCCGGCCGATCGCGAGCATCTGCTGCTCGCCGCCGGACAGGTGACCGGCCAGCTGCGAGCGCCGTTCGGCAAGGCGCGGGAACATCGCGAACACGGTGTTCATGGTCCAGAGCTGGCGCGCGGCAAAGCCCTTTTGCCCGGCGACCATCAGGTTCTCGCGCACGGTGAGGCTCTTGAAGATGCGGCGGCCCTGCGGCACCAGCGCCACGCCTTGCGCTGAAATATTCTCCGGCCCCTGCCGCGTCACTTGCTTGCCGAAAACCTCGACGCTGCCACCGCGCGGCGGCAACAGGCCGACGCTGACATTCATGCAGGTCGATTTACCGGCGCCGTTGCGGCCGAGCAGGCCCAGCAATCGTCCTTCGCCGAGATCGAACGACACCTTTTGCAGCACATGGCTGTCGCCGTAGAAGGCGTCGATATTGGCGAGCCTGAGCGCCTTATTCGCCAAGATAAACCTCCCGCGTGCGCGGATTGTCGACCACTTCGGCGCGTGTGCCCTCGACGATCACTTCGCCGAAATGCAGAAGCGTGATGCGGTCGGCAAAATCCAGCGCCACGTCCATGTCGTGCTCGATCATCACGATGGTGACGTCGCGCGGGATAGCATGCAGCAGCTTGCGCACTTCCTGCCGCTCGTCGATCGACAGGCCGGCGAATGGCTCGTCGAGCAACAGCACTTTCGGATTTTGCGCCAGGGCCATGGCGATTTCGACGCGGCGCCGTTCGCCGTAAGACGTTTGCGCCAGCGGCCGGCCGGCAATGTCGTCGAGCCCGACGCGGCCGAGCGCCTGGCAAGCTTGCAGCCTCAAGTGCTGCTGGCGTTCGAGCGGGCGCAGCGGATTCCATCGCAACGGCGACAGGCCGAGCAGCGCGAGCGTCACATTATGCTGGATGGTGTCGCGCGCGAACAGCGTGATGATCTGATAGGTCCGCGCCATGCCGAGATGGGTGCGTTTGCGGCTCGGCAATCTGGTGATGTCGGAGCCGAACAGCGACACCGATCCGCTGTCGGGCGAGAGCTCGCCGGTGATGAGGTTGAACAAGGTGGTCTTGCCGGCGCCGTTCGGCCCGATGACCAGCCGGCGCTCGCCCGGCGCGACGTCGAGGCAGACATTCGTGGTCACGCGCAACCCGCCGAACGATTTGCAGAGCTTGTCGACGAAGAGCGCGCTCATTGCTTCCTCACCGCAAGCGAGCCCATCGTCTTCTGCCCGGTTGAGCGCCAAGCGGAGCGGACAAGCCGCACCGCGCCCGGCACCAGACCCTCCGGCATGAAGACGACAATGGCGACGAAGATGGCGCCGAGCATGAAATTCCAGCGCGTGACGTAAGCGCTGACCACGTTCTTGACGATCACGACCAGGGCTGCGCCGACCACCGGCCCGAGCAGCGTGCCGGCGCCGCCGGAAATTACCATCAGCAAGCCCTCCGCCGATGCGGTCAATGCCAGCGCCTGCGGGCTGATAAATTCGTTGTAGTAGACGAAGAGGATGCCGGCGACGGAGGTGAGCAGGCCGGAGAACATGAAGGCCCAGAACCGGGTCATCCAGACATGGTAACCGAGCGCGTTCATGCGGCGGGGCTGATCGCGCGTGCCGCACAAAGCGGCGCCAAGCGGCGAGCGCACGAATATCGCGCAGCCGGCGATGGCGAGAAGGAAGATGATCAAAGTGACGTCGTAAAAACTCTTGGCTGAAGATAGCGAGAAACCGAACGGCGCCGGCCGCGACGCTATGCTGATGCCGTTGTCGCCATTGGTGAGGCTGATCCAGCGATACGCCACCCCCCAGATGATCTCGCCGAGCGCGAGCGTGATCATGATGAAGCTGATGCCGGTGGCGCGCAGCGCCAGCGCCGCGAAGCCCGCGGTCGAGACAAGCCCGATCACGAGGCCGGCGAGGATCGCAAAGGTGTGGCTGTAACCGGCGGCGAGGAGATAAGCGACGGTATAGGCCGCGATGCCCAGCAGGCCGGCGTGGCCGAGCGACACCAAGCCGGCATAGCCGACCAGCACATTGAGCCCCATCGCGAAGATCGCATAGAGCAGGACCTGGCTCGCGATATTGACGTAATAGCTCTCCGTGATCGCATAGGGCACGGCGATCAGCGCCAGAATAGCGATGACAATTGCAACACGCCGGGCCGTGAAGGAACTGTTCACAGGATTTGCCCTCCGAACAGACCCTGCGGCCGCAGCAACAAAACCAGCACCATCGGCAGGAACAGAATGAAATAGGCGAGTTCAGGCAACAAGGCCTGGCCGAAATTGTAGATGAAGCCGATGATGATGCTGCCGACGAAGGAGCCGAGCAGGCTTCCGGTGCCGCCGAGGATGACGACGACGAGCGCGAGCGGCAGCATGTCCTGATCGAGACCCGGATAGACCGACAGGATCGGGCCGCCGATCATCCCGGCAAAACCGGCAAGGCCGGCGCCGAGCGCGAATACGATGGTGAAGAGCTGCGACACCCGGATGCCGACCACGCGCGCCATCTCCGGATCGTCGACGCCGGCGCGGATCATGGCGCCAAGCCGCGTGCGATCAAGCATTAACCAGAGCGCCGCAGCAAAAGTCACGGCGATGCCGATGACCGCCATCCGGTACAACGGAAATGCCGCGCCGCCCCATCGGACGAAACCCGACAATCCCGGCGGCGTCGTCACCGAGATCGGATCGCCGCCCCAGCCCATCAGGCACAGATCGGCAACCATGAAGGAGACGCCGAGCGTAACCAGGACTTGCGCCAAAGGCTGACCGGCGAGACGGCGCAGCAACAGCCGCTCCATCATGGCGCCAAGGATCGCCACTTCGACCGCGGCGAGGGTCGCGGCTAGCCAGAAGTTCACCGTGAAGCCCATCGCGCCGGACAAGAACGTAGTGCCCAGATAGGCGCCCACCATGAACATCGAGCCATGCGTCAGATTGGGGATCCGCATCAGCCCGAAGATCAGGGAAAATCCCGCCGACAACAAAAACAACAGGCCGCCGAACGTCACACTGTTGACGGTAAGCAGCAGCCAGAATGTCATATAGCCTGCCTTTCGCTGTCCCGGCTGCTAGCTTTGTTTGATGTTGCGGACGATCCCTCTCAGCACTTGGTCAGCGCCGGATAATCGCGCGAATAGACCGGGTGGGCGAGGAATTCGGCTTCCGGCCAGGTCCAGAACTGACTCACGTTCTCGTAGGTCTTGATGGTCTTGTTCCAGACCTTCAGGCCGTATTTGGCGCCCTCGGTCCCGATGCGCCGGATGTAGAATGTGCCGATCACGTTGTTGAGGTGATCGAATTTGAGCGGGCCGCGCGGCGTTTCGGTCAGATTGACCGCCTTGAGCGCGGCCATGAACTTGTCCTTGTCGCTGGCATCGCCGCCGGAGGCTTTCAGGGCCGCGTCGACGACCTGGCAGTTGACGTAGAGCAGCGCGGCGTATTGGCCCGGAATGGCGTCGTAGTTCTTGATCATGCCGTCGATGAAGCGGTGGTTGGCGTCGGTCTCGAGGTCGAGCGTGTAAGGGCAGCAGCCGACCAGGCCGATCGCCTCGTCGCCGTAGCTCTTGAGCAAGGCGTCGTCGCCGCCGGTCTCGCCGGTCACCACCGGATATTTCAGTCCGGCGCTCGCATAGGCCTTCATGAAGCGCAGCGGGTTCGAGCCGGCAAAGCCCTGACAGACGCCGTCGCAATCGGCGATCTGCGCGACGTAGGGCGTATAGTCGGGCGTCGCCAAGGGCGGCCACAATTTGTTGACGACGCAGCCGCCGTCTTGTTGGAACGCGGCCTGGAAGCCGCCAATTTGCTCGTAGCCGAAGGCGAAGTCCTCGGTGACCGTGACGACGCGCTTGAGCTTCAATTCGGTCGCCGCGTAATGCCCCATCGGCTGCATCGCCTGCGACGAGGTCGCCGACGCGCGCAACAGGTAGGGGTTCGGCAAACGCTGCGTGAGATTGTCGGCCGCCGCGAGACTGAGCGTCGGCATTTTCTGTTCTTTGATATAATCGCTGATGGCATAGAGCTCGAAGGCGGCAAGCGGCCCGAGGATAACGTCGACTTTGTCGCGCTCGACCAGTTCCTGGGCCTTGGTCTTAGTGCCGGCCGGATTGCCGCCGGTATCGGCCGAGATGAAGTCGACCTTGCGGCCGCCGATCGTGTAATTCTTTTCCTTCAGATAGGTCAGGACGCCCTGCTCCATCTGGATGCCGCCCTGCGCCAGCGGCCCAGTCTTTACCGTGAGCAGTCCGAGCCGGAACGGCTCGGACTGCGCAATGGCGGGCGTCGGAAAGCGGCTAAGCGCCGCGGCCGCGCCGGCCGCGGTGCCGGCCAATACGGCACGGCGGCTGACATTACGAGAGCTGACATTCGACGACGTGAGCTTGCGAGACATTGCCTTCCTCCCTGTGGCGCCCCGTTTGCTGCGCCCTATTGTTGTTACGGCGCCCGAAAGCGCCGCTTTTGCCGCCACGCCCCCAAGCGCGACCGCAGATTCAACGCTATCATTGGCGAAGCGCCTTGACCTGTAAAGGCCGGCATTGTCGCGGCTTTTTTAGCACTTGGTTAGCGGGGGATAGTCGCGCGAATAGACCGGATGGGCGAGAAATTCCTGCTCCGGCCAGGTCCAGAACTGGCTGACATTCTCGTAGGTCTTGATGATCTTGTTCCAAAGCTTCAAGCCGTATTTGGCGCCGTCGGGGCCGCACCGCCGGATGCAAAACGTGCCGATCACATTGCCCAAATGGTCGAACTTAATCGGCCCGCGCGGCGTGTCGGGGAGGCTGACCGCCTTGAGCACCGCCAAGAATTTTTCTTTGTCGCCGGTGTCGCCGCCCGCTGCTTTGAGGCCGGCCTCAACCACTTGGCAATTGACATAAAGCCCGGCGGCGTAGAAGCCCGGCAGAACGTTGAAGTTCTTCAGCATCCCGTCGATGAAGCGCCTGTTGGCATCGGTTTCGAGATCGAGCGAATAGGGGCAACACGACGTGAGCCCAATCGCCTCGTCGCCGAAGCTTCTGAGCAGCGCGTCGTCGCCTCCGGTCTCGCCCGCCACGACCGGGTACTTCAATCCCGCGTCGGCATAAGCCTTCATGAAGCGCAGCGGATTCGAGCCGGCAAAACCCTGGCAGACGACGTCGCAATCGCCGATCTGCGCGAGGTAGGGCGTGTAGTCGGGCGTCACCAAGGGCGGCCAGAGTTTGCTGACGACGCAGCCGCCGTCCTTCTCGAAGGCCGCCTGAAAACCGCCGAGCTCTTCATAATCGAAGGAAAGATCCTCGCCGATGCACAAAGCTCGCTTGAGCTTCATCTCGGTGGCCGTGTAGTGGCCCATCGGCTGCATGGCCTGCGACGAGGTCGCCGAAGCGCGCAGCAGATAGGGATTGGGCTGCCGTTGGGTGAGATTGTCGGCCGCGGCCAAGCTGAGCGTCGGCACCTTTTGCTGTTGGATATAGTCGTTGACGGCGTAAAGCTCGAAGGTCGCGAGCGGACCGAGTATCACGTCGACCTTGTCGCGCTCGACCAGTTCCTGAACTTTGGTCTTGGCGCCGGCAGGGGCGCCGCCGGTATCGCCGACGACGAGTTCGACCTGACGGCCGGCCATCGTATTGTTGTTTTCTTTGAGGAACGTGAGAACGCCTTGTTCCATCTGAACGCCACCTTGTGCCAGCGGCCCGGTCTTCACCGTAAGCAGACCGATCTTGATCGGCGCTGATTGTGCGATGGCGGGTGACGGAAAACGGCTGAGCGCGGTGGCGGCGCCGGCCGCGGTGCCTGCTAAAAGCGCGCGGCGCGTCAGCTTCTGCGATTGGTCTTTGCGCGACAGGCCTATGCGCGACTGGCCTTCACGCGACGTCTCTTTACGCGACATATAACCCTCCCTTGGCCGGCGCGAGATTTCTATCGTTCCCGCGTCCGCTGCCGATCATGCTTATACGATGATTTTTTCAGTTTTTCATTTCGATCTTTTATTTTTCTATTTTTTTCTCGACGCCTTCTTGGTGGCCTTCTTTGCCGCTTTTCTCGGCGCTGTCTTCGCCGCCGTGGCCGGCTTTTGCTGTGCTGGAATTATGGGCAGCAAGAGATAAGCCTGCGCCGCGCCGCCGAAATGCAGCCCGGTGGTGCCGCTGAAAATCTGCGGCGGGCGATCGCGCACATCGTCGTGCAGGAACGGCCCGCAACCGGTCAATTCGTTCTTGAAGTTCGACAGCTTGCCGCCGCTCGGCCCGTGATAGACGTAGTCCTTGCCGCGAATGGTGAGCGCGAGGCGGTGACCGGCCGGCACCACGATCGAGGTCGGCCAAATCTCTACGTCGAGCGCGACCACCTCGCCGGGCTTGAGCGGCTGCTTCTTGGTATGCGTATGGTAGGGCCGGTATGGCGTCGATAGTTTCTTGTCGAGCGCGCGATGCGACGCGCGCAGCCAGCCCTGCCCGATCGGCGCGTGCGGATCGATGGCGCCCTGGAACACCACTTCCTTGAGGTCGGGCGAGAACACGCGCAGCACGGCGAAAATATCGGCATCCTTGCTCGACGACGAGACGAAGAGTTTCAGCGCCGACGGGCCGGTGATCTCCGTCTCATGTTCGAGCGGCGCCGTCATGAAGGTAACGCCGTCGCCCATGGCGTCGAACTTCAGCACCGATTTCTTCTTCGCCGCCTTGGCGCGCAGCGCACCATCGGCCGGATCGAGATAAAGCTTCGTCCATTTGGTGCGCTTGAGCGGCCATTCCGGCTCGGCACGCTCGACGAAGCGGTCGATGTGGCGGACCTGCAATTGCACCGGCGGCTGCTTGTCCCAGCCGTTGTTCTTGCCGTGCAGAAAATAATCGAAGAAGCGCAATTGCAGCTCGCGGCCGTAATCGGTGTAGAAATGCGTCCAATGCTCGATGCCGTGGACTTCGAGCCATTTGTTCTTCGAGGCGGCGCGCACGAAGCTTTCGAAATTGCCGCGCGGATGCAGCGGCTGGCCGCCCCAATTGGCCGCTGACAGAAACGGCACCGTCACCTTCGTCCAGACCGGCGAGCGGGCGCGGTGATAGTCGTCATCGAGCGGATGGGCGAGGATATCGCCGCCGAAATTGCTGCGGTTCTTCGCAAGCTGCGCTTCCGACAGAATTTCCGGGCCGCAGACCAATTCGCCGTGCACGCGGTTTCTTTTGCCGCGCTCGCCGGCACCGTATTGCACGGTCTTGACTTGCATGTCGTACCAGTTTTCCCAGAACGTGCAGAGAATGCCGCCGTGATGCGTCATGTCGCGATACCAGTCGGCGGCGCCTTCCCAGATGCACATCGCGGCGAGATGCGGCGGCTCGAGCGACGCCACGTGCCATTGATTGATGCCGTAATAGGAAATGCCGTCGAGCCCGACCTTGCCGTTCGACCACGGCTGGACGCCGGCCCATTCGATGCAGTCGCAAAAATCCTTGGTCTCGCGCGGCGAGAAATGATCGATGAAGCCGGGCGACACGCCGCAGCCGCGAGAATCCACCCGCACGCAGGCATAATCGTGCGGCACCCATTTCTCCGGATCGACCACTTCCCAGCTCTGGTAGAGATTGCTCGAGCCTGCGGTGACATCGGGATGTATTTCCGCCATGCGCTGCCAGGCGCTTGGATAGCCGTCCTGGAAGGCAAGCCCCTTGGCGTACGGGCCGTAGCTCAGAATGACCGGATAATGGCCGTCGGCGATCGGGCGGAATACGTCGGCGCGCAGCACGAGGCCGTCATCCATGGTGATCGGCACATCCCAGTCGATGCGCATGCCGTCGCGCGTCTCGCTGCGCTGCTGGTGGGATTTGTGATCGCCCGCGTTCGTCGCCATGCGGGTCTCGCTTTCACGCAGTGGCATTCGGTTTCCTCCCGGACATTTACCCCGCCGTCATGGCCGGGCTTGTCCCGGCCATCCACGTCTTTTCAGAGGCGCAGAGATTAAAGACGTGGATGCCCGGCACAAGGCCGGGCATGACGAATTTCGGATGAGTTATACGGAGGGGAACGAAGGCAGACGACGAGATGACCAGCGGGACAGCTAAGCCCTCTTCTTCGCCTTGCCGCGCCTTACGCCGGCCATCTTCTCCAGCACGGCGCAGACAGCGGCGGTGTCTTCAGCGCCGCGGCCGCTCTTGAGCGCTTTGGCGTAGATCGCGTTCGAGGCATCGAACATGGGCGTCGGCACGCGGATTTTCTTGGCGTAGCCGCCGATCACGTCCATGTCCTTCTGCCAGACCGAGATCTTCATGGTGACGTTCTTGTAATTGTCCTTCACCATCATCGGGGCGCGCAATTCGAAGATGCGCGAATTGCCGACGCCGGCGGTCACCAGGTCGAAGATCAGTTGCGGCGGCAGGCCCGCTTTCATCCCCAGCACCATCGCCTCGGCGCTCGCCACATTGTGGATGGCGACCAGGAGATTAGCGACGTATTTCATGCGGCTGCCGTTGCCGAATTCGCCGACGCTGTGCACGGCGCGGGTGAATCCGGCAAAGAGCGGACGGAGTTTCTTGACTTCGGCGGCATCGCCGGACGCATAGACGACGAGGTCCTTGACCTTGGCCTGCGCGCCGGTGCCGCTCACCGGGCAATCGAGCATCACGTGGCCGGCCTTGCGCAGCACCGCCTCGGCACGGCTCTTGTCCTCGATGGCGAAGGTCGACATTTCGACAGCGACGCGGCGCGACAAGCGGGCCTTGGCGATGGCTGAGGCAGTTTCGGCAAGCGCTGTGGGCTTCGGCAGGCTTATCAGGACGACACGCGATGTGCGGGCGACGTCGGCTGCGTCTTCGGCGATCTCCACTCCCGCCTTGGCCAGCGCTCGCCGCCGGTTCGGCGCGACATCATAGCCGATCACGCGCCAGCCGGCTGCGATCAGATTTTGTGCGAACGCGCCACCCATGATGCCAAGCCCGATAACACCGACGGTCGCCTTCTTTGCCGAAGCCATGCTGGTTTTCCTTTGAATCAGAACGGGTCGCTATGACATTGCGCCGCGTGCCGAGCAAGCGGCTTTCTCGCCGCGCGCCGATCGCCTATGGTCCGCGCGGCAAAGAAACGTTGTTGGGAGAGCGCCGGATGCGTATCGGTGTTGCCGGGATCGGGAAAATGGGCGCGGCCATTGCCGCGCGGCTCCAGGAAGTGGGCCACGAGGTCGCGGTGTGGAATCGCACGCCGGACAAGGCCAAGGCGGTCGCGGGGGCCACTGTCGCCGCGACACCCGCAGAACTGGCGCAGCGTTCGGAAGCCGTCATCACCATCCTCACCGACGGGGCGGCGATCGATGCGGTCTATAATGGGCCGTCGGGGTTATTGTCCGGCGACGTGAAAGACAAGCTCTTCATCGAGATGAGCACGGTGCCGCCGAAGGTCGAGACCGCGCTTAAGCCGAAAGTCGCGGCCAAAAACGCCCTCTTTGTCGAATGCCCGGTCGGCGGCTCAACCACGCCGGCGCGGCAAGGCAAATTGCTCGGCCTTCTGGGCGGCGAGCCCGCCGCCGCGGCGCGCGCGCTGCCGATCCTCACCCAGCTCTGCCGCAAGGTCGAGCACTGCGGCCCGGTCGGCTCAGGCTCTTCCATGAAGCTCGCCATCAATCTGCCGCTGATGGTCGCCTGGCAGGCCTATGGCGAGGCGTTCGCCATAGCGCGCGATGTCGGCTGGGAGCCCAAGCGCCTGCTCGATCTCTTCGTCGAGAGCAACGGCGCCAATAACGGCCTGAAAATGCGCGCCGACATGATCGTCGCCATGATGGAAAACCGCGATCCCGGCCCGACCACGTTCAGCATCGCCGACGCCGTCAAGGACCTGCGCACCATGGTCGATGCCGGCCGCGCCAAGGGCGCCGACATGCCGGCGACGGCCGCCGCGCTCGCAGCCTTCGAAGACGCGAACAAACACGGCTTGGGCCGGAGCGACGACAGTTCACGCCAGGCGGTCTATTGGGCGAGCCGCGCAAAATCTTGAGTGAGAGAAATTCAGTTCCAGCAACCAATCGGAGCCAACATGTCGGTCGTTACACTTGCACAAGCATCCACCATCGTTGACGTTGCGCTGAAGAAGGCGCGCGAAGCCAATCTGGCGCCGCTGACTGTCGCCGTGCTCGATGCCGGCGGTCATCTCGTCGCCTTCAAGCGCGAGGACAAATCCGGCATCCTGCGCTACGACATCGCGGTCGGCAAAGCCTGGGGCGCGCTCGGCATGGGCTTCGGCTCGCGCACGCTGGCGGCGCGCGCGAGTAAGACGCCGCAATTCTTCACCATGCTGGCGGCGGCAAGCGGCGGCCGCATGGTCACCAATCCGGGCGGCGTACTGATCCGCGACGGAAGCGGCAATGTCATCGGCGCCTGCGGCATTTCCGGGGATACGTCGGACAAGGACGAAATGTGTGCCCTTGCCGGCATCGAAGCGGCGGGACTCAAGGCCGATCCCGGCACGGATTAATTGGAGAAATTTCCATGAAGCTCTTTTCGTTCTGGCGTTCGCTCGCGACCTATCGGGTGCGCATCGCGCTCAATCTGAAAAATGTCGTGCTGGATGAGATCATCGACGTGAATCTCATGAAGGGCGCACAGCGCGAGGCCGCCTACCGCGCCGTCAATCCGATGATGGCGCTGCCGGCGCTGATCGATGGCGATGGCCCCGTCCTCTTCGAGTCGCTTGCGATCATCGAATATCTCGACGAGACGCACCCGAACCCGCCGCTGTTGCCGCGCGACGCCCGCGGCCGCGCCCGGGTGCGCGGACTGGCGCAGCTCGTCGCCGCCGATTCCCATCCGCTGATCGTGCCGCGGGTGCGCGAATATCTGGAGCACGAATTCAAGCTCGACGAGGCCGCGCGCACCAAATGGTGCCAGCATTGGCACACCGCGGCGCTGACCGCGCTCGAGACCCACCTGAAAGATCCGGCAACAGGCCAATATTGCCACGGCGACACGATCACGCTCGCCGACATCTGCGTCGCGAGCCAAGCGGCGGGCGCGAAATTCTTCAATGTCGATACCACGCCGTTCCCGAATTTCACGCGGATCGCGACCGCGCTGTCGCAGATCGACGCCTTCGCCCGCGCGCATCCGTTGAGGCAGCCGGGAGCGCCGGCGGCGGCGTAAGCTACCACCACTTGTGAAAATGATGCAGCGGGCCGTGACCTGCGCCGATACCGAGACGGTCGGCGGCGGCAATGGCCGCGGTGACATAGGCTTTGCCGTCGGTCACGGCATCGACCAGCAAAAGTTTTCGGGCGATCCCCGCCGCGATCGCGGAAGATAACGTGCAGCCGGTGCCGTGGGTGTGACGCGTCTCGATGCGGGGAGCGGCAAAGCGCGTGCAGGAGCCGGCTTCGACCAGGAGGTCCACACTTTCCGGCCCGCCAGCATGGCCGCCTTTGATCAGCACCGCACTGGCGCCGAGCGCCAGCAGGCTCTCCGCCTGGGCGCGCATCTCGTCTTCGCCGCGTGCCAACGGCGCATCCAGAAGCGCCGCCGCCTCGGGTAGATTTGGCGTCAGCACGCGCGCTTGCGCGATCAATTTGCGTAGCGCCGCGACTGCGTCGTCGCGCAATAATTTCTGGCCGGACGTGGCGATCATGACCGGATCGAGCACGACATTATGCTGGCGATGCCGATCGAGACCCTTGGCGACGGCATCGATCGCCGCCGCATCGCCGAGCATGCCGATCTTCACCGCGCCGACATCGAGATCGGAAAACACGGCGTCGATCTGCGCCGTGATGAAATCCGCCGGCACTTCGCGGATGCCGGTCACGCCGGTCGTGTTCTGCGCCGTCAGCGCGGTGATGACGGACGCGCCGTAAACGCCGAGCGCCGAAAATGTTTTCAGATCGGCCTGAATGCCGGCGCCGCCGCCCGAATCCGAGCCGGCGATGGTCACCGCAATAGCGGCGCTCATCCCGCGCCTCGTTTCAGAAGCGTCGCGTCGACAATGCCGCGCAACGTGCGTGCGGCAGCGGCCGGATCGGGCGCGAGCGAGAGCGCCGAGATGACCGCGACGCCGTCGGCACCGGCGGCGATGACTTCGGCGGCGTTCGACGCATCGACGCCGGCAATGCCGCAGACCGGCATCTTGTCCTTGCGGCGCTTCAGGACACCGATGATGCGGGCGAGACCTTGTGGCCCGATCGGTGGTTTCTTCTGCTCTTTCGACAGCGTGACATAGACGCCGCCGGAACCGACATAATCGATCAGCTCGACCGGCGCGGCCTCGGCCTCGGCCACCGATTTGATCGACAGGCCGACAATCGCTTCCGGACCCAACAGCCGCCGCGCGTCTTCAACCGCCATGTCGTCCGGCCCGACATGCACGCCGTCGGCACCGGCAGCGAGCGCAACGTCGACGCGGTCGTTGACGACGAAGGCGATGCCGAACGGCGCTAGCGCTTTCTTGATCGCTCGCGCCTTGTCGACCATGACGCCGGTGTCGCTATGCTTGTCGCGCAACTGAATGAGCGTCGCTCCGCCTTGCGCACAGAGCCGCGCCAGTTCGGCGAGATCACGGCCGCCTGAGCGCTCGGGATCGACGATGGCGTTCAATCTGAGATCAACCGTCATTGTGCACCTTGAGATGCGCGCGCAGGGTCGCGCCGTCGAGGCCATGCAGCGCGTCGATGATGGCAATCGCAAAGCTGCCGGGGCCATCGGCGTCCCGCGCCGCGACTTCGCCAGCGACGCCGAACGCCGCCAGCGCCGCGATGGTCGCGAGCCAGGCGTCGGGCTCGACTGCGAGCGCGGCACAGACCAGCGCCGACCCGGCGCAGCCCATGGCGGTGACCTGTCCCATCAGCGGATCGCCATTGGCGATCGTCACCCGCCGGGCGCCGTCGGCGACGGTATCGACATGGCCGGTGAGTGCCACAATGGTGCCGTGCGATTTGGCAACGCGCGCCGGCGCGGCGCCCGACTGATCATCGCCGGACAGCGCCGCGAATTCCGCTTGATTGAGCCGCACCACCGACGGCTTGCGGCGCAGCAGCCCGCGGGCGAATTCTGCGCGCGCCGGCGAGCGTTCGATAAAGACCGGATCGAGCAGCCAAGGCTTGCTTGCCTCCTCCGCTACACCCAGCGCCGCCTCGATCGCGGCACGGCGCTCGACATCGAAGGTACCGAGATTGACCAGAAGCGCGTCGGCGCCGGTGACGAAAGCGCCGATCTCCTGCGGTGACAGCGTCATCGACGGCACCGCGCCGGCCGCGAGCAGCATGTTCGCGGTGTAGTGCTGGGCGACCGTATTGGTAATGCAATGCACGCGCGGCGCGCGCGCGCGGATGCGCGCGAGGACGGCAGTGGCGAGATCGGCAAAGTCGGCCGGGGCGCGCATTTTTCTAAGTCTTTCCAATAACTTTCGTCACTCTAAACCGGCCGCTCTGCGGCTGTCATGAGGGCGGTGCGGCCCGCCCTCCTGCGCTCGCTTCGCGGACCAGGATGATATAAGTATCCCCCGGTTCGGAGGCGCGCATGGTCCCTTTTTTCGTGCAGATCAAATGCCAGCTCGGCAAGTCCTACGAGGTCGCCGATAAGCTTGCCGACGCCGAGATCGCCTCTGAGATTTATTCGACGGCGGGGGATTTCGATCTCTTGGTCAAGTTCTATGTCGATCCGTCGACAGATATCGGCCATTTCATCGCCCAGAAAGTGCAGACCATCCCGGGCATCGCCGATACGCGCACCATTCTGACCTTCAAGGCGTTCGGCGCCTCATAACCGATCAGGCGCTCGCCGCCTGCGGCTCAGCCGCTCGGAGCCTGCGCGCCGCCGCAAGCTGCCGCTCGCGCCGGATCACGAATAGACCGGCCGCGGCGATGATCAGCGAGCCGATCACGATCATGACCGTCGGCGTTTCGCCGAACATGGCGTAGCCAAGAAGCAGCGCCCAGATCATCGAGGTGTAGTCGAACGGCGCGACGACCGAGGCCGACGCGTAGTGGTAACTTTCGGTCAGGAAGATGTGCGCGAGCCCACCGAGCACCCCGATGCCGATCAAGACGGCGAATTCGCTGCCGGTCGGGCTGACCCAGCCGAACGGCCAAGTGACGAGGCCCGCGACCGCGCAGAACAGCGAGAAATAGAAAACAATCGAAGACGTCGTCTCGCTCTGCGCCAGACGGCGGGTTTGAATCACCGTTCCGGCATTGGCCAAGGCGCCGGTCAGCGCATAGACGAGGCCCGCCACGGTGGTCGCGCTCGCCAACGCGATGGTCAATTCGTCGCCGGACACATGCGGCGAGAGCACGACGAGCACGCCGATAAAGCCGATGATGACCGCCGACCAGCGATAAATGCGCACGCGCTCCTTGAGAATGAACGCCGCCAGCGCAACCGAAAACAGCGGCGTGGTGAACGAAATGGCGTTCGATTCCACAAGCGGCAATCGCGCGAGCGCGCCGAAATTGCAAAACATGCCGACGACGCTGATTACGCCGCGGCCAGCCTGGCCGAGCGGCCGTTCCGTGCGCACCACCGTCGCGAGCTCGCCGCGCCACGCATAGACCGCCAAGACCGGCACAATGGCGAAGGCCGAACGGTAGAACACCACTTGGCCGATCGGATAACGCGCGCCAAGAAAGCGCACCAGCGCCGACATCACGGCGAACAGCACTGCCGAGATCAGCTTGAGCACAATGCCTTTGCCGGTGTTCATCAAATACCCATCGTTTCGCGGCAAATCGTAGAGCGAATCCCCGCCCCGCGGGGATAGTGGATTGCTTCGCGAGGCTTGTCATCGGTCCGGGATACCGGAGCCGCTCGCTAACTGCGGAGAGTATTCGCCGGCGGCGCCTAGTCCTTCTTTTCTTTCTTGGGCGGCTTGGTCGGCCCGACCGTCGGCGGCAGCGAGGCGATGTAGTTTGCCATCGCGGCGCGGTCATCGGCGCTCAGGAGCGACGTATTGGAGATGACATCCGCCATCGGTCCGCCGGCATAATCGCCATCCGGCATCATGCCGTCGCCGAGAAAGCTCGTTATATCTTTTTCCGACCAGATCTTGTCGCCCTCACGCAGCCCGAGCGGCGTGATGTTCGGCACCCAGCCCTTGCCGTCCGGCGCGGGACCGCCGGCGAAGCGCTGACTCTCGACGATGCCGCCGAGCGCGTTGCGCGGCGAGTGACATTCGGCGCAATGGCCCGGGCCGTTCACCAGATAAGCGCCTCTGTTCCATTGCGCCGATTTCGCCGGATCCGGCACATACGGTCCGCCGTGAAAGAACAGCAACTTCCAGCCACCAAGGAGTTCGCGCTGATTGAACGGAAACGACAGATCGTGGGCGCGCGACCGGCCGGGAACCGGCGGCAGCGTTTTCAGATAGGCAAAGAGATCGCGAATATCGTTGAGCTGCATATGTTGGTAGGAGGTGTAGGGAAAAGCCGGGAACAGATTGTCGCCGTCTTCCGACGTGCCTTTCCACAGCGCGGTGACAAAATTCGCTTCGCTCCAGGCGCCGATGCCGTCCTTAGGATCGGGCGAAATGTTCGGCACGTAGAACGTGCCGAACGGCGATTTCAGCGCGAGCCCGCCGCCGAGCCGCAAGCGGTCGACTTTGTCCGGATCGTGATTGGGAACGGCATGGCAGGACGAGCAGCCGCCGACGTCGAATATCGTTTTGCCGTTGTCGAGGTTCGGCGTATAGCGCGGCAGCGCCGCGGCCGGCACCGTTTCAGGCAAAGTCAAAAGCCAGAACCCCGCCACGCCGAGGACACCGCACGCGACCACCGTCAGGGCCAGCGTCCGGAAATTCAGCCGACGTTTTTCTTGAGTTGCCATCGCAAATCGCCTCTACCTCATTCGCCAGAGTGCCCAGCAAAGGGCAAGACTCACAGCGGCTGGATTTTATTCCGGGGCACGCGATGACAAGGGAATAAGAAACAAAAGCGACATTAAAACGAAGGGCGGGCCGTCCGCGCGGACGCCCGCCCCCATGCTTAAAGCTACTTTTGCAGCAGCCTCGTTCAGCTCGGTCTTACCCTAAAGGCCTGATGACAGCCGCCGCAATCCTTGCCGATGGATTGAAAACTGGCCTTGAGGCTGTCGAGATCTTTGACGCTGTCCTGCGCCGCTTTCACGTCGGCACTGAATTTGTCCTGGGCGGCTTTGAAATCGGCGGGCTTGTCCCAGATCGCCGGTCCCGCAGTGGTGTGATCGCCGGTCTTTGAGCAATCCGGAAACAATGTCGGCATGGCGGCCGCATCGTCGGCAAAGACGGCGAAAATTTCCTTGACCTTGGCGAGGTCGAACGGCGTCTCGCCCTTAACCATGGAGGAACCGATCTTCGCCATTTCGGCGCTATGCTTCATGAAGGCTTGCCGCTTGTCGATGATATCCTGGCAGCTTTGCGCCGCGGCAGCGGTGACGCCGAACAGAAGAATGGCAAGCACGACGAGCATTTTGCGATACATGTGAAGCTCCTGCGAAAGTCGGACATCGCCCCCGACGCGACTACGCCTCCTCAAGTACGCTTACCAAGACTTGGGCACGCACGACAAACACCGGAATCTTGGACTTATTCCGGCGCAATAGAGGATAGCCCACGCCGCCCGCAGCTTCACGAAAATCCGCCCGGACCTATTCGGCCGGTTGCGGCTTGCCGGCCGGCTTCTTGCTGCGCGCCGCGAGGCCCGCGATCCAGCGCGCGATGACATAGAACACCGGCGTGAACACCAGCCCGAATGCGGTGACGCCGATCATGCCGAAGAACACCGCCGTTCCCAGCGCCTGGCGCAATTCGGCGCCGGCGCCGATCGCCCAGACCAGCGGCGTGACGCCGAGGATGAAAGCGAACGACGTCATCAGGATCGGGCGCAACCGCAGCCGCGTCGCTTCGACGGCGGCGTCCCACCGGCTCTTGCCCTCGTCCTCGAGCTGACGGGCGAATTCCACGATCAGGATCGCGTTCTTGGCCGCAAGCCCGATCAGCACGACAAAGCCGACTTGGGTGAGGATGTTGTTGTCGAGGCCGCGGAGCACGACGCCGGTGATGGAGGCGACGAGACACATCGGCACGATCATGATCACGGCGAGCGGCAGCGTCAGGCTTTCATATTGCGCCGCGAGCACGAGGAAGACGAAGACCACCGCGAGCAGGAACGCGAACGTCGCGGTAGAGCCGGCCCTGATCTGCTGGAAGGCGAGCGTCGTCCACTCGGTGGTGAAGCCTTCGGGCAAGGTCTCCGCGGCGAGCTTGTCCATGATCGCGATGGCCTGGCCTTGCGAGTAACCGGGCGCGGCGGCGCCGTCGAGCTCGGCGGCCGGATAGAGATTGTAGCGCGGCACGCGGTAGGGGCCGGAGATATTGTCCACGGTGGTGAATGACCCGAGCGGCACCGTATCGCCGGTCGCATTGCGCACTCTGATCTTCAACACGTCGGCGACATTCTGCCGGTCTTCGTCGCGCGCTTGCGCGGTGACGCGGAAGGTGCGGCCGAACAGATTGAAGTCGTTGACGTAGAGCGAGCCGATATAGATTTGCAGCGCGTTGAACACGTCCGGCACATTGACGCCGAGGAGCTGCGCCTTGGTGCGGTCGATGTTGAGAAAGACCTGCGGCGTCGAGGTCTCGAACAGCGAGAACACCTGCGCCACACCCGGCGTCTGGGACGCGCGCCCCATCAGCGCCAGCGTTGCCTGCTTCAGCGCCTCCGAGCCCTGGCCGCTGCGATCCTCGACCATCATGCGAAAACCGCCGGCGGTGCCGATGCCCATGACCGGCGGCGGCAGCACGGCAATAATGAAGGCCTCCTGAATTCCGGACAGCCGCTTGAATAATTCCGCCTGGATGCCGGCGGCCGATTGGCGCGGATCCATGGCGCGCTGTTCGAACGGATCGAGCACCAGGAACATCGCGCCGGCATTCGGCGCGTTGGTGAAGGTCGCCCCGGAGAAACCGACAATGTTCACGGCATGCGCGACGCCCGGAACCTTGAGCGCGATGTCGAGCGCACGCTGCTGCACCTGATCGGTGCGCGACAGCGACGCGCCGGGCGGCAATTGCACGACGACAATGATGTAGCCGCGGTCGACCTGCGGGATGAAGCCCACCGGCGCGGTGCGGAACGTGTTCAAGCCGAGCGCGAGAACCACCAGATAAATCGCGACCATCACGACGACGCGGCGGACGGTTCTCGTGGCCAGCCACGAAATGGCGAATCCGACTTTGTCGAAGCCGCGATTGAAATAGCCGAAGAAGCCGTGGATCGGTCGCTCCCACCAGGTGTCGCGGTGATCGGTCTCGTGCGGCTTGAGCAACAGCGCGCACATCGCCGGCGACAGCGTCAACGACACGATCAGCGAAATGATCGTCGCGCCGACGATGGTCAGCGCGAATTGCCGATAAAACTGGCCGGATATGCCGGTGATGAAGACCGACGGCACGAACACCGCGCAGATCACGAGTGCGATCGCGACCAACGCCGAGCCGACTTCGTCCATGCTCTTGCGCGCGGCGTCGCGCGGCGCCAGGCCCGCCGCGATGTTGCGTTCGACATTCTCGACCACGACGATGGCGTCGTCGACCACGATGCCGATCGCCAGCACCAGCCCGAACAGCGACAGATTGTTCAGCGAAAAGCCGAACGTCGCCATGAAGAAAAAACTGCCGACAAGCGAAATCGGAATGGCGACCAGCGGAATGATCGCCGCGCGCCAGGTCTGCAAAAACAGGATCACCACCAAAACGACCAGCACGATCGCTTCGCCGATCGTCTCGATCACGGCATTGACCGATTGCTGGATGAACTGCGTCGGGTTGTAGACGATGGCGTATTTGACGCCGGGCGGAAACCGCTTCGACAGTTCGGCCATCCGATCGATAACGCCTTTTGCGGTGTCGAGCGCATTCGAGCCGGGCCGCTGAAAGATGGCGAGCGCCACCGCGGGATCATGGTCGAGATAGGAATTCGACGAATAGTCAAGGGCTGCAAGCTGGATGGTGGCGACGTCCCTGAGCCGCACCACGGCGGCGGGCGTCTGCTTCACCACGATCGAGCCAAACTCGTCCGGCGTGTCGAGCCGGCCGAGCGTCTGCACCGCGATCTGAAATGCGCCCTGATGCGCGACCGGCGGCTGGTCGAGCACGCCCGAGGCGACCTGGATGTTCTGGCCCTGCAACGCCGTCGTCACGTCGCCCGCGGTGAGGCCGAGCGATTGCAGGCGATCGGCATCGAGCCAGACCCGCATCGAATAGTCGCGGCTGCCGAACACCGTGATCGAGCCGACGCCGTCGACACGGGTGAGCGGGTCGGTGACTTCCAGCGTGGCGTAGTTGGAGATGAACAGCGCGTCGCGCGATTTGTCGGGCGAATAGAGGTGCACGACCATCATCAGGTCGGGCGAAGCTTTGGTCACCGTAACGCCGATATTGCGCACGTCGGCCGGCAGCCGCGGTTGCGCGATGGCGACGCGGTTTTGCACCTGCACCTGCGCGATATCGAGATTGGTGCCGAGATCGAAGCTGACCTGGATCGAGAACCGCCCGTCGGCCGTCGAGTTCGACGACATGTAGAGCATGTTCTCGACGCCGTTGATCTGCTCTTCGATCGGCGTCACCACGGTCGAGGCGACAACATCGGCCGAAGCGCCGGGATATTGCCCGGACACGTTGATGATCGGCGGCGCGATCTCGGGATATTGCGCGACCGGCAGGCGCGAAAACGACACGCCGCCGAGGATCACGAAAATGATCGAGACCACGGCGGCAAAGATCGGCCGGTTAATGAAAAAGTGCGAGATGCGCATGTTACCCGATCAATCGGCTTTGACGTCGGTTTTGCTGCCGGTCGCGTCGCCGGTTTTGGGCTTGTCGGCCGCCGCCGCCGCTGGCGGCGCCGGGCTCGGCTGCTCTTGCGCGTTCACCTTGACGCCGGGGCGCGCGCGCATCAGGCCGTTGACAATGACGCGGTCGCCTGCGGTGAGGCCGTCCTTGATCACGCGCAAGCCGCCGTCGATCTGGCCGGGCGTCACATATTTCTGCCGCACCGTGCCGGTGTCGTCGACCACCAGCACATATTTACGCACCTGCTCCGAGCCGATCGCCGAATCGGGAACCAAGAGCGCGGTATAGGGCGGCGAGCCCGGAACGCGCAGGCGGCCGAACATGCCGGGGGTGAAAAGCCCATCGGCATTGTCGAACACCGCGCGGCCGCGGATCGTGCCGGTCGATTGATTGATGGCGTTGTCGACGAAATCGATCTTGCCGGTGTGCTTGAAATCGTTCTCGTCGATTAGTTCGAGCGTCACCGGGACATTGCCATTAAGAGCGGCCACTTCCTTGCTCGCGGATGCGTAACGCACGTAGCGCAGATACGACTGCTCGTCGAAACTGAACTCGAAGCGGATCGGTTCGACCGATACGACAGTCGCCAACAGCGTATTGCTGCCGCCGGTGCCGCCGGTGACCAGATTGCCGACGGCGACGCGGCGGTCGCCGATGCGGCCGTCGATCGGCGAACGGATCTGGCTGTATTGATCGAGATCGAGCTCGGCCGAATGCACCATGGCTTCCTGCGCGGCGACGGCGGCTTCGGCCACCGACTTCGCCTGCGTGCGCTGATCGTAGACCTGCTCGGTGATGGTCTTGTTCGTCAGCAGGCTTTGGCCGCGCGTGAGATCGCCTTCGGTGAAGGCGAGATTGGCGCGCGCCTGCGCCAGATTGGCGCGCATCTGCTCGAGCGCGATCTCGAACGGCCGGCGGTCGATGGTGAAGAGGAGATCGCCCTCTTTCACCATCTGTCCGTCCTTGAAATGAATTTCGGACAAGTACCCCGAAAGCCGCGACCGGATCTCGACTGAATTCACGGCGACGAAGCGGCCGACATATTCGTCCTGATCGACCACCGTGCGCTTGACCGGGGTGGCCACCGTCACGGTGGGGGGCGGCGGGCCACCGCCCTGCTGCTGGCTCTCATTGCAGCCGGCCAGAAGCGCCAATAGCAAAACAGCCGGAACCGGGACGGCGAAGCGCGCCGCTTTGGCAAGTGTCATGGATTCTTTCCTTCAGGTCGTCTCGGCACCATAGGCGGCCGGCTCTGTCAACACACGAGGCCGCGCATCGCTGCCGCGCTAACCGCTGCCCTTCCTTGCCGCCTGCCGGGTCCCCATATCTGCGCCCAATCTCCATTTACTTATGCCGGCTTAAGGCCGGATCAAGGCACTGATAAAACATGACAATAATGCCCCTCACCGATGCCTTCCGGGACGCCGAAAGCGTGCCCGCTCCCGATATTGCCACCGTCCCGGCCGACGATCGGGCACTGCTCGATGCCTATTCGCGGGCCGTGATCGACGTGGTCGACCGGGTCGGCCCAGCCGTGGTTCGGCTCGCGGTGCAGGGCGGTAATGCCGGACGGGACCGCCAAAATCGTGGCGGCCAAAACCGTGGCGGGACTGGCTCCGGCGTCATCTTGTCGCCGGACGGCCTCATCCTGACCAACAGCCACGTCGCCGGCGCCCATGCTGCCAACGCCAATGCTGCCAACGCCCATGGCGCAGCAGCGCGCATCGAGGTGAGCACCGCCGACGGCCAGGACCTGCGCGCGCGGCTCGTCGGTGACGATCCCGATACCGACCTTGCGCTGTTGCGCGTCGATGAAGCGGTAACGCTTCAGGCGGCACCGCTCGGCGATTCAAAACGCCTGAAACGTGGTCAGCTCGTGATCGCGATCGGCAATCCGCTTGGCTTCGAATCCACGGTGACGACCGGCGTCGTCTCCGCGCTCGGCCGCTCGCTGCGCTCGCGCAACGGGCGGCTGATCGACGACGTGATCCAGACCGATGCCGCGCTTAATCCCGGCAATTCCGGCGGCCCCTTGGTGTCGTCGCGCGGCGAGGTCGTCGGCATCAACACCGCGGTGATCATGGGCGCGCAAGGCATCTGCTTTGCGGTCGCCGCCAATACCGCAAGCTTCGTGCTCGGCGAATTGGTGCGGCACGGCCGGGTGCGCCGCGCCTTCATCGGCATCGCCGCGCAGCAGACCGCGATCCCGGCGCGACGACGCCGCGTGTTCGGGCTGACACAGGACAGCGCGGTGATGGTGAGCACCGTCGAGCCGGATTCGTCCGCCGCGCGCGCCGGACTCAAACCCGGAGACATCATCGTGGCGCTCGACGGCGCCACCATCGCCGGCGCCGACGACCTCGTGCGCGCGCTGACCGGCGACAAGATCGGCCGCACCGTCGCGCTCGACATATTACGCGTGACGGAACGGCTGACCATCGCGATGGTGCCGCAGGAGCGGAAGCGGGCGTAATGCCGGAGTAGAAAGATGGCGACGGGCCGGCGTGTGTGTTAGCAACACAAACATGCAACGCATCCCGGTCGCGTCCGTCGTCCTTATCTTCAGAGCAATCCTCATCGCAGTATCGGCGGCCTTCCCCGGCGCTGCCAGCGCCGAGGATTGGCCGGCCCACCCGCTTGAGCTCATCGTCCCCTTCCCGGCCGGCGGCAGCGCCGATGTGCAATCGCGCGTGATCGCGCAGGGGCTGTCAGAGGCGCTCGGTCAGCCGGTCGTCATTGACAACAAGCCGGGCGCCGGCGGCAATATCGCCGCCACGGACGCGGCTCGCGCCGCGCCCGACGGGTATACCCTATTCATGGCGACGACCGGGACGCATGCCAGCAATATCAATCTTTACAAGAATCTTGGCTTCGACCCGGCGAAGGATTTCGCGCCACTCACTTTGGTGACGCTCAATCCGCAGATCATCGTGCCGGCGCCGCAATACGGGAGCCTCGATTTCGCCGGCTTTGTCTCGCGCGTGCAGAAGAATGGCGGCGCGAGCTTCGGCTCGTCAGGCATCGGATCGGCGACCCATATCGCCGGCGAGTTGTATAACAAGCTGACCGGCAGCTCGCTCATGCACGTCCCCTATCGCGGCCAGGGGCCCGCGCTCAATGATCTCATCGCCAACCGGATCGACGTGATGTTTCCGCTGATCGCGGACACGTTCTCGTTCTTGCAGGGCGGCCAGTTGAAGGCGGCGGCAGTGATGAGCGAGCAGCGCGCCAAATCGCTGCCGAACGTGCCGACCACCGCCGAGCTCGGCTATCCGAAGCTCGCGCTCAGCCCGATCTGGACCGCGCTTTATACAAATGGCGGAACGCCGCAGCCGATCGTCGAACGGCTCAACCGCGAGCTGGTGCGGATTGTTTCGGCGCCCGAATTCGTTAGCCGGTTCGAGGCGGCGGGTTATGAAATCAAGACCAGCACGCCGGAGGAACTCGGCGGTTTCGCCGCCGCCGAGACGGTGCGCTGGGGCAAGATCATCAAAGATCTGAATATCCAGGTGGAGTGACGCGACTTTTTCGATTGAACATGATCTTTTCCGAAAACCGGCACCCACTTTTCGGGATCATGCTCTCCGCACCATTGCGCAGATCGCGGCGCCCGTGAGCACAAGCCACGCCGCGATCAGGATCGTGCCGCCCGACGGCGCGGCGAATGGAAACAGCCGATGCGCGGCGAAGACGCGCATCGCGATGTCGCCTGCGAACAGCGCGGCGCCGAGCACCCAGGCGGCGAGCACGAGAAGCCCCAAGGGCCGCCACAATACGCCTTGCTGCACCAGCGCCGCACCCCCGACGACGGCGGCGGCATGGAACAGCAGCATGTAAGCCGCGCCATCGAGCCCGGCGCCGGGCGCGATATGCGCGGCGGCCGCGGCCAAGGCGACGCCGCCCGCGCCCATCAGGCCGGCGAGCGCAATCAGGATCGTCACTGTCATAGGGTTCTTACTTCCTCGCGGAGCCCTTCTTCCCGCCGGCTTCGGGAAACACCCACATCGCCGCGATCATGAACAAGGCGGTGGCGACGACGAAAGTCGAGAAATCATGCCGGATCGGCGAGCCGCTCCAATAAGCGAGCACCAGCGCGACGAGAAGCGTTATGAGCGAGACGGCGGCTTTGACATCGCTTGGCATGCTGGTCTCGAAGCTCAATTGGTGCCCACGGGCGCCGCGGCCGCCTCGTCCGGCCGCCGCGGCGCCCCGCGCAGGTTCTTCTTCAGATAGCGGGTATCGTAGCCGTTGAGCAGCGTGCCGACGAGGCCGCGGTCGAGATCGGACGTGCCGAGGAGCCAATCGCCGATCGGGAATGTCAGGTTCATGTTCACTTCCATCATCAGCCGCGCATTGTGATGCGCGGTGTGATGCCGGCGCAGCGTGTTGACGAAGGGACAATGGCGCACGAAAGCGTTCTCGTCGACGTGACAGCAGAAATGCATGAACTCGTAGATCAGATACATGCCGGTCGTCGTCGACATGAACAGCCAGCCGACATTGGCCGAGAGCAACAGGCCGAGCACGGCGGCGGCCGGGATCGACATCAGGATGAAAACGACCAGCGCATAGGGCGGGAACACCGTCACCCGCCAATCCTTGTGATCGCGGAAGCGCATCTCGTCGTCGGTGAAGAACTGATGATGATTGAGCGTGTGCCGCTCATAGATCGCGCGCAGCCCTTTGATGTTGACCGGCCGGTGCATGATGTATTTGTGCACGGCCCATTCGAAAATATTGGTGAACAGAAAGGTGAGCGGCACGGTCAGCCATTCCAGCGCAGTCACGCTGTGAACGTGCTCGACATAGATGTAGAAGGCCGCGGCGCCCATCGCGTAGATGATGACGATGTGGAAGTGGCCGTCGTACCAGCCGCGAATGCGCGATCGATACTCGTTGCGGAACTCGACCTGACGCTGCTGGATCATGCGCGTTCTCCTCAATGCGTGGCTTGCGGCACGCTGCTGTTCTGGCGGCGCAGGAAGGCCGCAACATCGTCGCCGGTAAGCCGCCAATCGTTGTCGAGATTGGCGATCACGTCTGTCATATAGGGCTTGGACAGCGCGATAGCGCGGCTGCCATCGCCCAGATGGTCGAACAAAATCGCAAGCGCGAGCTGCCGCGGGCTGTCGCCGTCATAGGTCCATTCGAAGCCGTATTTGGTGAATTGCTTCACCTCATAATGCTCGGGCAAAGGCCTGCCGTCGACGGTAACGACGAGGCCATCGATGGTGCGCCGGCCTTCGTAGATCTTCATGCGCCCGGCTCGCACAGCGACGGCGCAACCGCGCAGGACGTCATGGCGCGGCCCTCCCGTGATTTTTGCAAACGGTAGCGCTGCCTCCTCCGCCGATCAAGCGCGACTGCGCGTTTGCCGGTCTAGAATTTCAAATGCGTTCGCAAGCCCAGCACGAACGCGTTCGGGATCGGCGTGACGCCGCCCGGAACGTTCGGA
>DASQRX010000110.1:0-17746 GCA_035642635.1 Xanthobacteraceae bacterium
TGCAGCGGCCGCCAGTGGCGCCGCAGCCGCCGCGCGCGCCGCCGCCGCCGGGCGGAGCGCCGGTCTCCGCACTGCCGCGCACCGAGGCCAAAGCGGACTGAGCGAAACGCACTGCGCAAGGCGGACTGAGATTGCGTCCGCACCCCGCTTGATTCCCCTTCCGCTTCGGCGTTGAATCCCTCGCGTTCAAATCGGCGATCGAAAACGCCGGATGAACCGGGAGGAAAATTCATGGACGACATTCAACGGCGCGCCTTCATGAAGGGCGCGGCTATCGGCGCGCTTGCGTTTACGGTCGGCGGCGCCGAGGTCATGCTGACGCCGCGCCAGGCGCACGGGCAAAACGTTCCGCTCCGCACCTTGACCGCCGATCAGGCGGCGACGCTCGACGCTATGGGCGAGACGCTCGTGCCCGGCGCCAAGGCCGCCGGCGTCACCAATTTCGTCGATCTTCAGCTCTCGATCCCGCCCGAAGAAGCGCTCCTTGAAGCGCGCATCATGAACGTGCGTCCGCCGTTTGCGAATTTCTATCGCGCGGCGCTCGGTGCCATCGACGGCGCGAGCGCGGCCAAATATGACGGCCGCGGCTTCGCCAAGCTCACGCCTGCCGAGCAGCACGACTTCGTCGATCTGATGCGCCAGAACAAACTCGACAACTGGAAAGGCCCGGGCTCGAGCTTTGTCTATTTCCTGCTCCGCACCGACTCAGTCGACGTCGTCTACGGCACCATGGATGGCTACGCCCATCTCGGCGTTCCCTACCAAGCCCACATCGCACCGACCAAGAGCTGGTGAGGAGATCGCGTCATGGCAACCCAAAACTCGGCAAACGAAAAAGTTGATGTCGTCATCGTCGGCGCCGGTGCCTCGGGCTCGGTGTTCGCGTCCGTGTTGGCGCAGGCCGGCAAGAAGGTGGTGCTCTTGGAATCGGGGCCCGATTGGCAACTCTCCGATCTCATCAGCTCGGATTTCTGGGGCCGCCGCGTCAAGCCGGTCGGCCCGCCATTCCTGCTCGAAGGCAAGAATCCCTACGGCTATGTCTATCAAGCCGGCTGGGGCGTCGGCGGCGCCTCGCTGCATTATTTCGCTAACTTTCCCCGCTTGATGCCGAACGACTTCAAGGTCAAAAGCACCCACGGCAGGGGTCTCGATTGGCCGATCGATTACACCGACATCGCGCCGTTCTGGGACAAGGTCGCCGATGACATCGGCGTCTCCGGCGACGCCAAGGCCGAGGAAGTCTGGCGGCCGGCGGGCAAGCCCTATCCGATGCCGCCGATGAAGACATTTCCGGGCGGCGATGCCTGGAAGAAAGGCTTTGAGGCGAACGGCATGCGGCTCGCGCCCGCCGCCGTCGGCATCAATTCAACCGAGTTCAAGGGCCGGCCGGCCTGCATCTATGACGGCTGGTGTCATGTCGGCTGTCCGATCGGCGCGCTCGCCAATCCGCTGGTGACTTACCTGAGCGATGCGAAAAAGGCCGGCGCCGAAGTGAGGGCGCATGCGACGGTGACGCGTGTCCTCATGAGCGCCGACGGCGGCAAGGCGACGGGCGTCGAATATTACGACGCCAAGAAAGAGAAGCAGGTGCAGGAGGCAAGCGTCGTCGTGCTTGCCGCCTGGGCGGCGCAGAACCCGCGCATCATGCTCAATTCGGCGGCCGGCAAGCACGCCAATGGTCTCGCCAATTCGAGCGGGCTTCTCGGCAAATACATGACGGCGCACTTCGCCTCGGGCACGTCGGCGATGTTTGACGAGGATCTGCAGCCCTATATGGGCACTATCGCCGCGCAATATTTCTCCTACGACCGCTACGACAAGAATTCCTACAAGGATAAAGGCGCGTTCGGTTCGACCTTCATGGTTGCCGGCTCCGCCCAGCGCTACAGCGCGCTCGGCGGCGTTGCCAATGCGCGTGTCGATCTGTTCGGGGCGGATCTCGCGGCATTCATGAAGCGCGCGGCCAAGGGCTATACCCGGCTGAGCGCATTCGGCGAGGAAATGCCAAGCATCGACAACCGCGTCGAATTGGCGAGCGACAAGGACGAATTCGGCATGCCGCTCGGCAAGATCACGCACAGCTTCAACGACGAAGCGGTGGCGTTGTTCAACGCCAATTTCGAGCAAGGCCTCGCCATCGCCAAGGCGACCGGCGCCAAGGAAGCGTGGTCCAACAAGGGACCGATGCCGACCATCCATCTGATGGGCGGCACCATCATGGGCCATGACGCGGGCGACTCGGTGACCAACAGCTTCGGCCAGACCCACGAGATCACCAATTTATGGGTCGCGGGGCCAGGCATCTTCCCGACCAGCGGCGCGCCGAATCCGACCTACACGATCTTCGCGCTGTCGCAGCGCGGCGCCGAAAGCCTGGCGGCCAATTTCGGCACGGTCGCGGGATGACGGGAGAAGGCGGCGGAGCGTCTACTCCGCCGCAGCCTTGGTATGGCCGAGCCGGCGGCTGAGCGCCTGCAACAGCCCCTCGGCGGCTTCGGCGATGACGGTGCCGGGCGGGAAAATCGCTTCGGCGCCGGCTGTTTTGAGCGCCTCGTAATCCTGCGGCGGCACGACGCCGCCGACCACGATCATGATATCGCCGCGGCCAAGTTTTCCGAGTTCGGCCTTGAGCTCCGGCACCAAGGTCAGATGCGCTGCGGCGAGCGAGGAGACGCCGAGAATATGCACGTCGTTCTCGACGGCCTGGCGCGCGGCTTCGGCCGGTGTTGCGAATAGCGCGCCGATATCGACGTCGAAGCCGAGATCGGCAAAGGCCGACGCGATCACCTTCTGGCCGCGATCGTGGCCGTCCTGGCCGATCTTGGCGACCAGAATGCGCGGCCGGCGGCCTTCGTTCTCTTCGAATTCGGCGACGAGCTTCTGCACCCGTTCGACGGCGTCCGTCATGCCGACCTCCCGCCTGTAGACGCCGGAGATCGCCTTGATCTCCGCCTGGTGGCGACCGAAAACTTTTTCCAGCGCCAATGAAATCTCGCCGACGGTGGCCTTGGCGCGCGCGGCATCGATCGCGAGGGCCAAGAGATTGCCGTTGCCGCCTTCGGCATTACGGGTCAGCGTATCGAGCGCCTCGGCAACTGCCTTTGCATCGCGCTCCCGTTTGAGGCGGCCGAGCTTGTCGATCTGCAATTGCCGTACCGCCGCGTTGTCGACCTTGAGCACGTCGATCGGCTGTTCCTCGCGCGGCCGATATTTGTTGACGCCGATCACCGCTTGCGCGCCTGAATCGATGCGCGCTTGGGTGCGCGCGGCCGCTTCCTCGATGCGCAGCTTCGGTAGGCCGGCCTCGATCGCGCGGGTCATGCCGCCGAGCTGCTCGACCTCCTGGATATGGCCCCATGACTTCGCGGCGAGATCGTGCGTCAGCCGTTCGACATAGAACGAGCCGCCCCACGGATCAATCATGCGCGTTAAGCCGCTCTCCCGCTGCAGCACGATCTGCGTGTTGCGGGCGATGCGGGCGGAAAAATCGGTCGGCAAGGCCAGCGCCTCGTCGAGCGCATTGGTGTGCAGCGATTGGGTGGCGCCTTGGGTCGCCGCCATGGCTTCGATGGCCGTGCGCGTGACATTGTTGAACACGTCTTGCGCGGTGAGCGACCAGCCCGACGTCTGGCAATGGGTGCGCAGCGACAGCGAACGGTCGTCTTTCGGGTCGAACTGTTTCATCAGCTTCGCCCACAAGACGCGCGCGGCGCGGAGCTTTGCGATCTCCATGAAATAATTCATGCCGATGCCGAAGAAGAACGACAGCCGCGGCGCGAAGCGATCGACCAGAAGGTTAGCGGCCATCCCGGCGCGGACATATTCGACGCCGTCGGCAAGCGTATAGGCGAGCTCGAGATCCGCCGTCGCTCCGGCCTCCTGCATGTGATAGCCGGAGATCGAGATCGAATTGAACTTCGGCATATGCGCCGAGGTGTAGGAGAAAATATCCGAGATGATGCGCAACGACGGTTTCGGCGGATAGATATAGGTGTTGCGCACCATGAATTCTTTGAGGATGTCGTTCTGGATCGTGCCGGCGAGCTTTTCCGGCGGCACGCCTTGCTCCTCGGCGGCGACGATATAGAGCGCGAGCACCGGCAGCACCGCGCCGTTCATGGTCATCGACACCGACATCTGGTCGAGCGGAATGCCGCCAAACAGCGTGCGCATGTCGTAAATTGAATCGATCGCCACGCCCGCCATGCCGACATCGCCCAAGACGCGCGGATGATCTGAGTCATAGCCGCGATGGGTGGCGAGATCGAAGGCGATGGAGAGGCCCTTCTGGCCGGCGGCGAGATTGCGCCGATAGAAGGCGTTGGAATCTTCCGCCGTGGAGAAGCCGGCATATTGCCGGATGGTCCAGGGCTGGGTGACATACATGGTCGGGTAGGGGCCGCGCAGATAGGGCGCGATGCCGGGATAGCTGTCGAGCGCCTCGATCCCGTCAAGATCGGCGGCCTCGTAATGGCCTTTGACCGCTATGGATTCCGGCGTCTGCCAGGGCGCGCTCGCGGCGGGCCGCGCGGTGGGCGCGTCGGCGAAAGCCAACTGCGTGAAGTCCGGGATTTGGCTCATCTCATCACCTGATCCGGCGCGGCAATCGTATCACGCAGCGCAGCATAACGCACGGGGAACATAGCAGAGCACGCATCCGGCCCAACTCGGGCCATCGTTCCGGCCTTCTCGAACCATGTTTCTCGTGATGCTTGAGGGCATTCTCGCCTCTGGTCCCGCCGCCTTGCACGATCTCCGGCCTGTTCGACCGACTTCAAGCGCCGCGGCCCTGTGGGCGCCGCTGGTCCGCTTCATTGCCGCTGAGGCCCGCTTGGGTCGTTGGGCAGCGCAGCGGCCGGCAACCGCCTTCGCCTATGAGTTTATTCGCTTCGGCGTGAAGCAGGCTTGGGCGTGCCTGTTCGGCGGCGCGATGGTATCGCTGATTATCGGCACGCATCTCTGGTATCCGCACGGCGCCGCGCTCGCGCGCTACGATTTCTTGTTTTTGATGGCGCTCGCAATTCAGGCCGGCATGCTGTTTTTCAAGCTCGAGACCTTCGACGAGGCCAAGGTCATTTTCATCTATCACGTCGTCGGTACGCTGATGGAAGTGTTCAAGACCGGCGTTGGCTCCTGGATCTATCCTGAGCCGAGCATCTTTCACGTCGCCGGCGTGCCGCTGTTTTCCGGCTTCATGTATGCGTCGATCGGCAGCTATATCGCGCGGAGCTGGCGGCTATTCGATCTGCCTTCACCCACCATCCGCCATTGTGGTCGGTCTATCTTCTGGCCGCAGCGATCTACGCGAATTTCTACGCGCACCATTACATGCCCGACCTTCGCGTCCTGCTGTTCGGGGCGATGGCGCTATTGTTCGGCCGGACATGGATCTATTACCGCATACATTACAAGTATCGCCGCATGCCGCTCTTGCTCGGCCTGTTCCTGGTGGCCTTCTTCATCTGGATTGCCGAGAATGTCGGCACCGGGACGAAGACTTGGCTCTATCCGCACCAGATCGCGCAGTGGGTCCCGCTCGGAAAGCTCGGCGCCTGGTATCTCTTGCTGATGATCAGCTACGCGCTGGTGACGATTGTGAATCGGCCGCAAGAGTTTGAACTGCGCCAGCGCGAGACTGCGCTTCAGCCATCGAGCGTCTGATATGCCGTTTGCAGCGCCGCGACCATGTCGGAACCGGCATAGATGAATGTGCCGACACCGGCCGTTTTCAGCGCGTCCTGCTCGGGTGGCCGGCCGGCGAAATAAAGATGCTTGGTCAGCGCGGCGAGCGACTTCGCTGTCGCGGCAGCTTCTCGGGCATAGACATCATCGGAAGAGCACAGGCAGGCGAGCGCCGCGCCAGATGACTTGAACACCGCGACCATCTGTTCGAGGTTTGTGAAGCCGTCATTGGTCACCGCTTCAATGCCGCCCGCTTCAAAGAAACTCTTGGCGAAAGTGGCGCGCGCGGTGAAGTCGCTGAGCCGCCCGAGATTGGCGAGAAAAATCTTCGGCCGCGCGCCGCTCTTGGCGAGAATTACGTCAGAACGATCGCGCAGCAGTTCGAAAGGTTCGGCAAGCCGGATTCGCGGCAAAGGCTTGGCCGAAACGGCGTTCGTCAATGTTGCGGCACCGTTTTTCTTCGACGGCGGCGGCGACGCGATATTGAGAACCGCGGGCGCGGTTTCATGAATATCGGGATAGGCGTTGGTGCCGGTGAGCGTGTCCTTGCCGCGGGCGGTGGCCTTCTGGCGTTCGGCAAGCACGGCGGCGGCGTTTTTTTGGACCACTCCACTTTCCAACGCCGCCCAGGCGCCGCCTGATTTTTCGATGTCCTGAAACAGCGACCATGCCGCGCCGCAGAGCTGTTGCGTGATGGCCTCCAGCGCACCGGAGCCCGCCGCCGGATCGCCAACGCGCGCCAGGTTTGATTCTTCCAACAAAACAAGCTGCATATTACGCGCGGCGCGGCGCGCGAATGGGTCGGGCAGCCCGAGCGGCGCCGTATGAGGCAGCACGGTGATGGCGTCGGCGCCGCCGAGACCCGCGGCGGTGACCGCGATAGCAAGCCGCAGCATGTTCACGTAAGGATCGCGCCGCGTCATCATCCGCCACGCGGTTTCGGCGGTGATCATGACCGGCTTTGGCGGAAGCCCGCACGCCGCCTCGACGCGTGCCCATAGTTTTCGCACCGCGCGGAATTTCGCCATGGTCAGGAATTGATCGGCGTCGGCCGACAGCCGGAAATAAATCGCGTGGCGGGCGGCTTGAAGCGTCACGCCGCCGGCTTCGAGCGCGCGCAAATAGGCGGCTGCGCTTGCAAGCGCGAAGGCCAATTCCTGCGCGTCCGAGCCGCCGGCATTGTGAATGACCCGGCCGTCGGCGACCGCGAAGGGGCCGCGAAAGCCACCACCTGCAAGGCCGCTAATCATCTCGGCGAAATAGGGCGCAAGATCCTTCCAGCGCCGCGGGCTCGTGCCGCAAGCGGCAAAGCCGCCGATTGGATTGATGCTGAAACGGATATCGACCGCTGCCGGCACGATGCCGCGGCTCTTCACCAGAGCGGCGACGTCGTGGACGATATGCCGCGAGGACGGGCTGAGATTGAGGTCGATGGCGATCCCGGCCTCAAGATCGACGCCGTCGAGCACGCGAGCGAGCGCCGCCGCCGAGGGTTCGAGACCAAAGCCATTGGCGCTGATCGACTCGGCAAAAACCAGGAGCAAGCCGGTCGCGCCGTTTTCAAGATCTTCGAGTGCTTGCACATTAGCCGCCGCCGGGTCGGGGTGATCGACACGCTGCAGGATCGTCCAAGCTGCTCCCGGGGCGCGGCCAGGAACGGCGTGCGCGGCCGGATCGCGCTCATAGAGCGGCTCAATCGTCAGTCCGTCATAGGTCTCGCTCTCAAGCCGCTCGAATGGCGCGCCCTTGAGCACGGCATCGACAAGCTTGCGCCAGTCGGTACGCGTCGCCGGCACAAAATCGCCCGCTAGCGAGAGCGTTTCACCTTTTGTCATGGTCATAAAATGCCATGCCGGGCTCGCGGGGCCAATACGCAGCCGGCCCGAACAGCAAAACCTGCAATTGGCGTGCCGCGGGTGTTTCGGTCAGGGGGAGGGGGCTAGCGCGGCAATTTCTCGATGCCGCTTGCGTCCGTATTCGCCAACGCGTCGCGAACACGGATACCACCGATCACACGGTCGGGCGCGATTTCGGCAAGCGGCAGGAGGATAAAGGCGCGTTCGAACAGGCGCGGATGCGGCAGCGTCAGGTCGGGGTCATGCAGAACAAGATCGTCATAAGCGAGGATGTCGATGTCGAGGGTGCGCGGTCCCCAGCGCTCCTCACGGTCCCGGTCGCGCCCGAGCGCCCGCTCGACCGCAAGCGCGCGGGCCAGCAAATCGCGCGGCGCAAGCGAGCTCGATACGGCAATGGCGGCATTGATAAATGGCGGCTGGTCGGTGACGCCCCATGGCGGCGTTCGATAATCCGACGAGCGGAGGAGGAGGCGCACGGCGGCATCATCGCATAACAAGGTCACGGCCTGGTCGAAAGTTGATCGCACGTCGCCGACATTGCCGCCGAGTGCGATCAGCGCCAAAGCCGTCTCAGCCATTTTTGCGAGCACGGGCGCGCTCGATGATGACGCCGACATCGTCGAAGGTCGCGGCGATCGGCGCATGCGGCTTGTGGACGGTGACGCGGACACTGCGCACTTTCGGGCAGCGCGCGAGCACCGCCGCGGCGACCGCGCCGGCCGCGGCTTCGACCAGCCGATAGCGGCGGCCGCAGAACGCCTCGGTCACGGTCTTCACGACCAGATCGTAGGACACGGTGTCCTTGAGCTTATCGCTGCGCGAAGCCGCCGCGAGATCGATGTCGAGAACGAGATCGAGCATGAATGTCTGCCCGACCTTGGCTTCGTGCTGCATGACGCCGTGATAGGCGTGGAGCGAGAGACCGCGGACAAAAATCGCGTCGCTCATCGCGCGTGCCTAATGGCGGCGGCGACCGCGAGTGCCTGCAATGTGGGAGCCACGTCGTGCGCCCGGATGATGGCCGCGCCGTTTTCGGCGGCGAGGAGATGCGCCGCGAGCGATCCGCCAAGCCGATCCATCGGTTCCGACGGTACAATCGAATTGATAAAGCGCTTGCGCGAAGCACCGACCAGGAGCGGCACATCGAAACCGCGCCAGGCATCGAGTCGTGCGATGCAGGCGAGGCTTTGCTCCGGTGTCTTGCCGAAGCCGATACCGGGATCGAGCACGATGCGATCGTGGGCGATGCCGGCGCTGCAGGCGATTTCAAGCGAGTGCGAGAAGAACTCCGTTACCTCACTTATAATGTCGATCGCGGGATCGGCGTTTTCGCGATTGTGCATGATGACGACGGGCGCGCCGTAGTCGGCGACGACGCGGGCCATGTCGGGGTCGCGCTGCAGGCCCCAGACGTCGTTGACGATACGGGCGCCGGCCTCGAGCGCCCAGGCCGCGACCTCGGCCTTCATCGTGTCGATCGAGACCGGGATGCCGATGGTAGCGGCGGCCGGCAGGATCGGCTCGAGCCGCTCGCGCTCTTCGTCAGGCGACACCGGGCGCATGCCGCCATAGGGCCGGGTCGATTCCGCTCCGATATCGATAATGTCGGCGCCCTCGGCGGCCAAACGGCGCGCTTGCTCTATCGCCGCCGCTGGCTCGAGAAAATGCCCGCCGTCGGAGAAAGAGTCCGGCGTGACGTTGAGAACACCCATGATCAAAGGACGCCCCAGCGGACGCGCTTTGGCCAAAAGCTCTGTCAGCATGCCGTCGCCGGCTGCGGCGCTCGACGCGGAAGCGGCCCGATGGGTCGCGTTTGTGGCCGCAGCTTTGGCCATCCTTGAAGCTTTCCTTGAAGCTATTCTGGGCTGTTCCGCCGACCGTTCTTTTGGTCGTCGCTTTGCGCGGTCAATGGCGGGGAGTCAAGCGGCGGACTTTTGCCGCGACGGACTGGTCGTAAGCCTGTGGTCAATAGCAAATGAGCGGCGGCAGCCTCTTGGCGCTCTCGATCCATCGGGTCACGGTGTTCACCGACGGCAGAACCCGCACCAGTTTTCGCTTGCCATTGATTTCCGCCATGGCGTTCGCAAGCTTTTGCGGATTGCGGAAGCGAAGCTCGTTGACGGTCCGCACGCCTGCAGCGCGCAACAGTTCGGAATATTCCCAGCCTATACCTTTGACCCGCATGCGATCGGCGGCGGTCACCCAATCGAGCACGCATTTTTCCGGGGCGCCGGTCTTGGCGGCGATCTTGAGCCGCTGCTTCGGCGTCTTGGCCAGATATAACAGGCCGATGGTGGTCCTTATACCATCCGACTTCAGGATCGCGGCAGCATCCGTTCCGATCCCTTGAATTTCGGTAATAGGATACCCCATCAATGACCCCTAACCTCAACGCAATAATGTCGTCGCGCCGATGCGTCCGTAACTCAAACAAATTGCGACAGGCCGGGGATGGCGGCCGCGATCGCGCCGACTGTGTCATCACCCGCCTTCTCACGCGTATAGGACAGGACTGTGCGGCCAACACTCTGCACTTGGCCCATGCTCAGCCCCGCCGACATCAGGCGCATGCCCGCGCCCATGACCCCGCCAACGCCCCCGCCCATCATTCCACCCAGAAGATCGCCACCCATCAAACCACTGCCGCCTTCCGCCGCGGTCTTTTGAATCAAAGCTTCCGCTCCAGGGAGCTTGGCTAAGAGCGGCTGTACCTTATCGGCGGGACCTTCCTTGACCAGGAAGTCGAGAATGATGCCGACGGCTTTCTCCGCAGCGGAACGATCGATCCCGATATCTGCGACGAGACCCGCGATCAGTTCGTCCATTATCCTCTCAACCCCCGCACTATCAGCAGGTTCCTGCCATAATGTAGATTCAAACGGAGGGTGACAAGACTGTGGCGCTAAATCCGGTCATTCGGTTCGCACTTTTGTTGGAACGCGGGCTAGCGTGACAAACTTGCAACGCGGAGGGTAGTGTAAGACAGCGTGCTCGGCCGATGGAAACAATCTGCCGCGCACAATATAAGTGTGCGGGTGCAGCCCTGGTCCGCTCGGTTGCGTGTGACGGTGACAAATATGACAGCATCAGAAGTTCTGCCGGCGGTTCTCGATCGCGTCGATCGCGATCTCGATGCCAGTCTCGACCGGCTGTTTGCATTGTTGCGCATCCAGTCGGTGTCGACCGATCCGGCCTATGCGCCGCAGTGCCGGAAGGCTGCCGAGTATGTCGCCAAAGACCTTACCGGCCTCGGCTTCGAGACCAGCGTGCGCCCGACCGAGGGCCATCCCGTCGTGATTGCCAAAAGCACCGAACAGAGCGGAAACGGCGCCGGCAATGGCAAGGCACCACGCGTTCTGTTCTACGGCCACTATGACGTCCAGCCGGTCGACCCGCTCGACCTGTGGAAGTCGCCGCCGTTCGAGCCCAGCATCGAGACGCTCGATGGCGGGCGCAAGATCATCGTCGCCCGCGGCGCCTGCGACGACAAGGGTCAGGCGATGACCTTCATCGAGGCCTGCCGCGCCTTCAAGGCCGTGACCGGCAAGATCCCGCTCGATATCACGATGATGATCGAGGGCGAGGAGGAGTGCGGTTCGAAGCATCTGTTCGGCTTCGTGCGTGACAATGCGCAGGAGCTCAAGCACGACCTGGCGCTGGTTTGTGACACCGGCATGTGGGATGCGCAGACGCCGTCGATCACGACCTCGCTGCGCGGGCTGGTCTACGAAGAGATCAGGCTTACCTGCGCCGACCGCGATCTGCATTCGGGTCTGTTCGGTGGTGCGGCGCGCAATCCGATTCACGTGCTGGCCGATATTCTTGCGGCACTGCACAAACCGGACGGCTCGGTTGCTATTCCTGGCTTCTATGACGGCGTCCATGAATTGCCCGACGACATCAAGGCCGATCTGTCGGGACTGGGCCTGACGCCAGAGAAGTTTCTCAATCCCGTCGGCCTGAAAATCCCGGCTGGCGAGAAGGGCCGCATGCTGATCGAGCAAATCTCGACGCGGCCGACAGCGGAGGTCAACGGCATCATCGGCGGCTATACCGGGGAGGGCGCCAAGACCGTGATCCCCGGCAAGGCCAGCGCGAAGGTGTCGTTCCGCCTGGTCGGCGCGCAGGATCCAGAAAAAATCCGCGCGGGATTCCGTGACTTCGTCCGCGCCAGACTGCCCGGCGATTGCAGCGTCGAGTTCGGCAATTTCGGCTGCAATCCGGCGTTTGAAGTCGCGTTCGACAATCCGGCGCTGAACAAGGCGCGCGCGGCACTCGCTGAGGAGTGGGGCAAGAAAGCGGTCACGGTCGGCGCCGGTGGCTCGATCCCGATCGTCGGCGATTTCAAGACCGTGCTCGGCATGGATACGCTGATGGTCGGCTTTGCGCTCGACGATGATCGCGTGCATTCGCCGAATGAAAAGTTCGATCTGCGTTGTTTTCACAAAGGCATCCGCAGCTGGGCGCGGATTTTGGCGGCGCTCTCGGGGTGACAACCCGCGAACACAGGCGATCTAATCAAGCCTCGCGAGCGCGCCTTTCATGCCAGCGCCACCAGAGCACTGCGCCAATTCCAAGCACGCTTCCCGCGATCAGTACGACAATCAAAGCCGTATTTTCGATCCAAGCGATCGCAGGAATTCCCAGCGCCATGATGAGCCCGAGAAGGGAGATTTGCCAGGACAGGACTTGCACGCCGGCGGTAAAGGTACCAAGCGCCAGCAAAGTGAAGATGGCGATTCCAGTCGCGCTGGCGCTAAATGTCCGCTGAACGCTTGGCAACAACATCATATTCATCACTACCAGGAACGCGCACCAGTGCAAGACCTGCGTCCATATCAAGCGAAGTCGCGCAGATTTGTCGCCTGCGCTCTGCCATCCGGCCCCGATACAGACGAGCCCGATGATCGGGGCGAGAAGCTCCCAATAGGCTACGATCGGCTCTTTCGAAAAACTCGTATAGGCGACCCCGAGTATTGTTAGGATCAGCACTAGGCTGAAGGGAAGTTCTCTGAGCCAAAAGCTGACGCGCGGCGACTTGCTTGCTGCCTGGGGATCTGATTCTGCCCTGCTCATAATGTCTGCTCCGAGTTTTTGGCAAACGTCGCCTAGGCCGCCGTTCGAGCGGCCGCCTAGGCCCGTGTCCATCTTGCCGAGCGTCGACTGACGGTCGGCCCCGATTTTGCGATGCCCGCGCCTGCTTTATTCCGTCGCGGCGGCAAGGATGCGTGGCGTGACGAACCGCACGAGTCGCCCGGCCTGCGGATGCAGCAGCGACCAGTCGTCGATCGGCAGATCGATGACGACAAGGCCGGAGGTCGCCAGGCCTTCGCTGAGTTGTTCCCGCGCTTCCATCTCGCCCGAGGCGATCAATTGCCTGGCGAGATCGTGAAAACTCGGATTGTGGCCGACGAGAAGGAGCGCTTTAGCGGCGCGCGTTTCACGAATGACGTCGAAAAGTTGCGCCGGATTGGCGTTGTAGATGCGTTCCTCCGTCACCATCCGCGGCGCCTTGGCGAAACAAGGGGCGACAAGCGCCCAGGTTTCTTGTGCGCGGGTCGCCGCGGAGACGAGCGCGAGGTCCGGAACAAAGTTATGCTGCGCCATGTAAGCGCCGATCACCGGCGCGTCGCTGCCGCCGCGTTTCATAAGCTTGCGGTCGCGGTCACGCTCGCCGGGCTCGGCGCGCTCGGTCTTGGCATGACGCAGCAGCATCAATCGGCGCATCGCGGTAATGTCGCTTCCCGGGCTTAAAGTGTCTAGTACGGCAACTCGAAAGTCCCTACATAGCGGCGGCGAAGTTCACAGCCGAGCGGGCGGCCACAGTCGGATACCGTCTCTATGAGCGACGACACGATAACGATGGCATACGGCAACAATTGGTATGCCGCGACGAAAATCAATGCGCCGCCGCGGCCGCGATTGTCGCTCGATCTCGATGTCGATGTCTGCGTGATCGGCGGCGGGCTGGCTGGGCTGACGGCGGCGCGCGAAGTGGCCCGCAGCGGCTGGTCCGTCGTGGTGCTGGAGGCGGGCCGCCTCGCCGCCAATGCGTCGGGCCGCAATACCGGCTTCGTGCTGCCCGGCTTCGGCGCCGACGCCGACAAGCTGATCGCGCGAATCGGTTTCGAACGCACCAAAGATCTTTGGACGTTAGCCCAGGCCGGCCTCGATTACGTGCGGCAAGCCGTTCAAGCCAACGGCGTCAGCGCCATCGATCCGCAAGACGGCTGGCTCCATGTCTCCAAGACCGACAATAGCGATGAATTTGTTGGCCAGGTCCAACTCCTTGGCGAACTCGGCTGCGAGATCGAGGGCTGGCAGACCGAACGCGTGCGCTCCATGCTGCGCAGCGAGCGGTACTTTTACGCCATCAACTATCTTCGTGCTTTCACCATCCATCCGCTGAATTATGCGCTCAAGCTTGCGGCCGCCGCCGAGCGCGACGGCGCGCGCATTTTCGAAGACACGCCGGCTTTGTCGATCGATCCGACGGGCGTGCGCAAGCGCATCGCCACGCCGGGCGCGCGGGTCCGCGCCAATCACGTCGTGCTGTGCGGCAATGTGCAGCTTGGCGAATTGATGCCGCGGGTCGCGGCGACGCTCGTGCCGATGACAACCTACGTGATCACGACCGCGCCGCTTGGCGGGAAGCTTGCCGAGGCGGTCGGCTATCGCGGCGGCATCAGCGATAGCGATCACGCCGACAATCACTATCGCATCGTCGGCGGCGACCGGTTGATGTTGTCGGGCCGCGCGACGGCGTGGGCGCGGAATCCTCAACCCTATGTCAGCGCGCTGACGGGCGACATCAAAAAAACCTATCCGCAACTTGGCGACGTTGCGGTCGATTATGCATGGTCGGGCACACTGGGCCTTACGCTGCACCGCATGCCGCAAATCGGCGAACTCGGTCCGGGCGTGTGGCTCGCCAGCGGCTTTGGCGGTCACGGCCTTAACACCACCGCTATGGCCGGCGGCATCATCGCGCGCGCGATTGTCGATGGCGACCAAACCTGGCGGCAGTTCACGCCGTTCGAACTGGTCTGGGCCGGCGGGATGATAGGACGCGCGGCCGGGCAAACGCGCAGTTGGATCAAGCGCGTGCGTGCCGCGATCGCAGAGCGCCGCGCCAAAGCGCGCGAATTGGCGCGCAAACGCGCGCGTCAGCAAGAACTCGAAGAGGAGCAGCGCGCGCAGCTGCATGACGACGCAGCCGCTGAGGCTGCTGGAGTACAGCAAGATGCAGCTGCCGACTCCGTCGTTCCGCCAGCGGCGGCGCGGGGACCACGGCCTAAGCGCCGTTGAAACGGCGGCAAACCGCGAAAAGCCCGGTCAAAACCCGTAAATTCCGCGACTCCGGCAAATTCGCAACACGTGCCGACGAAAATCGCCGCCATGTGCCGAACCGTTCGCGCCCTCATCGTTCATCCTGTATGGTTGCGGTCGAGTTGAGGGAATCCGGACGGCTGGAGTGGTGGGAATGACGCCTGACTGGCGAGCGTGGGTTGCTGGGTTTGGCGTCATAGTTCTGGTTTCCACTGCTTCCGATCTCGCTGCGGCTGCCGATCTGCCTCAGCCGGCACCGGTGCCAAATCCTGTGGCCTATACACCGCCGGTCCCGGACTGGATCGTGACCATCGGCGTGGAGCTCCGCGCCGTTCCGGCTTGGCCCGGCGCTCCGGATAATAGAATTGCCCTCGCCGGGTTGCCGCTGTTCAGCGTGCGTCATGCCGGCGAGCCGCCGCCTTATTTCGGGCCGCGCGACAGTTTCGGCTTCACCGTCATCGATCTCGGCCAATTCAAATTCGGACCGGCCATCAATTATGTCGGCGAGCGCAAGGCCGCCGACTACGCGGCGACCGTCGGGCTGGGTAATGTCGGCCTCACCGTGCAGGCGGGTGCGTTTGCTGAATATTGGCCGGTCGAATGGCTGCGGCTGCGCACCGAAGTGCGCCAAGGATTCGGCGGCGAGGGCGGTGTCACCAACGACACGTTTCTGGATGCGGTGGTTCCGTTCGGGCAGTTTCGCTGGTCGGCCGGGCCACGCGTAACTTTCGCGTCGGCGCCGGCGATCAATCCTTATTACGGTATCACGCTTGCGCAATCGATCAATTCGGTTGGCGCCGGCCTGGCGCAATTGCCGGTCTATCACGCCAGCGGTGGCCTCTATTCCTATGGCGCCGGAACGCAGCTGCAATATTTCATCAATGATCAGTGGGAAGCCCACGGCTTTGTCGAATATCAGCGGCTCGCCGACTCGGTCGCCGATTCACCGCTGGTGACGCAGCGCGGTTCGGCCGATCAATGGACCTATGGCCTCGGCGCCACCTATTCGTTCTCGATGCATCCGCTGTGGTGAGCGCGTAGCGGCGGCGTGATATTGATTGAGAATGATCTTTTCGGAAAACCGGCTTCCACTTTTCCGGATCATGATCTAGCGCCCCTCGCGCCGCGCCATGAAGGCGAGCCGCTCGAACAGATGCACGTCCTGCTCGTTTTTGATCAATGTGCCGTGCAGCGGCGGAATGAGCCGCTTGGGATCGCGCTCGCGCAGCGTCTCGACCGAGATGTCCTCGACCATCAGAAGCTTCAGCCAGTCTAGCAGTTCCGACGTCGACGGCTTCTTCTTCATGCCGGGCACGTCGCGGATCTCATAGAACAGCTTGAGCGCTTCTCCGACCAGGCGTTGCTTGATGTCCGGGAAATGCACGTCGACGATGGCGCGCATCGTGTCGGGATCGGGAAAGCGGATATAGTGGAAGAAGCAGCGGCGCAGAAAGGCGTCCGGCAATTCCTTCTCATTATTCGAGGTGATGACGACGATCGGACGACGGCGCGCATGGATCGTCTCGCCGGTTTCATAGACAAAGAACTCCATGCGATCGAGTTCCTGCAGCAGATCGTTGGGGAATTCGATGTCGGCTTTGTCGATCTCGTCGATCAGCAATACCGGACGCTCGTCGGCGACGAACGCGTCCCATAGCTTGCCGCGCTTGATGTAGTTGCGGATGTCCTTGACGCGGGCGTCACCCAGTTGGCTGTCGCGCAGCCGCGTGACCGCATCGTATTCGTAAAGACCTTGCAATGCCTTGGTGGTCGATTTGATGTGCCACTCGATCAGCGGGGCTGAGAGCGCCTTGGCGATCTCGATCGCAAGCACGGTCTTGCCGGTGCCGGGCTCGCCTTTGACCAGCAACGGTCGCTCCAAGGCGATCGCGGCATTGACCGCGACTTTGAGATCGTCGGTGGCGACATAAGCGCTGGTGCCTTCGAAGCGCATGAAATTCCGCCCCTTTGAAATTTGTGAAAGTTTCGGGTGGGCAAGCCAATGTGAGCTCCAAATTAGTGAGAGTGGAGGACCCCCCATTTTTCTGCTATCCTGACTCAGAAAAAATCAATAAAATCAATACTACTGGATGTGATGATTTGGCGTTGGAATGCGGTTAATTCGCGCAAGGTTTGAATTTTAATGGGTTCCTTCCTGAACGTTGTGGTCGAGTAGCAATCGAATTGCGAATAGATAGTAACGCCAGTAGCAAAGCGTTAGCAATTTTCCCGGCAATAAGAAACCGAGATGTGAAGGCGCAGCTTCGTCCTTTGTTCCGCCAAGAACGCGTCGCGGCGTCGGCATGGAAATTTTTGGATGGGTTGCTCGGGAACGAACCGCGCAAGACAGGCTGGATGCGCGCGGAAGCGGCCGGGGATCGCGGCCCGTGGCGTCAGCAGGCGATCCTGGGCCGCGTACCCTCACCGGAAAGTGGACGCGGGGTCTGCTGATCCGCCGCAACATTGCCGACGGCGATCTCGCTTTCTTCTCCACATGGTGTCCACAACGGCGCATCCAACCCGCGCACATCATCGCATTGTCACTCCGGCGAAGAGCTCACCAAGCCGAAGCACGCCGCGCCCACCTCGAAGAGGGCGGCGACGGCGGGTATATTCATGCCCGGGGGGTGATAGAGCAGCGGCGGTTGGTCGAGCAGGCGGACCTTGTTGCCTTTGAGCGTCGTTATCTTGTGGAAGACATACTCGGAGGTGTGGTGTTTGGCTGCGACGACGACTTCCCTGAGGCGCTTAGTGTCCGTCTTGAAACTTGTTGAATCCTTTGAATCGTTTGTGATTCAAGGGAGGCGGTTCGATTTGAGGGGAGACCGCCGATGTGGACGCATGAGAACCGAGCGAAGTACAATCGTGATCACCTGCGA
>DASQRX010000111.1:0-12214 GCA_035642635.1 Xanthobacteraceae bacterium
ATGTTCTTCGGAGAATCCGGCGCCGTTCACGATGAACAGGTCGGTCAATCGCCGCATCACTCCGGCGCGGTGGCGCAGATCGGTGTGAGCGATGGTGTCTTCGAGTTCGTCGATCAGGGATTTCGCCGCCGCCGCAATGGCGGATTGCGCGCCGGATGCACTTTGCGCGGCACTTTCCTTTGCGTTCGGAATTGCCGGCGGCGCGGCGTTATGCGGCATCGCTTACAACTCCATCGATCAGATAGCCATCGAAGTTCAGCTGCGATGCCGGGCCGGGCCGCTGAATCAAATAGCCCTGGACGGTCGACACACCGGCTACGCGCAGAATGCTAAGCTGTTGCTCGGTTTCGACGCCCTCCGCCGTGGTCTGAATATTCAGGCTGTGCGCGAGCGCCAGCACGGCAGATATGATCGCGGCGCAATCGGTACGGTTGGTCATGCCCTTGGTGAACGACTTGTCGATCTTGATCTTGTCGAACGGGAACATCGTCAATTGATTGGGCGATGAATATCCGGTGCCGAAGTCGTCGAGCGCCACGGTGATGCCGAGGTTCTTGAGCCTGCGCAGCAGCGCCACGCAGTCGGCGCCGTGCTCGATCAAAGCGGTTTCCGTGACTTCGAGCTCAAGACGCTCCGGCGGCAATCCGGTCTCGACGAGCACGCACATAATGTAATCCAAAAGGCTCGCGCTGCGCAGCTGCACGGCGGAAAGATTGACCGCCACCTTCACGGATGACGGCCATTTCACCGCCTCCTTGCACGCGGCTTCGAGCACCCACTCGCCGATCTGAAGGATCGTGCCGGATTCTTCCGCCAGCGGGATGAACTGGTCCGGAGGGATCAGGCCCCGTTCAGGATGGCGCCAGCGGATCAGGGCCTCCGCGCCATGCATTTTGAGCGTCTTGGTATCGACGATGGGCTGGAAGTGAATCTCGAATTCGTTGCGGGCGAGCGCACGGCGCAGCTCGTTTTCCAGCGTGTGCTTCTCGACCGCGGCTTGCCCGAGCGCGGATTCGAAGATCGCATAGCGATTGCGGCCGGAGGATTTGGCGTGATAGAGCGCAAGATCCGCCTTCTTTAAGAGATCATCGGCGCGCGTGCCGTGTTCGGGCGCCAGCGCAATCCCGATGCTGGCGCAGATGCCGACGTCGATGGCGCCGACGCAGAACGGTTCGGCGATGAGCGCGAGGATCTTGGCCGCAAGCGCTTCCGCGGCTTCGACCTGGCCGGCATCGCTGACCTGTATGATGGCGAATTCGTCACCGCCGAGCCGCGCCAATATGTCGGTCTCCCGCAGCGCGCCCTTGAGTCGGTCGGCGACCTGCTTGAGTAATTCGTCGCCGGAGGGATGGCCGAATGTATCGTTGACCTGCTTGAAGCGGTCGAGGTCCACCATGAGGACGCTGAATTCTTCGCCGCGCCAGCGGTAGCGCGAGCAGGCGTCCTCGATCTTGTCGACCAGAGACGGGCGGTTGGCGAGGCCGGTCAAGGCGTCGTGGTGCGCCAAATAAGCGACGCGGGTTTCGGTACGCCAGCGCTCCGTGATGTCTTCGTGCGTCGTGAGCCAGCAACCGTCAGCCATCGCATGTCGCAAAATCATGACGACACGGCCGTTGCCGAGCTTTTCCATGTCGGTCGTATCGCGCAATTGCGCGGCGATATATTCGGCCGGATCGGGCCCGCTATAATTGCCGCTGGTTATGCGGTATTCGACAATCTGGCCGAGCGTCGTTCCGGGCTTCACCAGGTCTTCAGGCAGATTGTAGATTTGCCGATAGCGCTTGTTGGCGACCAGGATCCGCTGCTCCGCGTCGAACATGCACAGCCCCTGCGACATGTTTTGCAGGGCGGCGGCAAATCGCGCATTGGACTTTTTCAGCGCCTCGGTGCTCTCCAGCAGGGCGCGTTCGGTATTCTTTCGCTCGGTGATGTCGTGATGAATAGCGACCCATCCGCCGTCTGCCATCGGCTGGAAGTTGACGGCGATAGCGCGGCCGTCGTTCAACACGCTCTCGGTATTGCGCGTTTTTCCGGTCACGACGTTGTCCAACTTTTCGCGGATAAATCGCTCGGCCTCCTCTGGCGACTGGCAGGCATGGAACCGCGATTCCAGGATCGCGCGCAGCGTCGTGCCTGGCTTTACCAGATCCGGGCTCATCCCGTACATTTCAATATAGCGATCGTTACACATCACCAGGCGCATGTCGCGGTTGAACATGGACAAGCCATGCGCCATGTTTGTGAGCGCCGTATGCAGCAACAAATTGGACTGCTCGATCGATTGTTTGGAATGTTGCAATTCGGCATTGGCGAAGAGCACGCGCGCCCGTCCGGCGGCGCCTAGCGCCATGACCACCAGGACGATCGCTGTCAGAATGGTTCCGGCAAGCACGTAATGCCGCAATGTGTCGTCGGCGTGCTGAAAGATTCCGTCTCTGGTCAATCCGACGACGGCGACGAGCGGAATCCCCGTGACCGTCCGATAGGATATGAGCCGGATAATGTTGTCGAACTTCGCGCTGCTGTTTGATGTATTCCAGTAGCTCCCGGCCAGCGCTTGGCGCAGCGCGGGAAACAACGGCGAGTTGACGATCGAGAGTCCGGCGAAATTCTGGGGGCTCGAGGCACCGCCGCCACGCGCGCGCACGATACCGTCGAGGCCAACGAGTGACACCACGCCGCCGCGGCCGATGTCGAGCGAGCCAAAAAACTTTTCAAGCTGTTCGACGTCCAGCGACGTCACGACGACGCCGTCAAAGGAGCCGTCGGGTTTGCTCAGGCGGCGGGAAAAATGAATCGTCCCCTTGTGGCTGACGCGCCCTATGGTCGGCGGGCTGATGTAAAGCTGGTCCGTGGTGTCATCGACTTGGGATAGGAAATGCGGGCGGTCGCCGACATAGACAGGCGTGGTCAGGCGCCTCTGGGTCGATTTCTTGACCAAGCCATCGGCGCCGGTAATGCCGTATTGCACGAACAAGTCGCTGTGCTGGGTGTCCGCCGCCCAGGCCACGATGTCGAAGTTTTGCGGATCGTGCTGATAGGTGCGCCGGAGCGCCAGCAAAGCGCCATCGGTCTCGCGGACTACGCTCCGGACATATTCCTCGAAAACCCGCGTGAGATTGTTGCCCTGACGCACGGCGTCCTGATAGGCGCGCTCATGCTCCTTGCTGGCGAGCAAATAGATGCCGCCCCAAACGATGGCGATGACCGCGACGCCTAAATACGTCGTCGTTTGCCGAAATGCACGTAACCAGCGGCTCATTCCGGGTAACTCTTAGATGTCGGGCCGTTCGCATGTTGTGTGACAGATATTTGTTACTGCGCCGTTGTGGGCGGAGCGACCGACTGGGAAATGGCGCGGTAACCTTTAGGCGGTCCTACCGCGCTGCGCTTAGCGCGCTGTCGCCGCGGAGCTGAAAGCAGCGCGCGTAGCCCGAATTGTCCAAGCGCTACAGGCTTGGTTTCCACTTCGGTTCAGGTTATGAGAATTGCAATGCTTGGTTGAATGCCGAGATCGTTCGCGTCAATTGATAGCGTAAGCCTTTGCCAACCATCTGGAGAAATAGCGCCACCGGCGTCACTCGACTGACGAAAATCTTTCCGCCCCACCCAGCTCTTTTGCCGCCGTCCGTATCTCTTACGCAGGGCAGTCCTGACGCCCGTCAGGCTTGTCGCCTTGCATCCGGCCATGTAGCAAACGCTGGCGCGTTGTTCGCGTGCGCCAAGCAAGGCCCAGAACGAGGGGAAGGGGGAGCATGACCGCAACGACAATAACAATGGATGCGGTCCCGCAGCGCCCGTTTCGCGAGGTCTGGGTGATCAGCGTCGGCCACGCGCTGACCCATTGGTACCCGGCGACGTTCTACATCCTGCTTCCGCTCATCGGTAACGAGCTTGGTCTCAATTACAGCGAGATCGGATCGATCCTGACTTGCCAATACGCCGCCGGCGCCATTGCCAATGTGCCGGGCGGCATTTTCGTCGACACTGTCGGCCGCAAGGGCCTGCTGATGGCGATCTCACTGTGCTGGATCGGCGTTCCCTATCTCATCATGGGCGCTTCGCACACCTATTGGATGATTCTCGTCTGCGCGACATTGGTCGGCATCGGCAACAATATCTGGCATCCGACCGCGATCCCGTGGCTCGCCGACCGCTTTCCCGAGCGCAAAGGCCTGGTCATGTCGTTTCACAGCATGGGCGCCAATGTTGGCGACGCTACGGCCCCGCTCGTCATCGGTTGGCTGTTGTTGTTCTACAGCTGGCGCACCGTCGTCGTCATGAACGTCATTCCGGGCATCGTCGTCGCCGGAATTATCCTGCTCTATGTCAGCCGCCTGCAAATGGCCGATATCCGCGCCGGCCTGGTGAAATTCAAGCCGGAGAAACTGGGCGGCGCCGCGCGCATGCGCATGCTCGGGGAGCTCTTGAAGAACCGCGCGCTGGTGACGCTGTCGATCGGCTCGATGTTCCGCTCCATGACCCAGGGCGCGCTCTTGACATTCCTGCCGCTCTATCTGGCGCGGGTCATGGACTATCCGACGCAATGGATCGGCGGCTGCCTGTTCGCGCTGCAGACGGCGGGATTTATCGCCGCCCCGATCGCCGGACATTTGTCCGACAAAATCGGCCGCCGCCAGATCATCATGTCGAGCATGTCGATGACCGCCGTCGTGATCCTGGCTATGACCTTCGCCGGCGGGACAAGCTGGTTCGTATTTCTGGTAGCTGTCCTCGGATTCTTCCTGTTCGCAGTGCGCGCTGTGCTGCAGGCCTGGCTGTTGGACGCGACACCGCCCGGCATGGGCGGCAGCGCGATTGGCGTCTTGTTCGGTATGCAGGCGCTCGGCATGGCGCTCGGCCCGGTCTGCGCCGGCATCGTCGCCGATCATTACGGCATCATGGCCGCATTCTATTTCCTCGCCGCCACCATTATCATCGCCAACCTCTTGGTTTTCGTCACGCCTGCCGGGCTGATCAAAGAACGCAATCCGGTCGGTCCGGGGCCGTAGTTTGGTATCGCCGTCAAATGTGTCAGGGAGCGTAACGCCATGAATCGCCCGCAGCAGACCTTTCCACCCATTCGTGATCAGCGCGGCGCGCCGCATGTGCGGCGTTTCGACGAGCAGCGCTGGGTCATCGACAACATCATCCGCGCCAATGGCATCGATTGGGATCAGCCGCGTTCGCTCTACGTCCACGCGCCGTGCGGCATCGAGGCCAATGCCGATTTCGCCGGCATCCGCGAGCGGGTGAAGAAGATGGCCGATATCGGTCCGGCTTTCGCCGCCGTCGCGCGCCGCCGCGAGGCCAAGGCCAATGCCGCAGCGCTTGCCGACCGCAAGGTCACCGCGCGCGATAATTTCTTCATGGCCGCGGTGCATTGGGGCGCCGCGCAATGGCCTTATGACGAGAACGACGGAACCAACATCAACTTCAACAACAAGAAGCGCGAATGTTACGCCAAATACGCGGCGCTCGCGGATCATCACGTCGAGGCGGTCTGGGTGCCGTTCAAGGACAAGGCGATCCCGGCCTGGCTGCATCTGCCGCCGAACCATTCGGGCGGCCGGCTGCCGGTGGTGATCGCGATCCCCGGCATGGACAGTTACAAGGAAATTCAGGTCGCGCTTTACGGCGATAAGTTTCTCAATCGCGGCATGGCGGTGTTGGCGATCGACGGGCCCGGCCAATACGAAGCGCCGATGATCGGGCTCTACTTCACCATGGAAAACTGGATGGCGGCAGGTCCGGTACTGGTCGATTGGATTTCGGCGCGTCCCGAGCTCGACGCGACGCGCATCGGCGTTTCCGGAACGAGTTTCGGCTCTTTGTTCGGCACCGTGCTCACCGGCAACGAGCCGCGCATCAAAGCCTGCAGTGTGATGTCGGTGTGTCACGAGCCGGGCTGTCACACGATTTTTCAGGAAGCGTCACCGACCTTCAAGAAACGCTTCATGTATATGTCCGGCATCACCGACGAGGACGAGTTCGACGAGTTCCGCAAGAAGATCACCTGGCAAGGCCACGCCGAGAAGATCAAGGCGCCCTATCTCTGCGTCGCCGGTGAGGCCGAGGAATTAAGCCCGCTCGAGCATACCGAGCGCCTGATCGCGGCGCTCAGTGGACCGAAGCAGATGGTGGTGTATCAGGAGTCGCGCCATTCCGTCGGCAATGTAACGGCCGCCAATTTAGGGCCGTTTCCGCCAATCCTGGTCGCCGATTGGCTTGCCGATCGGCTCGCCGGCAAGCCGTTTGTCAGCGAGCGCTGGTACGTCGCGGGCTCGGGCGAGATCAATAAGACGCCGTATTGATCGGGAGCGCGTTGCCGCCCTTGCGGAGAAAGAGCGCCATGAAGCTTCGCCGCTGGCAATTTCTGCAATTGGCAACGGGCGCGGCCGTGTTTGCCGTAATGCGAAGCGTCAAGGCGAGCGTGACGGACGACTATCCGAGCCACCCGGTCCGGCTCGTCGTCGGCTTTCCGCCCGGACAATCGGCCGATATCAGCGCCCGCCTGCTTGGCCAATGGCTGTCGGACCGGCTCGGCCAGCCCTTTGTCGTCGATAACCGGCCCGGCGCGAGCAACACCGTCGCCACCGATCTCGTCGTTCACGCGCCGCCCGACGGCTACACGCTGTTGTGGATCAGCACGAGCAATTACATCAACGCGACGCTGTACCCGACATTGCCGTATAATTTCATTGCCGACATCGAGCCGATCGCTGCCAACACGCGCGGGCCGCTGGTCATGGAAGTGAACCCCGAAGTGCCGGTCAAGACCGTGCCGGAGTTCATTGCTTATTGCAAAGCCAATCCCGGCAAGATCAACATGGCTTCGGCCGGCATCGGCAACTCGACGCACATGGCGGGCGAGCTGTTCAAGATGATGACCGGCGCCGACATGACGCACGTGCCGTATCGCGGCTCGGCGCCGGCGCTGACCGACCTCATCGCCGGCCGCGTCCAGGTCATGTTCGACCTGATGCCGTCCTCAATCGGATATATCAGAGGAGGGAAGCTGCGTCCGCTCGCGGTGACGACTGCGGCGCGCTCCGATGCGCTGCCCGGTGTGCCGAGCGTGGCGGATTTCGTGCCGGGCTACGAGGCCAGCGCCGTCGGCGGCTTCGGCGCCCCCAAGGGCACGCCGAAGGAAATCGTCGACAAGCTTAATGCCGAAATAAACGCGGCGCTTGCCGATCCCACGATCAAGTCGCGACTTGCCGATCTCGGCGGCACCACGCTGCCCGGCTCGCCTGCCGATTTCAAGAAGCTCATCGCGGGGGAAACCGAGAAATGGGCCAAAGTGATCCGCGCCGAGAACATCAAGCCGGAATAGTCTGTAGCGCGATCGTGGCGGCGTTCTAAGCCCGCTAAATTCTCTTAAAGCAGATTGGCGGCGCCCCGCGCAGTGCCGGCCGCGCCACGCTGATTTTGAATTAACCTTTGGGTCCTATCTTGCGCGGTCTTACGCAAATGACGCGCGCGCTGAGATAGGAACTAGACCCGGAAGGCTATGATGGCACTGGCTCGTCAAGCGCTTGCGATGGCTCCCGTCGCCGATCCCATATCGCAGCGCGAGTTCGATTTCTCCGACGTCGATTTCCGGGCGCTGGCCGAAATCGCCTATCAGCACGCCGGAATAACGCTGCCGGAGGCGAAGAAGAATCTGCTCTATGGCCGGCTCTCGCGCCGCCTGCGCGCGCTCAGCTTGCCGTCGTTCGAGGATTACCGGCAGTATCTGCAGGAGAATTCCGGCGAGGAGCTGCAGCTCTTCATCAACGCGCTGTCAACCAACCATACCAAGTTCTTCCGCGAGGCCCATCCACTTCGAGCATTTCACCTCGGCGGTGGTTGCGCCGTTTCTCTCCGCCCATCCGACCGGGGGCAAGCTGCGCATCTGGTCCGCCGGCTGTTCGTCCGGCGAAGAGCCGCACACCATCGCGCTGATCCTGCACGCCGAGATCAAGGACCTTGCGTCGCGCGACGTGCGCATCCTCGCCACCGATATCGACACCGATGTACTGCGCAAGGCGTCGCAAGGCGTGTTTTCCGCCGAAGCAGTCTCCGCGGTGCCGGCGAAATATCGCGCGCCGCTGTCGAAGGCCGATGACAACGACAGTGTCACCATCGACCGCAAGGTCTGTTCGCTTATCACGTTCGGCCATTTGAACTTCATGGACGAGACCTGGCCGATGCGCGGGCCGTTCGACGCCATCTTCTGCCGCAACGTCATGATCTATTTCGACGGCACGACCAAGGCCAAGCTGGTCGACCGCTTTACCGATCTGCTGCGCGTCGGCAACTGGCTCTATATCGGCCATTCGGAATCGCTGCTCGGCACGCATCCGCGGCTGAAACTTGCCGGCCGTACGATCTATCGGCGAACCGCGTGAGCCCCATTGCCGCCGTCGCCCGCACCAACGGTCGATAAACATCGAGCGATTCAATCGAGTCATTCAATCGAGTCATGCAAATGCAAATTCTGGCGTCAGCTCGCGATCGCCTCGAGCCGGCGCTGAGTGACCGCAGGTCCAAAACCTCCAATCACGATGGCGACCACGACCATGGCGCCGGCGATGAAGCCGAACACGCCAGTGGTGCCGTAATTGCCGAGGAAGTATGCGATGATAAATCCGGAGAAGATCGCGGAAAACCGGCTCCACGAATAAACGAAGCCGACCGCCCGGGCGCGAATGCGCGTCGGATAAAGCTCGGCCTGGTAGGCGTGAAACGAGAACGACATCCAGTTGTTGCACAGCGTGATCAAGACGCCGCACACGATCACGCCTAAAGCCGTGGTCTGCTGCGCGAACAACAAACCGAATATGGCGATGCCGATCGCAGCGCCGGCGATTTGCCATTTGCGCTCGAACCGGTCGGCGAAGATCACGCCGACCAACGGGCCGATTGGCGCTGAGATGGCGATGATGAAAGTGTAGGCCAGCGACTTGGTGACCTCGATGCCCTGTGACACCAAGAGCTGCGCCACCCAGCTGGAAAAGCCGTAATAGCCTATGGTCTGGAACAGATTGTAGATCACCAGCATGACGGTGCGGCCGCGATAGATCGGGCTCCAGATTTCCATCCAGGAACCGCTCTTGCGCTCGGCTTCGCCGCTTAAGGCTTCCGGCGCCGGCAACGGCTGGCCGGTTTCGGCCTGAATCTTTTTTTCCATATCGGCGACAATGGCTTCCGCTTCGGCGATGCGGCCATGCTGCTCGAGCCAGCGCGGCGATTCCGGCAGGTTCCTGCGGATCCAATAGATCACGAAGGCGCCGGCCGAGCCGATGAGCACGACCCAGCGCCAGCCATCGAGGCCGAAAATGGTCTGCGGCACCAGCTGCCAGGCGAGGAAGGCGACCACGGGAAGCGCCGTGAACATGACGAATTGGTTGTAGGCGAAGGCCGGCCCGCGCTGCGACTTCGGCACCAGTTCCGACAGATAAGTGTCGACGTTCACCAGTTCGACGCCGAGCCCGATGCTGGCAATTAGCCGCCACAGATTGATGGTCTCCGGCGTGTTCTGAAACGCCATGACGAAGGCGCCGACCGAGTACCAGAGCAGCGCGAAAGTGAAGATCGAGCGGCGGCCGAAGCGGTCGGACAGCCAGCTGAAGACCAAGGTGCCGATGAACAGGCCGAGGAACAACGCGGCGACGAAACTGGCAAAGCCGTGCAGGTCGAACAGGCCCTGCGTGGTCGGCTTGAACAGGCCCGCCTTGAACAGGCCGATCGCGATATAGGCGGTGAAGAACAGGTCGTAGAATTCGAACCAGCCGCCAAGCGACAACAGCGTGACCAGTTTGCGCGTGTGGCGTGAGGGCGGCAGCCGATCGAGCCGTGCTGCCACCGTAATCGTGTCGGTTGCCATGCGTCTCCCCCTGCGTTTTTTCTTGCTCCCAGGTTAGCAGAGGTCGCAGGCGCGGCAACTCCCCTCGGCGTTGCACCTAGCAATTGCCTTTCGCCGATCGGCGGCCATCGCTTTCTGGTTTCACCCGCAGCGCCTTGGTCAATTGGCCGGTGCCGTAATAAGTGACGACGGTGATGGTGATTTCGACGATTTCCTGCGGGCTGAACACTTTGGCGAAGGCGGCGTAAGTCGCGTCGTCGACGTCGCCGCCATTAAGGTCGAGCGCCTCGGTATAGGCCAGCAGCGCGCGCTCCTTGTCGTCGAACAGAGCGCTGGCGCGCCAATCGGGCAGCGCCGCGATTTGGGCGTCGCTGACGCCGCACGCCTTGGCGAGCGGAATGTGCTGGTCGAGCTCGTAGTCCGAATGCAGGATCTGGCCGGTACGCAGGATCGCGAGTTCGCGCAGCAGCGGCGGCGTCAGGACGTCATAGCGCAGCGCATAGGCCATATCGAGCCGCGCCTTGGCGAGTGGCGGCGCAAAGCCCTGCACCAGATGAATGTTGAGCGGCTGGCCGCCCTTGGCGCGGATTTTCTCGAACATCTCTTTCAAATAAGGGTCGGTAGGATCGGGCAGCGGCGGCAGCCGCGACACCGTTGCGTCCTTCACCGCTCCGTCTTCGGCATAGATTGGCATCGCGAACACGGCCGCGAAGAAAATCCCGAAATACAAAATCGTTTTGCGCATCTCTAGGTCCAGTCTCGCTTCGTGGGCGCGATACTAGACGAATTCGCGGCGGGCGGCAGATCAGCGCACCACGTCGCTCGGCTTTACGGGCGCGTCGCCGAGATCGGGCCGCAGCGCCTCGGCGGCGGCGAGATCGGCCTCGCCATTGATTTTGACCTCACCGCGGAAATAGAGCGCGCCCGCGTCATTGGGATTAAGTTTTATGGCCTCGCCTAAATCGGCGATGGCGGCCGTGTAATCGTTCTTCTTCGCGTCGACAATGCCGCGGTGCCTGTAGGCGATCTCGTCCTTCGGATCGATCGCGATGGCCTTGCTGAACTGGGCGCCGGCCGCCTCGTAATCGCCTTGCGCATCGTAGATCAGGCCGAGATTGATATAGGGCGTTGATTTCTGTCCGTTAAGCGCAATCGCCTGATTGAAATCGGCGGTGGCGAGATCGTATTCGTGCCTGACCAGATGAACGGTGCCGCGATTGTTGTGGGCGTCGGCATATTTCGGATCGATGGCGATCGCCTGGTTGTAGTCGGCGAGCGCGCGATCGAGATCGCCCTTGAGCTTATAGGCGGCAGCGCGGTCGTTGTAGCCGCTTGTTCGCGCGCAACGTGTTCGAGCGCATGTCGCACCCCCCGGTGAGGCCTTCCTTCACGGCATGAGACGCCAAACCCGTGACGTCGGTTCTCGCCGAGGCGGTTTTGCCAAAAGCGATGCTACCAAAAGCTCGTGACGATCGGAGGTATTCGCCTTTTTCCGCCGGCAACGATATGACCGGCATGGAAGAAAATATCCGGGGGTGGTCACGACCATGGACGTGTTCGAAGCCGTCGATTCCCGCATCTCGTGCCGCTGGTTTCTCGACAAGCCGGTCGATCCGACGCTCGTGCGCGACCTGATCGCGCGCGCCGCCCGCGCCGCCTCCGGCGGCAATCTGCAGCCCTGGCAGGTCTATGCGCTGACCGGCGCGCCCTTGGCCGATCTCAAGCATAAGGTCGCCGACCGCATTGCCGGCGGCGACCCGCGCCACGAGGACGCGCAATATCCGATCTATCCCGAGACCATGTGGGAGCCCTACAAGGCGCGCCGCGATGAGCACGGCGTGCAGCTTTACGGCGCGCTCGGCATCGACCGCACCGACGCGCAGGCGCGGCTCGGCCAGTACAAGCGCAATTTTCAATTCTTCAACGCGCCGGTCGCGCTGTTCATCGGCATCGACCGCAATCTCGGGCCCGGCCAATGGGCAGATCTCGGCGGCTATATCCATGCCTTGATGTTTCTGGCGCGCGGCTGCGGCCTCGATACTTGCGCGCAGGAATCCTGGGCGCGCATGCATCGCGTCGTCGCGCCATTCGTGAAAATGCCGGAGGAGGAGATATTGTTTTGCGCGCTCGCCATCGGCTATGGCGACCGCGCGCATCCGGCCAACAGCTTTCGCTCGCCGCGCGCGGAGCCGCAGGAGTTTTGCCGGTTCTTTGGATTCGAGTGAGCGCGTGCTCCCTCTCGCCGTCGAACTCGGGTGTTCCCGATTTACGCAGTCGGCTCAGGACTAAAACGCCTTAGCCTGATGAATGTGCATTCTTGTGTTGCCAATCACATTCCGGAAAGCAGGTTCTTGTAATATTACT
>DASQRX010000112.1:0-64981 GCA_035642635.1 Xanthobacteraceae bacterium
CAATAGCCGCACTGCAAGCCGTGCATCTCGCAGAACGCGTCCTGGATGACGCTGAGCTCGCCGGGAGCGGGCGCGATACCTTCGATCGTGGTGATCGCATAGCCGTCGGCCTGCACCGCAAACATTAGGCAGGACCGCGCCGGCTCGCCGTCGAGCAGAACCGTGCAGGCGCCGCACACGCCGTGCTCGCAGCCGGTATGCGAGCCGGTGAGACCGAAATCCTCGCGCAGACAATCGAGCAAGGTCTTGCGCGGCTCGACATCGGCGCTGCGGCTCTCGCCGTTGAGCGACAGTTCAATCTTCATTGCGGCCTCGCCAAAGCTATCTGCCGCGCATCGTTCAAGGCGCGCCGCGCCAGCACGCCGCCGGTGCGCCGCCGATAATCCACCGAGGCATGCAAATCGCCCCAGATGTCGAGGTCGGCCATCGCGGCATCGACGGCCGCGGCGATCGCCGCGTCGCCGAGATCAGAGCCAAGCAATGCGCTCGCAGCGCCGTCGAGGCGCACCGGATATTCGCCAAGCCCGCCGATCCCGACCGCGCAAGCGATGCAGCGGCCTTCTTCGTCGATCGCGACCTGGGCTGCTGCGCAGACCAAAGCAAAATCGCTGTGCCGCGCATTCACTTCATGGAAGCCGGTGCCGACGCGCTGCTGCGGCCAGATCGGGAAGCGGATCGCGGTGAGCAGCGCGCCTTGCGGAATGGCGGTGACCATCGGCCCGAGAAAGAATCTGTCAGCCTTGATCGCGGTCTCGCCGCCGGTATCGCGCACCACGATGTTAGCGCCGAGCGTGAGCGCCACCAGGGGGATTTCCGCCGAAGGATCAGCATGCGCGATCGAGCCGCCGATGGTGCCGCGCCGCCGCGTCGCCGGATGTCCGACCCAGGGAAACACCTGGGCCAAGAGCGGCAGCTTGGCCGCAATCAGCGGATCGCGCTCCGCGGCGGCCTGCCGCGTGGTGGCGCCGATGACGATGCTGCCGCCGCTCTCTTTGATCCCGGCCAACTCCGGCAAACGCAGAATGTCGATGAGCCGCTCCGGCCGCGCCAGCCGCATCGCCAGCATCGGCACCAGCGATTGCCCGCCGGCAATGACGCGCGCGTCGCCGTCCTCGGCGAGCCGCGCGCAGGTTTCCTCGATCGAGCCGGGCCGGATGTAGTCAAAAGGGACAGGCTTCACGGCAGGCTCCGATCAAGCACGGGATAAACGGCCGATCTTATCTGAGGATTTTCCGTCGTGCAGCCTTGAGCCTTACGAACCACTCAGCGCGGCATCAGCACCCAGTAGTCGAGATCGAGCAGCACCGACGGGTCGTATTCGTCGCCGGTCTTCTCCGGGAAATCGTTGCACGGCCGGTCGCGGGTGGCGATGGTGCGCAGCCGCAGCGCGCCAACGTCTGTCCGCCCGGGCAATTCGGATTTTGCCAACACTTCCGACCAGGCAAATATGGTACCGCCGGCAAACAGCGGCGCGACGTGGCGGCCGCCATTGATGGCGGCGACGTGGAAGGCATTGGCGAGCCCGTTGAACGAGATCGCGCGCGCCAGCGAAATGACATGTCCGCCGTAGATCAGCCGCCGGCCGAAGCGGCCTTTGCCTTCGGTAAATTGGTTGAAGTGAATGCGCGCGGTGTTCTGATAAAGCCGCGTCGCGATCATGTGCTCGGCTTCCTCGACGGTATAGCCGACGACATGGTCGATCTTCTCGCCGACATCGTAATCGCCGAACTTGGCGCTGCTGCCGGCGAGCGCAAGATCGTAGTCGACGACGTCGATCGGCGGACAGGCTTCGCCCAACACTTTCGGGTCGAGCACGGTCGGCAGCCGCGGCACGTGATCGCCGAGCGCTGGCGCTTGCTCGTCGCGCTTGTTCACCATCACCCAGCGGACATATTCGAGCACCGGCTTGAGATCCTGGTTATAGCCGGTGGTGCGCACGTAAACGATGCCGGTCTTGCGGCTTGAATTTTCCTTAAGCCCGATGACCTCGGACTGCGCCGAGAGCGTGTCGCCGGGATAGACCGGGGTGCGGAAATAACAGCCCGCATAGCCGAGATTGGCCACGGCGTTGAGCGACACGTCCGGCACTGTTTTGCCGAAGATAATGTGGAAGACGAGAAGATCGTCGACCGGCGAGCGCGGATAGCCGATGGCCTCCGCGAAAGCGTCCGACGATTGCACGGCAAATCGCGCACCAAACAAGCCGGTATAGAGCGCGACGTCGCCGACGGTGACGGTGCGCGGCGTGGCGTGCCGGATCACTTCGCCGATGCGGAAATCTTCAAAAAAATTACCGGGACTGTTCTTCGTCATAATTCATAACCCCCCACACGAGCGGAACCCGGTCTTCCGTTGGTGCTTCTTAACCTAGCATTGGCGGGTGGGAAAGCGGCTCGTCTGGCTGGTAATATCAAACTGCCACCGAGGCAGATTACTCTATTGGCGCCGCGGGCAGTGCTTGTCCCAAATCTTCTTAGCCGTGACATCGCCGTGTTCACGCATCCGTGACAGCGGCCATGAAACCACGGCCGACGACCCTTCGTATCTGGGTCCGACGACGCGAACAACTTCGTGTCGCCGGTGGCTCCCCCGCCACCGACCCCAACATGTAATCAACCTGGAGACTGTCATGTCCAAGCGTTTCGCTCTTTTTGCCAGCGCGGCCGTTGTTGCCTTTGCGGCCGCCGTGGCGCCCGCGCCGGTTCTCGCGCAAATGTCGGAGAAGACCGTCACCGTCGGTGGCGCGCCGATGTATCCGTCGAAAAACATCATCCAGAACGCCGTGAATTCCAAAGACCACACGACGCTGGTTGCCGCCGTGAAGGCCGCCGGCTTGGTCGATACGCTGGAAGGCGCTGGCCCCTTCACGGTGTTTGCTCCGACCAATGCGGCCTTTGCTAAATTGCCGGCCGGCACGGTCGACACTCTGCTCAAGCCGGGGAACAAGGCGACGCTGACCAAGGTGCTGACCTACCACGTCGTGCCCGGCCGCATGACCGCGGTCAGCCTGATGAAGGCGGTGAAGGACGGTGAGGGCGAGGCACATCTGAAAACCGTCGCCGGCGAAAACCTAACCGTGAAGCAAGCCGGCCCCGGCAAGCTCACCATCACCGACGCCAAGGGCGATGTCGCCAATGTCACGATTGCCGACGTTTTGCAGTCGAATGGTGTTATCCATGTCGTCGACACGGTGCTGTTGCCAAACTAAGTGCGGCGGATCACGTCTTGAAACCCTCTCCCCGTTAACGGGGAGAGGGCCTACTGACAGGAATGTGAAACGTAAGTGCTTTGGCGTTTTGCTAGAGGTCAGCCCGGACAAACCAGCGCGCCATGAATCTTGAATCATGAACCTTGAATCATGACCCTCGAAGCCACCAGCAATTTGCCAGTGACCGCCGGCCGCGCCGCGGAACCGCTCATTCATCCGCGCTGGGTGCGCATCACCCATTGGGCCAATGCGGTGGCGATCCTGATGATGATCGGCTCGGGCTGGCAGGTTTACGACGCCTCGCCGCTGTTTCGTTTCATCTACTTCCCGAGCCAATTCGCGCTCGGCGAATGGCTTGCCGGCGCGCTGTTGTGGCATTTCGCCGCCATGTGGCTCTTTGTCGTTAACTTCATCGTCTATGTCACGCTCGGCATCTTAACCGGGCGCTTCCGCCGCAAGCTGTTCCCGATCCGCCCGCGCGATGTGTTCAACGATTTCGCGGCGGCTTTGCGCGGCAAGCTCGCGCACGACGATCTTACCGTCTACAACGCCGTGCAGCGGCTGCTTTATCTCGGCGTCATTCTGGCCGCCGTCGTCATCGCGCTGTCCGGTGCTTCGATCTGGAAGCCGGTGCAGTTCAAATATCTCGCTGCGCTGTTCGGCGGTTACGACACCGCGCGTTACGTGCACTTCTTCGCCATGTCCACGATCGTGGCGTTTCTGACGATCCATGTTGCGCTCGCGCTTCTGGTGCCGAAGAGCCTGCGCGCGATGATCTTTGGACGCTGAAGGAAACAAGATGGCCAGCCCGCGAAAAACTGCATTCGGCGTCGACCCAAACCTCCTGATCAAGGACGCGGCGAAACTGTTGCCGCAATCGTCGCGACGCATGTTCCTGCGCGGCGCCGTAAGTCTTGGCGCGTTGTCGATGTTGACCGGCTGCGACATCGTCGACGGTCCGACGTCGGAGAACGTATTGCGCGTCATCTCGCGCTTCAACGACCGCGTTCAAGCGCTCTTGTTCTCAGAGATGACGCTGGCGCCGGAATATGCGGAAAGCGCGATCACGCGGCCGTTTCCGTTCAATGCCTATTACAGCGTCGACGAGGCGCCGGACATCGACGGCGACGCCTACAAGCTCGAGATCGGGGGGCTCGTCGACAACAAGAAATCCTGGACCTTGCCGGAGCTCAATGCGTTGCCGGAAGTCTCGCAGATCACCCGCCATGTCTGCGTCGAGGGTTGGAGCGCGATCGGTTCCTGGCAGGGCGTGAAGCTGTCGGATTTCCTCAAAACGATCGGCGCCGACACCACGGCCAAATATATCTGGTTCCAGTGCGCCGAAGGCTATTCGACCACGATCGACATGCCGACAGCGCTGCATCCGCAGACGCAATTGACGCTCAAATTCGATCACAAGACTTTGCCGCAGGCCTACGGCTTCCCGATCAAGATCCGCATCCCGACCAAGCTCGGCTTCAAGAATCCGAAATACGTCACCGCGATGTATGTGCAGAACAACGATGCCGGCGGCTATTGGGAAAACCAGGGCTACAACTGGTTCAGCGGGCTGTAAAACCGCGGCGTCGGCGCCCGGCTTGCCAACTAAGACGCGGCCCTTTAGCACTCGTCGCCTCATTTTCACGAGGCGTCAGTCATGCCCACCTACAAGCTCCTTCTTCTCGCCGGCGACGGCATCGGCCCTGAAGTCATGGCCGAGGTGAAACGGCTTCTCGGCTTCTATGCCAAGAAAGGCATCGCCGATTTCCAAACCGAGGACGGGCTGATCGGCGGCGCCTGCTATGACGCGCACAAGGTCGCGATCACCGACGAGACCATGGCCAAGGCGCATGCCGCCGACGCGGTGATCTTCGGCGCGGTCGGCGGTCCGAAATGGGACAGCGTGCCCTATGAGGCGCGGCCGGAAGCGGGGCTTTTGCGCCTGCGCAAGGACCTCGCGCTGTTCGCCAATATCCGCCCGGCAATCGTCTATCCGGCGCTCGCCGATTCCTCGAGCCTCAAGCGCGAGGCGGTCGAGGGGCTCGACATCATCATCCTGCGCGAGCTCACCGGCGGCGTCTATTTCGGGGAGCCGAAAACCATCACCGATCTCGGCAACGGCCAGAAGCGCGCCGTCGACACCCAGGTCTATGACACCTATGAGATCGACCGCATCGCGCGCGTCGGCTTCGAACTGGCGCGCCAGCGGCGCAACAAAGTCACCTCGATGGAAAAGCGCAACGTGATGAAGACCGGCGTGCTGTGGCACGAAGTGGTCGATGCGGTGCACAAGCGCGACTACAAGGACGTCGAGCTCGAACACATGCTGGCGGATTCTGGCGGCATGCAGCTCGTGCGCTGGCCGAAACAGTTCGACGTGATCGTCACCGACAATCTGTTCGGCGACATGCTGTCCGATATCGCGGCGATGCTCACCGGTTCGCTCGGCATGCTGCCGTCGGCTTCGCTCGGCGAGGTCGACGCCAAGACCAAACGGCGCAAGGCGATGTATGAGCCGGTGCACGGTTCGGCGCCCGACATTGCCGGCAAAGGCGTGGCGAACCCGATCGCCATGCTGGCGTCATTCGGCATGGCGCTGCGCTTTTCGTTCAACATGGGCAAGGACGCGGATCTCCTCGACGCCGCCATCGCGGCGACCTTGGCCAAGGGTTTCCGCACCGCCGACATCAAGTCCGAAGGTGCCAAGATCGTCTCGACCGCCGAAATGGGCGCGGCGGTGGTCGGCGAATTGGAGAAGTTGTCGGCTTAGCCGGGCTACGATTTCCGGAACACCAGCTTCGGTCCGAATTCCTGCGCCAGTTTGAAGCCCGCGGCCGACATCAAGCCGACGGTTTCGTCGCGCGCCTCGAGAACTTCGATCTGCACCACGCCGCGATTGTCGGCGAGCGTGCGCGCCATGCCGGCGAGCGCTTTGCGTTCATGGCGCTTGATGTCGATCTTGATCGCGAGCGTCTTGCCAGATAACGCAACGAGGTCGTCGAAGCGCACGATATCGACGTCATAGCCTTCACCAGCCGGGGCATTCTCCACGATCTGCGACAGCCCGATATCGCGCTCCGGCCCCGGCACCAGCCGGAATTTTCCGGGCGCGGCGCCCAGTGCCACTTCGTTGATGGTAATGGCGGCGTCGAGCAGATCGTTGATGAGAAGATTGACGGGCAGGTGGATGCGGTTGCGGCGGCCCGGCTCGAACAGGATCGCGCGCGGCGCGAGCTTGTTCCTCATCACGATGCAGGTATAGAGGCCGAGATTGGCGCCGATATCGATGAAGACATCCGGCTTGATCTCGGCGCAGCTCTGCACGAAGTTTTTCAGCTCCGGATATTCGCCGATCTTTGCGGAAATTTCGAGCCCGCCGACATTGACGGAACGCACCAGAAAGTCGGCGCCGAAATAGCTGCAGACGAAATAACGCGGCGCCGCAACTTGTTTCGCCACCTTAACGCAGCACTCATAACACGAGACTCATAGCGCAATACTCATGACGCAAAACTTATACTTCGCCACCGTCACGCGCCGCCCACGGGCGGCGCGCCGGCAATGACTTCGATGTTAGAGGCTTGCCAATTTAGAACGGCGACTGCGACATGCCATCGAAAGGACCAGGCAACGGGTACGAGCCACGTCCTTGGACGTCGGGACCGAAGAACCAATTCTGGTGGCCGGGATCGCCGCCGGGAGCGATAACGTAGTCGTGGTAGCTGCGGTCGCCTACCGATACTTCGGTGCCGGTGTCGAGATAGGAACGCCGCGGAATGACGATGACCCTCACATGGCCCTGGCCGTCGGGAAGGATGGTCGTGGTCGGCTGGATCACGGTGCCGACGGCGGAGCGGGCGACCACTTCCGGCTGATAATGCTTCTTGGTTGCGGCATTTGCCGGAGTGGCGAGGGCGGCCAAGAGGGAAGCTACCGCCGAAAATACTGCAATTATGGCCGCAATCCTGATTGATGAACGCATGTCTCGTCCTGCTCCCCGGCTTCGGCCCGCAATGTAGCCTGCTTTCGCGGACCGCAATAGCGCTGTGGCAACGGCCCACATTGGGGGCAGTTCCTGATGCTGCGCTGCAGAACAATATTCTCCCACCGCCAAATTTGCGCGACATCTTTTCTCTCGAAATAGCTTTTCTTTTGCGCATGATCTTTTCCGAGTACCGGTTCCCACTTTTCGGGATAATGCGCTAACGCATCGACAAGCGGCCGCGCAGCTTCACGGCGTGCTCTGATTTCCGTTTGCGCGGCTGCGGGGTCGGCATGGCGTGTTCCGGCGTCGCCGCGAGGATCGGGCTGCGCTGGCCGCAGAACGTGCGTTTGACCTCGGCGCGTGCGAACAAGGCCGCGAGGTCGGCGTCGCCGCCGGCGGACAGCATGGTGAGCCGGTCGAGCGCGCAGGTCAGCGTTGCCCGGTCGACCACTTCGTCGCTGGCACTGCAATACCAGCCGGAAATCTGCATCAGCGGATTGTCGAACGGGCGCACGAAGCCGAGGCAGCGCCGCGGCGAAGCGCGATCGTTGCCGTGCGCAATACTCAGACCTCGAGGCGCGATGGCGAAATCAACCAGCGACACTTTGCCGAACTTGCTGTCGAGCTGGCCCGCGGCTTTGACGTCATCGGTGACGGCGAAGGCGAAGGACAGAATGCGCTCGGCGATCTCGCGCTGAGCATCGATGAAGCGCTCGCTGGGGCTGCCCGGCCGGTAGATTTCGACCATAATATAGGGCGCGCTGGCGGCTGGGTCGCCCCAGGTCAGCACATCCTTCCTGCCGCCGTCCACGGCTCGGCGCAGGATGGCGTAATCCGAATTATTGTCCGCCCATTCGGGCATTTGCAGCTCGAAAGCCGGGTGCGGGCGGTCGATACTGACCCATTCCGGCCGTGGTCCGGGACTGACCGCCGCCACAATCCCTTCGTCGCGGAAAAAGCTCACCGCCAGGATGGCAAGGAGGGAAAGTCCGCCCATATAGGCCAGGATGCGCACAAAGGTGGCGCGAATGTCGCTTGGCGCAGAATACCGGACCGGCCGCACGGCTCCCCCAGCAACGTGTGACAGCGTTGTGTTCTTGCCGGTTCTCGCCTAGAAGCGCTTCCGCTTCGGTTCCCACGCGGTCCGCGGGGCCGGCAATTTTCGTTGGAGAGTTAACGATGGGTTACAACGTCGCCGTCGTCGGTGCGACCGGCAATGTCGGGCGCGAAATGCTCAACATCTTGGATGAGCGGTCGTTCCCGGCCGACGAGGTCACAGCGCTCGCCTCGCGGCGTAGCATGGGCGTCGATGTCTCCCATGGCGACCGCACGCTGAAGGTCAAAACGCTCGACCATTTCGATTTCTCCAACGTCGACATTTGCCTGATGTCGGCGGGCTCGGCGGTGTCCAAGGAATATTCGCCGAAAATCGCCGCCGCGGGCGCCGTGGTGATCGATAATTCGTCGGCCTTCCGCTACGACCTCGACGTTCCCTTGATTGTGCCTGAGGTCAATGCCGACGCGCTGTCGGGATTCAGGAAGCGCGGCATCATCGCCAATCCGAATTGCTCGACGGCGCAGCTCGTCGTCGCGCTCAAGCCGTTGCATGACAAGGCCAAGATCAAGCGCGTCGTGGTCGCGACCTATCAATCGGTGTCCGGCGCCGGCAAGGAGGCGATGGACGAATTGTTCTCGCAGACCAAGGCGGTGTTCCAGCTCAATGAGGTCGAGGCGAAGAAGTTTCCAAAGCGCATCGCCTTCAACATCATTCCGCAGATCGACACGTTCATGGAGGACGGCTACACCCGCGAAGAGTGGAAGATGGTGGTCGAGACCAAGAAAATTCTCGATCCCAAGATCAAGCTCACGGCGACTTGTGTCCGTGTGCCGGTCTTCATCAGCCATTCCGAAGCCGTCAATATCGAGTTCGAGGAGCCGATCACGGCTGATGAAGCCCGCAACATCCTGCGTAGTGCACCCGGCTGCTTGGTCATCGATTCACAGGAGCCGGGCGGCTACGTGACGCCTTACGAGGCGGCCGGCGAGGACGCGACCTATATCAGCCGCATCCGTGAGGACGCCACCGTCGAGAACGGGTTGTCGATGTGGGTTGTGTCCGACAATCTGCGCAAAGGCGCGGCGCTCAACACCATTCAGATCGCCGAGAGCCTGATCAATCGCAAGCTGATCACGGCGAAGCAGAAGGCGGCGTAGCGCCTGCCATCGTCGTTGCGAGCCAAGCGAAGCAATCCAGCCGGCGGCGCGGCCAGGATTGCTGCGTCGCTACGCTACCCGCGATGACGAAGTGGCATGAAGCCTGCAAAGCCGCTAGCTTGATATTGCCGGGGCAATTGGGGGAATTTCGATGAATGTCCGTCCGCGCCGTAGCGTGCTGTACATGCCCGGATCCAACGCCCGGGCGCTCGAGAAGGCGCGCGAATTGCCGGCCGATTGCCTGATCCTCGATCTCGAAGACGCGGTGGCGCCCGAGGCCAAGGCACCGGCGCGCGGCACCATCGTCAAAGCGCTGGAAAACGGCTTCGGCGACCGCGAGGTCATGGTGCGCATCAACGGGCTCGACACCCGCTGGTGGGTCGACGACTTCAACGCCGTGCTTGGTGGCGCCACCCAGCCCGACGCGATCCTGGTGCCAAAAATTTCCGATCCCAATCAGTTGCAGGATCTAGCGGCGCGCTTTGTCGATCTGCACACCGCCCCAAAGGTGCGGATCTGGGCGATGATGGAAACGCCGCTGGCGATACTCAATGCCGGCAGGATCGCCGGCGCCTCGCTCGATTCCGAGACCCGGCTGTCGGGCTTCGTCATGGGCACCAACGATCTCGCCAAGGATACCCGCGCGCGCCTTGTTCCGGGCCGCGCCCCGATGCTGCCATGGCTGATGACTTGCGTCGCCGCGGCGCGCGCCTTCGGCTTGAGCATTCTCGACGGCGTCTACAACGATCTCGGCAATGCCGAAGGCTTTGTCGAGGAGTGCAAGCAGGCCCGCGATCTCGGCTTCGACGGCAAGACCCTGATCCATCCGCGCCAAATTGATCCATGCAACGAAATTTTCTCCCCTTCGCCGGACGAAGTGGCGCTGGCGCGCAAGATGATCGCCGCTTTCGAATTGCCGGAAAACGCCAACAAAGGCGTGGTGCAGATCGATGGCAAGATGGTCGAGCGCTTGCACGCCGACACGGCCAAGCAGACGGTGGCGATCGCGGACGCGATCGAGAAGCGCAAATCGGCCTGACCCGGATCGGTCTAACTCAAGCTACTGCCGCTCGATGGCGTTGTCATCGACCACTTTGTTCCAGCGTGCGATCTCGGACTTCATGCGCGCCGCGAGATCCGCGGCCGAGCCCGGCCAGGCTTCGACCCCGAGATCAAGGAATTTTTGCCGGAGCTCGGGGTCGGCCAGTGCCGCGCGCATCTCCAGCGCCAGACGATCGACGACCGGTGCCGGGGTTTGCGCTGGCGCGAAAATGCCGTTCCACGACGAGACTTCGAAATTCGCAACGCCGGCTTGCTTGGTGGTCGGAACGTCCGGCAGAAACGCCGAGCGGCTCGCCGTGGTCGTCGCAAGCGCGCGCAATTTTTTCTCGGTCAGCGCCTCGCGATAACCCCCATAGGCATTGATCGCCACATCGACGTCGTTGCGCAACAGCGCGACGGTGAGGTCGGGCGCGCCGCGATACGGCACGACGGTGAAGTCGATACCGGCCACTTTCTTGAACAGCAGCGCCGCGAGATAAGGCGTTGTCCCCGAAGCCGACGTGCCGACATTCAGCCGTCCCGGCTTCTTCCGCGCCGCCGCCAGAAAATCCTGCAGCGTGTGCAAGCTTGAGTCGGCACCGGTCAGAAACAGATAGGCGAAGTCGCTCATGCCGGAGACCGGCACGAAATCCGTCAGCGGATCGAACGGCATGTGCTGGTAGGTCGCGGCGCTGACGGCGGTCGCGTTCGACAGCATGGCGAGCGTGGCGCCATCGGCTGGCGCCGACAAAGCCTCGCGCGCCGCAGTGACGCCGGCGGCGCTCGGCTGGTTCTGCACAATGATCTGGGTGCCAAGCCGCGCGCCGGCGCGATCGGCCAGGATGCGCAGCGCGATGTCGGAGACCGCGCCCGCGGGGAACTGCGAGATGATCCGGATGGTCCGGTTGCGAAACGGCGATTGCGCTTGCGCCAAAGCCGTGGCGAAACCAAAGATCGCTGCGACGATGAGGAGCTTCGCCCCTGCCTTAAATCGCGCGTCGCTCATGCGCGAGCTGGTGCTGTTCATGGTGGTTCAGGCTTCCGCCATGACGCGGTTTCGCAGCACGCCGATGCCTGTGATCTCGATTTCGATCAGGTCGCCCGGCTTGATTGTCTCGGGCACTTCGTCGGTGCCGAGCCAGACCACGTCGCCGGGCGACAGCGTGTTGTAGCGCGACACGTCGCTGACGACCTCGCCGGGGCTGAACAGCATGTTCGCGGTCGGAAACGAATGGGCGAGCCGGCCGTTGATCTTGACGTTGGTGGTCATGTCGCGGAGCTCGAGCCCGGTCACGATCCACGGTCCCATCGGCTTGAACGTGTCGGCGTTCTTGCCGCGCAGATTGGTCGGATCCTTGGCCTGCCAGTCGCGCTCGGTGAGATCGTTGCCGATGGTCCAGCCGAAAATGCATTCGGCAGCCTCGCTCGGACTGACTTTTCGCGCCGGCTTGCCGATCACGGCGACGAGTTCGGCCTCATATTCAAAGCGCGGCCCGGCATCGGCCGGTTTGACGATGTCGGCCTCGTGCGCCAGTAGCGCGCTGTTCGCCCGGTAGCCGACGCGCGGTGTCTGGTAAAAGATCGGCTCGCGACCCTTCACCTTGGCTCTGCCAACCACGTGATTGTGGTAGTTCGAGCCGATCGCATAGAACGTGCCCGGGATCACTGGCACCAGCAACTCAACCTCGCGCAGCGGAAAGCGCTTCGTCCCTAGCCCGTATTGTCCAAAGGGCTCGCCTTCGATGACGCGCACGACATCGTCTTCGATGATGCCATAGGAAACAAAGTCGGACTTTCGAAATCGGCAAAAGATCATTACTTCACCGCTCAACCCGCGCGTTTGTTTTTTTGAAGTGCTCCGGGCCGCCGCCGCTCAGCCGCTGTCAGGCCCGCGCATCGCCCCGTGCGAATACCTCGTCGTAATAGGCCTGCGACACGGTGCTGATCTCCCACCAGGTATTGTTGAGGTCGAGCAGCTTGAACGAGCGGTGACCGTCCGTCTCTTCGATATCGAAAACGCGCTTGATGCCATAATCGTCTTTGTGCGCGAGCGCCGCGGCACGCGCCGCATCGACATCGGCGTCGGAAGCCACCGAGAGCTTGAAGTGGTTCTGCGGCCCCTGTTCCTTGGCGTCGCCGTCCTGCACGCAAACGCAGACCACGGACCAGGAGCCGCCCTTCCACATATATTGCGCCTCTTTCAGCGGGCGGACGATGTCGAGGCCGAGGAAATCGACGAGAAACCGCCGCGTCGCCGGCATGTTGTTGCATTCATACGTGCCGTGCGAGAAAAATTCGTTTTTGACGAGCGGTTCCGCCATGGTCATCTCCCTCAATTCACTCAATCCGGATTTTTGCATCAATCGGCGAACTGGTCGCCCTTTTCGCGCAACGCCGTGTAGATCAGGTCAGGCGTGCGATATTCGACCTCCCACCAATTTGAATCCATGTCGGTCATATAGATCGCGTAGGAGCCGTTGCGGAAGAATGGCTTTTGCACGCGGACGATGCCGTATTCGGCCTTGTTGGCAGTGACCTTGGCGAAGGCCTCGTCGACGGCGGCCTGGCTCGGCGCTTCGAAGCCCCAATGATTCAGCATTTCCTGCGGCACATTTATTTCGGGCGCCTGCCGCACTTCAAGCACCCAATAGGGCTTGCCGTGTTTGGGCTCGCCCGGGCGGTGTCCCTTCTCGCGCACATACATCAGGCCCCGCGCCGGCTCGACACATTCCATGTCGAGCACGTCCTCGTACATGCGGCGCGCGCGCTTGAGGTCGGTCGTGACCAGCGTGCCGCAAATCAGCGACTGCGTCTTCACGTGCGGCGACGCTGCGCCTGGCTTGATCTGCATATTCATGGCGGAGCCTTTCAGATGTGATCGATCGAGATATTTATAGATCGAGAACCAGCGTCTCGCCCGGCATGGCGCGCGAGACGCAGACTTGCAGAAATTCCTCTTTTTCATCGTCGTCGAGAATGTCGTCGCGATGATCGACTTTGCCCGACACATAGCCCACGCGGCAGGTGCCGCAGCGCCCGGCCGTACACAGCGTCTTGACCTTGAAGCCTTCGGCCTTGAGCACTTCGAGAATGCTCTTGTCGGCCGGGACGGTGAAAGTCCTGCCGGCTTTCTTTAGCACGATGTCGAACGGCTGGTTATTGTTGACCGGCGCGAGATCGGCGGCGCTGCCCCTGAACAGTTCGTAATGCACCGTGCCTTTCGGCCAGTCGGCTGTGGCCATAACGACGGCGCGGATGAGGCCGATCGGACCGCAGGCATAGACATGCATGCCCGGCAACCGGGTGCCGAGCAGCGTCTTCACGTCGAGCGCGCGGGTGGGATCGCCGCCGTCGAAATGGGTGAGCAGGCGCTCGCCGTGGCGGGCGCGCAGTTCGGCAAGAAAGGCCGCTTGGTCCGCGGAGCGCGCGGAGTAATAGAGCGTGTAGCCGCGGCCGAGTTCCGCGAGCCGCGCCGCGATCGACATGATCGGCGTGATACCGATGCCGCCGGCGATCAGGACATTGACCTCGCCGGCTTCATAGAGCGCAAAATCGTTGCTTGGCGGCGACGCCTTGAGGGTCTCGCCGACACTGAGCTTCTCGTGGATATAGGCCGACCCGCCGAGGCTTTCGGTCTCGCGCAAAACGCCGATCACGTAGCGTCGTGGGGAGTCCCGACCGTTGCCCTGATCGTTGAGCAATGAATAGGAACGGCTTTCGCCGTTCGGCAGCTCGACATCGATATGCGCCCCCGCGGTAAAGGCCGGCACAGCGCTGCCGTCGGCCGCCGACAACTCGATCCGGCGAATGCGCGGCGTTGCCGCTTCGATCCGGTCAACCTTGAGCAGCAACCCTGCCTCCCGATGCGGCCACGCCATCCGTCCGGCGCGGTTGTTTTGGTAAGCACAGATACTATTGGGCGAAGGCTACTTTCGCATCGGGCCGCTGTCCAGCGTTCCGCAATTGCGGCTATGACGGTGCGGCATGACAGATCGCCCGCGCGATCATCGCGCGGCGGTCCAGCACGAGGTTGCAATAGAGTGAAATTGGCGGCACGCAGGCCGCATCGTCCGCCGGAAAAACGAAATGTGCAGGCGCTGCGCGCCTTAAAAGCCCGACGGCGAGATTCCGCCGAGATCGTCTTGCTTAGACCGCCGCCAGCTTCTTTTTGAACTGCGGCTTCACGCCGCGAGCCAGCGGAACGAAGCGCGGGGTTTCCGCAGCGCCCGTTTCGTCCGCGACGCGCAAAGCCATTTCCAATCGCAACAGGAAGATTTCCGCCAACATGGACGCCTCCCAGCGTTCTCGTCGAATTCGGCGGACGATAACACTACGCCCGCGCTCTTAAGATTTGATGAGTAGAAAAATTCACATTGCGCAGGAACGGCTTGGCGCCCCGCCGCCGCACGCTGCTTTCCTGTCGGCAGGGCTGCCTAGTTCTTCAACCGATACCCGGTCTTGAAGAACCACCAGACGATGGCGAGACAGGCCGCAAGGAACGCCAGCGTCATGCCGAGGCTCACCTCGATATTCACGTCGGCGATGCCGAAGAAGCTCCAGCGGAACCCCGAGATTAGATAGACCAGCGGATTGAACAGCGTGACGTTGCGCCAGAACGGCGGCAGGACGCTGGTCGAATAGAACGTGCCGCCAAGAAACGTCAAAGGCGTGATGATCAGAAGCGGCACGATCTGCAACTGCTCGAAACCGCCCGCCCACAGCCCGAGAATGAAGCCGAGCAGGCTAAAGCTCAATGCGGTCAGCACCAGGAACGAGACCATCCAGAACGGGTGCGCGATATGGAGCGGCACAAACAGATACGACGTAGCAAGAATGATGACGCCGAGAATGATCGACTTGGTGGCGGCGGCGCCGACATAGCCGAGCACGATTTCGAGCGGCGATATCGGCGCCGAGAGGATCTCGTAGATCGTGCCGACAAAGCGCGGGAAATAGATGCCGAACGAGGCATTGGTCACGCTCTGCGTCAACAGCATCAGCATGATCAGGCCCGGCACGATGAAGGAACCGTAGCTCACGCCGTCGATCTGGGTGATGCGCGAGCCGATCGCGGCGCCGAACACGATGAAATAGAGCGAGGTCGAGATCACCGGCGAGACGATGCTTTGGAACAGCGTCCGTCCGGTCCGCGCCATTTCGTACATGAATATCGCGCGCACGCCGTAAATATTCATTGCGCTACTCCCGACTTTTTCACCAGGCCAACGAAAATGTCTTCCAGCGAGCTTTGCGTCGTCTGCAGGTCCTGGAACGCGATATTGGCATGGCGCAGATCGTCGAGCAGGGCGGTGATGCCGGTATGCTCGCTCTTGGTGTCGTAGGTGTAGATCAGCCTCTTGTGGTCGCCGGCCAAAGTAAGATTGTAGCTTGCCAGTGACGCTGGAACTGCCGCAAGCGGCTCGCGCAGATCGAGCGTCAATTGCTTCTTGCCGAGCTTGCGCATCAACTCGGCCTTGTCCTCGACCAGAATGATCTCGCCGTGATTGATGACGCCGACGCGGTCGGCCATCTCCTCGGCTTCTTCGATGTAATGGGTGGTGAGGATGATGGTGACACCCGAGGCGCGCAATTCGCGCACCAATTGCCACATGTCTTTGCGCAATTCGACGTCGACGCCGGCGGTCGGCTCGTCGAGAAACAGGATTTGCGGCTCGTGCGCCAAGGCCTTGGCGATCATCAGGCGGCGCTTCATGCCACCCGAGAGCATGCGGATCTTGGCGTCCTTCTTACCCCACAGCGACAATTGCTTGAGCACTTTCTCGATAAGCGCAGGGTTCGGCGCCTTGCCGAACAGCCCGCGGGAAAACCGCATAGTCGCCGGCGGCGTCTCGAAGGCGTCGGTAGTCAATTCCTGCGGCACGAGCCCAATCAAAGAGCGCGCGCTGCGGTAATCCGACAGGATGTTGTGGCCATCGACCAGAACGGTGCCGTTTGACGGTCGCACGATGCCGCAAATCGTGCTGATCAGCGTCGTCTTGCCGGCGCCGTTCGGGCCGAGCAGTGCGAAAATCTCGCCGTGCTGGATCTCCAGGTTGATGTCTTTCAAGGCCTGGAAGCCCGACGCATAGGTCTTATTCAGATGCGTGATGGAGATGGCGGACGTCATGCGGTGAGAATCATGCTGCGGGGCTGGGGATTAAGGCGCGGGACCGAACGGGGACGGCGGTTTAGCGCGGATAGACCGGAACACTGCGCTCGAGAAGTTTCAGCCGCGGTCCGATGCCGAGCGCCGTGAACGCCGCTAGCGATTTATGTGCGTTCGCGGCGCGATCAAGGGTGCGCGATCAAGAGCGCCCGGCGGTGTGACCCGGCAGTCACATCCAGGGCCGCGCCGCCTTGGCTTTGGCCTCGAAGCCGTCGATCTTGGCGTTCTTCTGCATGGTCAGGCCGATATCGTCGAGGCCTTCGAGCAGCGATTTCTTGCGGTGCGGGTCGATGTCGAATTTGACCACGCCACCATCGGGGCCGCGGATTTCCTGCTTCTCGAGATCGACGGTGAGCGTCGCATTGGCGCCGCGCTCGGCGTCGTCGAACAGCTTCTCCAAGTCTTCCGGCGACACTTTGATCGGCAGCACGCCGTTCTTGAAGCAGTTGTTGTAGAAAATGTCGCCGAACGAGGTCGAGATCACGCAGGTCACGCCGAAATCGAGGAGCGCCCAGGGCGCGTGCTCGCGCGAGGAGCCGCAGCCGAAATTGTCGCCGGCAACGAGAATTTTCGACTTGCGATAGGCCGGCTTGTTGAGCACGAAATCCTTGTTCTCGGTGCCGTCGTCGTTGAAGCGCTTTTCGGAAAACAGGCCTGAGCCAAGCCCGGTGCGCTTGATCGTTTTCAGATATTGCTTCGGGATGATCATATCGGTGTCGATATTGATCATGCGCAGGGGCGCCGCGACGCCTTCGAGAGTGGTGAACTTTTCCATTTTCAATCCTGCCGGAGCGCGGTGTTCGGATAGCCTAAAAGCCATATTTTGACACGTTAATGGCGGCTCCGAGCGCCCGGGTCAAGCCTGCGCCAGAGCCCCCGATTTTGCCGGTTCTTCCTTGAATTTCGCCTCGCGGTCGAGCGTGCAGACCTGCACGCTATATTCGGTGTAATACTTTTGCCGCGCCATTTTCTGCGCCGCGATATGCTCGGGATTGGTGCGCCAGGTGCGCAAGCCCTCTTCGTGTTCGAACTCGACGATGGTGCAGCGCTCGCCGTCTTCCGCATGATAGGTTTTGTGCGAGATATAGCCCGGCATGGTCTGGGCGAGCTGGCTCATGCGCTCGACGGCTGTGGCATATTCGTCGTGCACACCGTGCTTCAGGCGGGAGCGGAAAACGGTGATCAGCATGGCAGTCGTTCCTGTTCGGATTGTGCAATTTCACAGCACTTTATAGCACGGCTCAGATCGCGCGAAATCATGGCCACGCCTGCATTAGCTTTGCTTCTCGAATTGCGGCACGCGGCCAAGCTGCGTGACCCAATGGCGCGCCGACCGCCACCAGATTTGCTTGCGCGGCACGAACTCTTCGCGCTGGCGCAAAATGCCGACCCGCAGCGTGTAGGACGGCTGCACGCCGTCGCCGGGCGTCGTTGAATAGATCGGGCTGCCACACTTGCCGCAAAAAGCCTGCACCCGCGGCTTGCCGCTGTCGGCGGTGGTCTTCACATAGATGGCCGGTTGTCCGGTGAGCTTCAATGTCGCGCCCGGCACCGGAACCGAGACCCGGAACGCCGTGCCGGTTGCGGCCTGGCAGTCGGTGCAGTGACAGATTTGCGTCCGTTCCGGATCGGCCTCGGCTTCGACCTTGATGGCGCCGCACGCGCATCCGCCGTCGACTTTCATGCGATGTCTCCCTGTAAATTTTATCCCGCGGCCTCTTCAATCGCCGCCATGTCGCCATCGGACAAGCCGAAATGGTGTCCGATCTCGTGCACCAGCACATGCTTGATGATAGCGCCCAAGGTCTCGTCGTGCTCGGCCCAATAATCGAGGATCGGGCGGCGATAAAGCCAGATCATGTTCGGCATCTGGACAACCGCGCTCTCGGCGCGGAACGGCAGGCCGACACCCTGAAATAGCCCGAGCAGATCGAACTCGCTTTCCGCCTGCATTTCTTCGAGCACGTCGTCGCTTGGGAAATCGTCGACCTGGATGACGACATCGGCGCACAATTCGCGGAATTTCTTCGGCAAATGGCGAAACAGCTCGCTCGCCAGAACCTCAAGTTCGGTGAGCGACGGCGCCTTGACCGGCCGCCAGTTCAGCGGATCGGATGCGAGATCGGCCATAATCGTAGTGTAATGCGTATTGAGTCGGACGGGGTAGATTGAGCCAATGACAAAATTGAAAGCGTTGATTGCGACAATAATTCTGGCCGTGCTGCCGCTGTTTGACTTGGCGCCGCATGCGGCGGCGCAGACCGTTTCCTCGCCGCTTGCCGGACCAGAGCTATCCAGTCCGCCGCCGCCGCGTTATGTCGGCCACCGCATCGAGATCCACCCGCGGCCGCTGCTCTATCGCCGCTGCGTCGATTGGTACGAATTGCAGCACCGGCCGAGCGGCACGGTGCTTTTTCCGCAAATGCACTGCTGGTGGGTGCGGGGCTGAGCCGTAGCCTTTGAATGAGAAGCGCCAGCGCTGAGCTTTTTAATTCCACTCCCGCACGTCGACGAAGTGCCCCGCGATTGCGGCGGCGGCGGCCATCGCCGGCGACACCAGATGGGTGCGGCCCTTGTAGCCCTGGCGGCCTTCGAAATTGCGGTTCGAGGTCGAGGCGCAGCGTTCACCCGGCTTGAGCTTGTCCGGGTTCATGGCGAGGCACATCGAGCAGCCGGGCTCGCGCCATTCGAAGCCGGCCTTGACGAAAATCTTGTCGAGGCCTTCGGACTCGGCCTGTTCTTTGACCAGCCCCGAACCCGGCACGATCATCGCGTTGACTTTGGTGTTCACATTCTTGCCGTCGACGACTTTGGCGACGGCGCGCAAATCCTCGATCCGCGCGTTGGTGCAGGAGCCGATGAAGACGCGGTCGACGGCGATGTCGGAAATTTTTTCGCCGCCCTTGAGCCCCATATAGGCGAGCGCGCGTTCGATGGCTTCGCGCTTGTGCGCATCGCTGACGCCGTCGAGGCTCGGCACCCGGCCGGAGATCGACACGACCTGTTCGGGGCTCGTGCCCCAGGTCACGAGCGGCGGCAGTTTCGCCGCATCGAGCCGGACCTCGCGGTCGAAATGGGCGCCGGCGTCGGAGTGCAGCGCCTCCCAGTAACGCAGTGCCGTATCCCAGTCCTTGCCCTTCGGCGCCTTGGGGCGGCCGTTGAGATAGGCATAGGTCTTTTCGTCCGGCGCGATGAAGCCCGCTTTGGCGCCGGCCTCGACCGACATGTTGCAGACCGTCATGCGGCCTTCCATCGACAGCGCGCTGATCGCCTCGCCGGCATATTCCAGCGCATAGCCGGTGCCGCCCGCGGTGCCGATCTCGCTGATAATGGCGAGGATGATGTCTTTCGCGGTGACGCCCGGCGGCAGCTTGCCGTCGACCACGGCGCGCATGTTCATCGATTTCTGCTGCACCAGCGTCTGGGTCGCCAGCACGTGTTCGACTTCAGACGTACCGATGCCGTAAGCGAGCGCGCCGAACGCGCCATTGGTCGCGGTATGGCTGTCGCCGCACACCAAGGTGACGCCGGGCAACGTAAAACCCTGCTCCGGGCCGATGATATGGACAATGCCCTGGCGCTTATCGAACTCGTCATAATATTCGAGATCGAAGAATTTTGCGTTCTCCGCCAGATAAGCGATCTGGGTGGCGCTTTCCGGATCCGGATTGGGCAGATGCCGATTGGTGGTCGGCACGTTGTGATCGACGACGAGCAGCGTCTTGGCCGGCGCGCGCACCTTGCGGCCCGAGAGGCGGAGGCCTTCGAACGCCTGCGGGCTCGTCACTTCGTGCACGATATGGCGATCGATATAGATGAGGGCGGTGCCGTCAGCTTCCGCCTCGATCACGTGGTCGTCCCAGATTTTGTCGTAGAGGGTACGCGCTTGGCTCATTGTTACGAAACTCCAGTCCGCCGCATGCGCGCAATATAATCGTGATGCGGCGGATTGTTACGCCTTCGCCGCCGCAGCCTTTGGCTTGGCCTTCGGCTTGGCTGCGGTCTTGGCGTCGGTTTTGCCTTCGGCTTTCATGGCTTTTTTGGTCGCCGCCTTGGCCGAAGCTTTGGCCGCGCCCTCGGAACCTATCGCCGCTTCGCCAGTGTGATCCTGCCGCTCGATGATGCGGGCGGACTTGCCGCGCAGGCCGCGCAGATAATAGAGCTTGGCGCGGCGGACTTTGCCGCGGCGGACCACGGTGATCGAATCGATCATCGGCGCATATAACGGGAAGACGCGCTCGACGCCTTCGCCGTATGAAATCTTGCGCACCGTGAAGTTCTCGTTGATGCCGCCGCCGGAGCGGCCGATGCAGACGCCTTCATAGGCCTGCACGCGGCTGCGCTCGCCTTCGATGATCTTGACGTTGACGACAAGTGTATCGCCCGGGCGGAAATCCGGAATTTCCTTGCCGGCGGTGAGCTTCGCCACCTGTTCGGTTTCGATTTCTTTGAGCAAGTTCATGGCGAATTCTCCATCCGCTGCGCCCCTTGGCGCGCGCTTGTTTCGGCCGGTTTTACTCGGGTTGGGCGAGCTTCTACGCTACCGCGCGGGCTTTGTCACCCTGTCGTCACCCCTCCTTGTTGCGGGACGCCCCGATGGGGTTCGGGGGCTTCGCCGGTGCCCCGGAATGACGTTTGTCCCAGAGGTCCGGCCGGCGCTCCCGGGTTAGCCTTTCGGCCTCGGCGCGGCGCCAGGCGGCGATTTTGCCGTGGTCGCCGGAGGTCAGGATTTCGGGGATCGACAGGCCCTCCCAGGTCTGGGGCCGGGTATAGTGCGGATATTCCAAAAGGCCGTCGGCAAAGCTCTCTTCGGCGCCGGATGCGGGCGCCCCCATGACGCCGGGCAGGAGCCGCACGCAGGCGTCGATCAGCGCTAAGGCTGCGACTTCGCCGCCGGACAGGACGTAATCGCCGATGGAGACCTCCTCGAGGCCGCGCGCCGCGATCAGCCGCTCGTCGACCCCCTCGAAGCGTCCGCAAATGAGCACGACGCCGGAGCCGGCGGTCAGCGTCTCGACCCGGCTTTGGGACAGCGGCATGCCGCGCGGCGACAGGAGGATGCGGGGCCGGGCGTCGGTGGCCAAGTCTGGAACAATGGCATCCACGGCGCGGCCGAGCACGTCGGCGCGCATCACCATGCCGGGGCCGCCGCCGGCCGGGGTGTCATCGACGCTGCGATGCTTGTCGGCGGTAAAATTCCGGATATCGGCGACGTCGAGCGACCAGGCGCCAGCAGCTAAGGCCTTACCGGCGAGGCTGACGCCGAGCGGGCCCGGAAACATGTCCGGAAAAATTGTCAGTACGCTTGCCCGCCACATCTCAATCGCCTCCTGAAGGCTGAACGACGACGATCAAGCCTTCGGCAATGTCCACGATCGGCACATGCGTTTTGTCGAACGGCAGCAATTCGGTCTTGCCGCCTGCCTCCGGGTTCACTTCGATCAGATCGCCGGCGCCGAAATTATGGACCGCTACGACGGTGCCGAGTTTTTGCCCATGGCGATCGACGACCGAGAGCCCGATCAGATCGGCATGATAAAATTCGTCAGGCTCGTCCGGCTCTGGCAACCGCTCGCGCGGCACATAGAGCTTGATGTTCTTCAACAGCTCCGCGGCATCGCGATCGGCGACGCCCGAGATTTTCGCGACGAAGTGATCCTTCGCCAGCCGCATGGTTTCGATCTTGAACACTCGGCCGTCTACAGTCTCGAGCGGACCATAGCTCGTGATCGCTGCCGGATCGGCGGTGAAGGAATGCAGACGGACTTCGCCGCGCACGCCGTGGGGCGCGCCGATTTGTCCTAAACAGACTAGCCCGCCGCCCGCCATCGCGTTGTCGCGCGTCAGCTCGCCGGGGCCGCCGCGGGTGCCGGTGCTGCTGCGGGCACCGCGCCCGCCGCGGCCTTCGCGGCCTCGGCCTGGGCCTTACGCTCTTTGCGTGGGATCGCCTTTTCGGGATTCTTGCGGGGCGTCCGCTTCATCACGCCGGCGGCGTCGAGGAAGCGCATGACGCGATCCGACGGCTGCGCGCCCTTGGCGATCCAGGCCTTGGCTTTTTCGATGTCCCAGGTCAGCCGTTCGGTCTTGTCCTTCGGCAACAGCGGATTGAAAAAGCCGAGACGTTCGATGAAGCGTCCGTCGCGGGGGCTGCGGCTGTCGGCGACGACGATATGATAGAACGGCCGCTTCTTGGTGCCGGCGCGGGCCATGCGGATAACGAGGGGCATTCAGTTTCCTTTCGCTACGTTGATTGTGTTGAACTCAAAAAATCACTTCTTCTTTCCCAATCCGGGCAGGCCGCCCGGAAACTTGGCACCGAGACCGGGAAGTCCCGGAAAATTCGGCGGCAATCCTGGCAAGCCGGGCACGCCCAGCATTTTCGGCGGCATACCCGGGACAGCTTTGCCCGGTGCGCCGGGTAAGCCGGCCGGCAAACCGCCCGGCAGCTTTTCGGCAAGCTTCGCCATTTCCTCTGGGCTCGGCATGCCGCCGCCGAAACCCAGCATATTAGCGAGGCCCGCCATCGGGCCGCGCTTGGCGCCGCCCATGGCTTTCATCATGTCGGCCATGGTGCGGTGCATTTTCAAAAGCCGGTTGATGTCTTCGGGCTTGGTGCCGGAGCCCGAGGCGATGCGCCGCTTGCGGCTCGCTTTGAGCACATCGGGATTACGCCGCTCGGACGGCGTCATCGAATCGATGATCGCCATCTGGCGCTTGAGCACCGTCTCATCGAGATTGCGCTCGGCCAGCTGGTTTTTCATCTTGGCGATGCCGGGCATCATCGACATCAGCCCGGACATGCCGCCCATGCTCTTCATCTGGCCGAGTTGCTCGCGCAGATCGGACAAATCGAACGCGCCCTTGCGCATCTTCTCGGCGACGCGGGCGGCTTTTTCGGCGTCGATGGTGGTTGCGGCTTTTTCGACCAGCGAGACAATGTCGCCCATGCCGAGAATGCGGTCGGCGATGCGCTGCGGATAAAAGTCCTCGATGGCGTCGAGCTTTTCGCCGGTGCCGATCAGTTTGATCGGCTTGCCGGTCACCGCGCGCATCGACAAAGCGGCGCCGCCGCGGCCGTCGCCGTCGATCCTGGTCAGCACGATGCCGGTGAGGTCGAGCCGCTCGTTGAACGCGCGCGCCAGATTGACGGCGTCCTGGCCGGTCAACGCGTCGGCGACGAGAAGCACTTCGTGGGGCGCAGCAGCGCGGCGCACCTCTGCCGCCTCACGCATCAATTCCTCGTCGAGCGCGAGGCGGCCCGCGGTATCGAGCATCACCACGTCATAGCCGCCGAGCCGTCCCGCTTGCTGGGCGCGCCCGGCAATCTGCACCGGCGTCTGTCCGGCGACGATCGGCAGCGTTTCGACGCAGACCTGTTTGCCGAGAACGGCCAGCTGCTCCATGGCGGCGGGCCGGCGCGTGTCGAGCGACGCCATCAGCACTTTGCGCTTTTGCACGTCGGTGAGGCGCTTGGCGATCTTGGCCGTGGTCGTGGTTTTGCCGGAGCCTTGCAGCCCAACCATCATGATGACGACCGGCGCCGGCGCATTGAGATCGATCGGCTGCGTATCCGAGCCCAGCGTTGCGATCAGCTCGTCGTGCACGATCTTGACGACCATCTGGCCGGGCGTGACCGACTTGATCACGTCGACGCCGACCGCGCGTACCTTCACCTGCTCGGTAAAGGCCCGCGCCACATCGAGCGCAACGTCGGCTTCGAGCAGCGCGCGGCGCACTTCGCGCAGCGCCTCGTCGACATCCGCTTCCGACAGCGCACCGCGCCGCGTCAGGCGGTCGAGGATCGAACCCAGTCGTTCCGACAGATTGTCGAACATCGTTATCCAAACAGTTTTGCGCCCGAGGGCGCATCGCGCTGTCGGGCGGTTACCTCCGGTCTCCAGGACCGGTCGGCGGTCTAAGACTTCAGTCTCTTACGAGTGCCGGCGGAACCTAGTGACGGCGCGGATTACTGTCAACCTATGGCAGGCAACTAGCCCGATGCCGGCGGAACTAGCCGGGCGCGCTGGGCTGTTTGATCATGACATAGACGTTAACCACAAGCTTGCCGGCCTCGGACTTGACCGGATCGGTCACATATTCCTCGATGAACATGTCCTTGGCTTCGAGCTTCTTGTCATCGAGATAATTGGTGATCGCCTCGTAGGTATTGTCGAGGTCGTCATACGAGCCGCGATGGACGAATTTCAGCGCCGTGCCCTCCGGCGACTGGCCGACAAACATATCGCCATGCGGCGGGTTCTTGGGGGCTTCGGCAATCGGAATGGCGGCTTCGTATTCGAAGCCGGTATCGTCGGTCGAGGTGAAGATCGTCATCGGCAGGCCGCTCGCCTTGATGCCCTCCTTGTCGAGATAGGCGTCGATCTTCTTGAACGCAGTGGTGATGGTGTCGAAGGCCTTGTCCCAGCTGCCCGACCCCTTGACGTAAATGATCGTCTTTGCCGTCAGCGCCGTGTTCTGGCCGAACACATCTCCGGTCTGGTTGCTCTGACCTTGGGTGCTGCCTTGGGCGGGAGCGGCAGGCGCGGCCGGCGTCGCGGCGGGGGCTGGCGGCGTCTGCGCCAGAGACTGTACCGCGGTCACCAACAGCGCCAAAAACACTGCCAGGAAGGTCACAACGGCCATCGCGGCACCGGCGCGAAGGCTCAGGCGGAACGACATCGGGCTCTCCTTGCACACGCGATCGGTGCCCGCGGCCGCACCGTCGCCCAAATCCATTCGTCGCCCGCAGGACTTTAGCACGGCTAGGCATGCTGTGCCTTGCCCAATTTCCCGGCCCTGCGCAATCGGACCATTGCCCGGGGCACTGGCGCGGGCGGTGTGAGTCCTCATATAAGTTGCCGATAATTATTGCGGTTTTTTGGGTTTTGTGATGGGCGCGCTGGCGAACCGTGATTTCGTCAAGATGAACGGCCTCGGCAACGAGATCGTCATCGTCGATCTGCGTGCGGCGCCAAAGACGCCGGCACGCCCGGTGGCAGCCGCCGAGGCGCAAGCGGCGGCGCGGCAAGAGCCTTACGATCAGCTCATGGTGCTTTATCCGGCGCGGGCGGCGACGGATGGCTTGATCCGCATCTATAACAATGACGGCTCGGAGGCGGGCGCCTGCGGCAACGGCATGCGCTGCGTCGCGGCTTTGCTCAGCGAACAGACCGGCCTGTCGGCGCTGACCTTCGAGACGCAAGCCGGATTGATCCCATGCTGGCGCGCCGACGGTGGTCTCTACACCGTCGATATGGGCAGGCCGCGGCTGCGCTGGGACGAGATTCCGCTGGCCCAGGAATTCGCCGATACCCGCGCCATCGAGTTCGAAATCGGACCGCGCGGCGCGCCGATCCTGCATACGCCTTCGGTCGTCAGCATGGGCAATCCGCATGCGATTTTCTGGGTCGACGATCCCGCCTCCTACGATCTCGCCAAGATCGGCCCGCTCCTCGAAAATCATCCGATGTTTCCGGAGCGCGCCAATATCACGCTCGCGGCGACGCCGGGGCGCGATCACATCGTGATGCGGACCTGGGAACGCGGCGCCGGCCTCACCAAGGCTTGCGGCTCGGCCGCCTGCGCCGCGGCGGTCGCCGCGGCGCGACTGCGTCGCACTGGCCGCAAAGTAAGAGTGTCCTTGCCGGGCGGCGATCTCACCATTGAATGGCGCGAGAAGGACGATCACGTGCTGATGACCGGCCCGGTCGAATACGAACACAACGGTCGGTTCGACGCCGCGCTCTCCGCCGCGGGAGCGGCGTAAGCCATGAGCGTGCAAATATGACTGTCGAAGTCATCACCTTTGGTTGCCGGCTCAATGCCGCGGAATCCGAAGTGATCCGCCGCGAGGCGGAAGCCGCGGGCTTCTCCGACACCGTCGTGATCAATACTTGCGCGGTCACGGCGGAGGCGGTGCGGCAAGCGCGCCAGACCATCCGCGCGCTCCGCCGCGAGCGCCCGCTGGCGAAAATCGTCGTCACCGGCTGCGCGGCGCAGACCGAGCCGCAGACATTCACGGCCATGCCCGAAGCGGATCGCGTCCTCGGCAACGCCGAAAAGCTTTCCGCCAAGGGCTGGGCGCAAACGCGTGCGGCTTTCGACCTCGAGGATGCGCCGAAGGCCCTCGTAAACGACATCATGGCGGCGAAGGAAACCGCGGCGCACCTCGTCGACAATTTTTCCGGGCGCACCCGCGCTTTCGTGCAAGTGCAGAACGGCTGCGATCACCGCTGCACCTTCTGCATCATTCCCTACGGCCGCGGCAATTCGCGCTCGGTCCCGATGGGCGCCGTGGTCGACGACGTGCGCCGGCTCGTCGCCAATGATTATCGCGAGATCGTGCTCACCGGCGTCGACATCACGAGCTATGGCGCCGATCTGCCGGGCACGCCCAAGCTCGGCATGCTGGTGAAGCAAATCCTCAAACACGTGCCGGAGCTCAAGCGGCTGCGGCTGTCATCGATCGATTCGGTCGAGGCCGATCGCGATCTGCTCGACGCCCTGGCCAGCGATGCGCGGCTGATGCCGCATCTGCATCTGTCATTGCAGTCAGGCTGCGATCTCATTCTCAAGCGCATGAAGCGGCGGCATTTGCGCGCCGATGCCATTGCGTTTTGCGCGGTGGTACGGCGGCTCCGCCCCGATACGGTGTTCGGCGCCGATCTGATCGCGGGCTTTCCGACCGAAACCGAAGATATGTTCGAGAACTCGCTGGCGCTGGTCGAGAACTGCGGGCTGACGTATCTCCACGTTTTTCCGTTCTCGCCGCGCCCCGGCACGCCGGCCGCGCGCATGCCGCAGCCATCCCGCACCGTCGTGAAGGACCGCGCCCGGCGGCTCCGCGAAGCCGGCGCCGCGGCGCTGGCGCGTCATCTCGACGGCGAGGTCGGCGCGATGCGCCGCGTTCTGGTCGAATCACGTGACATCGGCCGCACCGAGCAATTCACGCTGGTGAAGCTTGCCGCACCGGCCAAGGCTGGCACGATCGCCGACCTGAAAATGGCCGCGCATGACGGCAGACAATTGCTGGCCGCTTGAGTAAGCTTGCTTCCCGGTCATGCTCTGAATCGGAGGCGGCGCGATGGACAGCCAAGATTATCTGATCACGACAACCGCCGAGCTTGAGAGTCTTTACAGCGACGGGCCCTACGGGCCCGCCGTCGTCAAGGAAGCGGATCACATCACGCCGCAATATCGCAAGCTGATCGAAGCCGCACCTTTCGCTGTGCTGGCGACCTGCGGCCCCGAAGGCCTCGATTGCTCGCCGCGCGGCGACCCGCCCGGTTTCGTGCGGGTGATGGACGAGCACACGCTGCTCATTCCCGACCGGCGCGGCAACAATCGCATCGACAGCCTGCGCAACCTGGTGCGCGATCCGCGCATCTCGCTGTTGTTCCTCGTTCCCGGCGTCGGCGAAACCATGCGCATCAACGGCCGCGCCGTCATCTCGACCGATCCGAAACTGACCGAGAGCTTTGTCTTCAACGGCAAGACGCCGAAATGCGTGCTGGTCGTGACGGTGGAGCGCGCCTACTTCCAATGCACCAAGGCCATCATCCGCTCGAAACTGTGGGATCCGGCACAGCACGTCGATCGCAAGACTTTGCCGACGCCGGGTTCGATTCTTGCCGAATTGACCGGCGGCAAGATGGGCGGGCCCGAGCACGATCGGCTCGCGCCGGAGCGGATCAAAGCGACGATTTATTGATCGCGGCGTTACGCGGCGGGGCGTCCGGCGCGAGCGCGGTCGCCTCGGCGTGTTCCTCGCGCCGCCAGCCGCAATGCGCGAGCCGCTCGCGCATATGCGGCGGCACTGGTGCCGTGATGCGGATCGGCGCGCGATTCTTGTAAAGTGGCACCACGACCTCGCGGGCATGCAGGTGCAGCGGCGGTCCGCCGACACGCGGCGCGGTGCCATAAATGGTGTCGCCTAAAATCGGCCAGCCCATTTCGGCGCAATGCACCCGAAGTTGATGCGTGCGCCCGGTCAGTGGTTCGAGCGCGAACCAGGCAAGCGAATTTGCGGAATCGCGTCCCAACACTTTCCACTTGGTCACGGCGGGCTGCCCGCCGGGATCGTGCTTCATCCACCAGCCCCGCGTGTCGTCGAGCCGGCCGAGCGGCAGTTCGATGACGCCTTCGTCCGTCGCGGGAGAGCCCTCGACGACGGCCCAATAGGTCTTGCCAATCTCGCCGCTTTTGAACCGTTTGCCGAGCGCCGCCAGCGCCTTGCGATGGCGGCCGAGCACCAGGCAGCCGGACGTGTCGCGGTCGAGTCGGTGCGCCAGCGACGGCGGCCGCGGCAGGCCGAACCGCAACGCGTCGAAATGGTCCTGCAGGCTTACCCCGCCTTTGGGGCCATTATGCACGGCAAAGCCCGCCGGTTTGTCGATCACCAGCATCAGCCCGTCGCGATAGAGGAGCCGCGACACCATCTCTTCCGGGGTCATGTCCTTCCCTGACATTCTTTTGGGCTCAAGCCTTTCAGGGTTCTGCCGAAACCGCTATCACGGGCGCCTTATGCAAGACAGTACAACGGACAGCGCAGCAGAAACCGCCGAAACCGCCCAAAATCCCGAATCCAAGGGTTGGTGGAAGCGGCTCTCCGGCGGGCTCAAGCGCAGTTCCTCGGCGCTGGGCGCGATCTCGGACCTCGTCACCAAACGCAAGCTCGACACCGCTGTCCTCGACGAGATCGACGACGCGCTGATCCGCGCCGATCTCGGGCTCGAAACCTCAAACCGCATCGTCATGGCGTTGAGCGAAGGCCGCCACGACGCCGAGATATCGCCGGACGAGGTCAAGGCCGTCGTCGCCGCCGCAGTCGAGAAGGCGCTGACGCCTGTCGCCCATCCACTCGTCATCGACACGACGAAAAAGCCATTCATTATTCTCGTCGCAGGCGTCAACGGCTCGGGCAAGACGACGACCATCGGCAAGCTCGCCGCGAAGCTACGCGCTGAAGGCCGCACGGTGATGCTCGCGGCCGGCGATACGTTCCGCGCCGCCGCCATCGAGCAGCTCAAAATCTGGTCGGAGCGCACCGGCGCAAGCTTCATTGCGCGCGAAGCCGGCGCCGACGCCGCCGGTCTTGCCTTCGACGCGATTGTGGCGGCGAAGGAGCGCGGGACCGATGTTTTGCTTATCGATACCGCAGGGCGGCTGCAAAACCGCACCGAACTGATGGAAGAATTGCACAAGATCGTCCGTGTCACCAAAAAGGTCGACGCGCAAGCGCCGCACGCCGTGCTCCTCGTGCTCGATGCCACGGTCGGCCAGAATGCGCTGTCGCAGGTCGAGATTTTCAAGAAAGCTGTCGGTGTCACCGGGTTGGCAATGACCAAGCTCGACGGCACTGCGCGCGGCGGTATTCTTGTCGCCATCGCCACGAAATTCGCGGTGCCGGTGCATTTCATCGGCGTCGGCGAAGGCGTCGACGATCTTTCGCCGTTCTCGGCGCGCGACTTCGCCCGCGCCATTGCCGGATTGGATTCATGACGATGCCACAAGCGGCGAAGCCGCAGCTCAATCCGTTCCTGAAACTCGCGCTCGATCTCGGGCCGCTGCTGCTATTCTTCTTTGCCAATTCGCATTACGGCATTTTCGTCGCCACCGCGACCTTCATGGTCGCGATCCTCGCCGCCATGGCGGTGTCCTATGTGCTGACGCGCCATTTCCCCATCATGACCATCGTCACCGCGATCGTTGTCGTCGTGTTCGGCGGCCTGACGCTCATCCTGCACGACGCGACCTTCATCAAGGTCAAGCCGACCATCATCTACGCGCTGTTCGGCGCGATCCTCCTCGGCGGGCTCGTCTTCAACAAGCCGCTGCTCGGCATCGTGTTCGATTCGCTCTTTCATTTGACCGGGGAAGGCTGGCGCAAGCTGACGCTGCGCTGGGCCAGCTTTTTTCTGGTGCTCGCCGTCCTCAACGAAATCGTGTGGCGCAATGTCTCGACCGACATCTGGGTCGATTTCAAAGTGTTCGCCGTGATGCCGCTGACGCTCGTGTTCGGCGCGCTGCAAATGCCGCTGTTGAAGAAATATGCGGCGGAACCGGCTTCTGAGTGATCCGTCATCCTGAGGTGGCCGCGAAGCGGCCCTCGAAGGATACGGCCGAAGCGCCGGGGCCGTCGCCCTTCGAGGCCCGCTACGCTCGCACCTCAGGGTGACGGATCGTAAGCTACGACCCCGCCCCCAAGGCCTTTTCGATCTGCGGCTTGAGCACGGTATCGAGATTGTCGGCGGTGATCGGTCCGACAAGCTTGTAGGCAATCTTGGCATCGCGGCCGACGACGAATGTCTCCGGCACTCCATAGACGCCCCATTCGATGCCGGCGCGGCCGTTTTCGTCGGCGCCGGCCGCGGCGAAGGGATTGCCGAAGCGAGCGAGGAAGCGCCGCGCATTGTCGGCTTCGTCCTTGTAATTGATGCCGACTATGCGGAAGCGGTTGTCCTGCGACAGTTGCACCAAGAGCGGCGCCTCGTCGCGACACGGCACGCACCATGACGCCCACACATTGACGACGGTGACGGCACCTTTGAAGCTCGCCGGATCGAGGCCCGGCAGCGGCGTCCCGTTGCGGTCTAGTCCGGCGACCGGCGGCAGCGCGGTTGGCGGCGCCGGATGGCCGATCAGCGCCGAGGGAATGAGCTCCGGATCGCCGGCAAAGAGGCGGAACAGAAACAAGGCGGCGAGCCCGAGAAACAGCACGAGCGGGAGGAAGACGAGGACCCGGCGCCGGCGCAGACCGCTATTCTCGTTCGCCGTCACGCTCATGCCTGTTCCTTTGCGGCTTCTTTGGCGTGATCGCTCGTCCGGTCCGTGCGCGCCGTCCCGGAACCGCGGGTAAAACCCTGCAGTTCGAGATCGGCGAGCTTGCGCCGTTGCGCGCGGTAATCGAGCGACACCCAGGCGATCAGCGCGCCAATGATAATGACGGCCGAGGCATAGGACGCGGCGATGAAATCTATATGCGCCGTTGTTTCCATTTTTAGCTCGCGGCTCCCGCTTGCAGGAGATGCAGGGTGCGCACGCGGCGGCGCAAAATTTCATTGCGCATCGCCGCCAGCAATAGCGTCGCGAACAGCAACGTGAAAGCGCCCGCCATGACGAAGAGCGGGATGAGAATTGTCGGATAGATCGTCGAGCCGCCGAGCCGGAACACCGACGCGCCCTGGTGCAGCGTATTCCACCAGTCGACCGAGAATTTGATGATCGGCAGATCGATCGCGCCGACCAGCGTCAGGATCGCGGCGGCGCGCGCCGCGCGCGACGGATCGTCGACGGTGCGCCACAGCGCGATGACGCCGAGATAGAGCAGCAGCAAAACAAGCTCGGATGTCAGCCGCGCGTCCCACACCCAATAGGTGCCCCATTCGGGCCGTCCCCACAGCGAGCCGGTGACGAGGCAGAGCAGCGTGAAGGCCGCCCCGATCGGCGCCGCCGCTTTCGCCGTAACGTCGGCGAGCGGATGCCGCCACACCAAGGTGCCAAGCGCTGCGACCGTCATCACCCCCCAGCCGAGCATGCCGAGCCAGGCCGACGGCACGTGCAGGAACATGATCTTGACGGTGGCGCCCTGCTGATAGTCGTCCGGCGCGATCATGGCCTGGTCGATGCCGAAGGCGAAAGCCAGCACCGTCACCCCGCTAAGCCAAAGAATGGTATTATTGGCGAGCTGCAGGAATCGCGAAGGGTTGGCGAGATCGGAGAGGTTCATCAGCCACTTCCTACAATCGCTTCCTAGCTGGGGACAATGCCGCCCTTGCCGCACGCTCTCACTTTTGCATGAGCATGATGGCTATTTAATTGGCATGCTACTCGATTTCCTGCCGCAATGCGGCCGCGGCGGCAAACGGCCCGACGACCAGACTGGCAAGCGTCAGCGCGCACAGAATAGTGAACGGCGTACCGAACGGCACCGGCCCGACGACCGCGGCGTTCGCCGCCGCGACGCCGAAGATCAGAACCGGCACCGTCAGCGGCAGCACGATGACGGCGAGCAACAAGCCGCCGCGCCGCAGCGTCACCGCGATCGCTGCGCCGATCAGGCCGATGAAGGTCAGCGCCGGCGTGCCGACCAGAAGCGTCAGCACCAAAGCGCCTTCGGCCGCCGCATCGATATTGAGGAACAATCCGATCAGCGGCGCCGCGATAACGAGTGGCAAACCGGTGGTCAGCCAATGCGCGAGACCCTTCATGGCGACGACAAGTTCAAGCGGCGCGCGTCCCATCAGAATGAGATCGAGCGAACCGTCGTCGTGATCGTTGGCGAACAGCCGGTCGAGCGCCAGCAAACTTGCAAGCAACGCCGCGAGCCACAGGATTGCCGGCCCGATGCGCTTGAGGAGCGCAAGGTCGGGCCCGACCGCAAAGGGCGTGAGCGTCACCACCACCAGGAAGAACAAGACGCCCATCAGCGCACCGCCGCCGACGCGCACGGCGATGCGCATGTCACGCACCAGGATGGCGGCAAGCGCGCTCATGCCGATGCCCCGGCCGGCACACGGGAAGGTGCGGTTTGGTCGAGCCGCAGTTCCAGGGTGGTGTCGAGGCCGATCGGGCCATGTGTCGCCGCCACAATCAGGCCGCCGCTAGCGAGATGACCGCGCAACAGATCAGCCAGCCGGCTTTGCGCCGCCACGTCGAGCGCGCTCGTCGGCTCGTCGAGGAGCCAGACCGGGCGCTTCACCGCGATCAGCCGCGCGATCGACAGCCGCCGGCGCTGGCCTGCCGAAAGATAGGCCGCCGGCAGCGCCGCGAGCGTATCGAGCCCGACCTCCGCGAGCGCTTCGCGAATATCGCTGGACGGAGCGCCGAAGAAGTCGGCCCAAAACTGCAGGTTCTCGGCGACCGTCAGTGACGGCTTGATGGCGTCCTGGTGTCCGAGATAATGGGCCTGTTCGCCGATGCTCAATTCCGGATCGCCGCCGTCCAGCGTAAGCCTGCCCTGCGCGCTACGCAGAAGTCCACCGATTGTGCGCAACAGCGAGGATTTGCCCGCGCCGTTGCGGCCGGTAACAGTCAAAGCCTCGCCCGCGCCGACCGCAAAGCTCACGCCGGTAAAGACGTCGCGCCCGCCGCGATGACAGTGCAGTTCGACAGCGGTAAGCCGCATCGGTGAAACCTTGAGACAAATTCCGGCGCCGGGCGCAGCGGCCCAAAGCCGAGCCATGAAACGAGCCATGAAACGGGCTTGAAACGAGCCTTGCCGGCTAAACGCTGCATGTTAGCGGACAATTCCTTGCCGAACTGGCACTAGTTTAGAAAAGACCTTATAAGCCGGGTGTCGGATCGCGGCGCGCCGGTGACGCCTGCCACATTCGATTTCCCCCTCCCTTCCCTCCCCCGCATGCGGGGAGGGAAGGGAGGGGGCTGAGGCCCTTCTTCGGCAATCCATTGCCTCTGTTTTGCACCGGCGCCCGGCCGGCAGTTTGGGAAAAAAGTCATGACTTCGCTCGACAGCTTTAAGTGCCTCCGCCCGCTCAAGGTCGGTTCCAAGACCTACGCCTATTACAGCCTTCCGATCGCCGAAAAGAACGGGCTGAAGGGGATTTCGCGGCTGCCGTTCTCGCTCAAAGTCCTGCTCGAAAATCTCTTGCGCAACGAGGATGGCCGCACCGTCACCAAGGCCGACATCCAGGCCGTCGCGCAATGGCTCAAGACCAAGACCTCCGACCGTGAAATCGCGTTCCGCCCGGCGCGCGTCTTGATGCAGGATTTCACTGGTGTGCCCGCCGTGGTCGATCTCGCCGCCATGCGCGACGCGATGGATCATCTCGGCGGTGACGCCAAGAAGATCAATCCGCTGGTGCCGGTCGATCTCGTCATCGACCATTCGGTGGCGGTGAATTTCTTCGGCCACAAGGACTCGTTTAAGAAAAACGTCGAAGAGGAATACAAGCAGAATCAGGAGCGCTACCGCTTCCTGAAATGGGCGCAGCGCTCATTCGAGGATTTCCGCGTGGTGCCTCCCGGCACCGGCATCTGCCACCAGGTCAATCTCGAATATCTGTCGCAGACGGTGTGGACGTCGAAGACCAAGACCAAGACCACGTTCCCCGACAAGACCGTCGCCTCGGAACTGGCTTATCCGGACACGCTGGTCGGCACCGACTCGCACACCACGATGGTCAACGGCCTCTCCGTGCTCGGCTGGGGCGTCGGCGGCATCGAGGCCGAAGCCGCCATGCTGGGTCAGCCCTATTCGATGCTGCTGCCGGAAGTGATCGGCGTGCGGCTCAACGGCAAGCTCAAGGAAGGCGTCACCGCGACAGATCTTGTGCTCACGGTGACGCAGATGCTGCGCAAGCGCGGTGTCGTCGGCAAATTCGTCGAATATTTCGGCCCCGGCCTTGCCGGCCTGACGATCGCCGACCGCGCCACGCTCGGCAATATGTCGCCGGAATATGGCGCCACCTGCGGCTTCTTCCCGATCGACGACGACACCATCCGCTATCTGCGCGACACCGCGCGCACGGCGGACCGCATCGCGCTGGTTTTGGCCTACGCCAAGGCGCAGGGCATGTACCGCACCAAGTCGACGCAGGATCCGATCTTCACCGAAGTGCTCAAGCTCGAACTGTCCTCGGTCGAGCCGTCGTTGGCCGGACCGAAGCGCCCGCAGGATCGCGTCGCGCTCAAGGACGTCAAGAACGGCTTCGCGCAGTCGATGGACAAGGAGTTTGGCAAAGCCTCCGAGATGGACAAGCGGGTGCCGGTCGAGGGCCGCAAGCACACGCTCGGCCACGGCGACGTGGTGATCGCGGCGATCACGTCCTGCACCAACACGTCGAACCCGAGCGTGATGGTCGCGGCGGGCCTCGTCGCCCGCAAGGCCGCGGCCAAAGGGCTCACGGTGAAACCGTGGGTGAAGACCTCGCTCGCACCCGGCTCGCAGGTCGTCGCCGAATATCTCGATAAATCCGGCCTGCAGAAGGATCTTGACACGCTCGGCTTCAATCTGGTCGGCTTCGGCTGCACCACCTGCATCGGCAATTCCGGTCCGCTGCCGGAAGAGATTTCCGAAGCCATCAACACCAACGATTTCGTCGCCGCAGCAGTGCTGTCTGGCAATCGCAATTTCGAAGGCCGCGTCAATGCCGACGTGCGCGCCAATTATCTCGCCTCGCCGCCGCTCGTGGTCGCTTACGCCATTGCCGGCTCGATGCAGATCGACGTCGCCAAGCAGCCGCTCGGCACCGACCAGAAAGGCCGCAAGGTCTATCTGCGCGACATCTGGCCGACCAGCCGAGAGATTGCCGACGTCATGCGCAAGAACATCAGCAAGGCGATGTTCGCGCGCAAATACGGCGACGTGTTCAAGGGCGACGCCAATTGGCGCAAGATCGCGGTCAAAGGCGGGTTGACTTACAAGTGGGACGACCGTTCCACCTATGTGCAGAATCCGCCTTATTTCGAAGGCATGGACAAGCGCAGCCAGCCGATCGAGGACGTCGTTGACGCACGCGTGCTCGGCCTGTTCCTCGACTCGATCACGACCGATCACATCTCGCCGGCGGGATCGATCAAAGAGGAAAGTCCGGCCGGCGAATATCTGCGCGACCATCAGGTGCGGCCGAAGGACTTCAATCAGTACGGCACGCGGCGCGGCAATCACCAGGTGATGATGCGCGGAACTTTCGCCAATATCCGCATCAAGAATCAAATGATCCCCGGCGTCGAAGGCGGCTACACCACCCACTATCCGTCAAAGCAGCGCATGACGATCTATGACGCCGCGATGCGCTACAAGTCCGAGCACGTGCCGCTCGTCGTGTTCGCCGGCAAGGAATACGGCACTGGCTCGTCGCGCGACTGGGCGGCGAAGGGCACGGTGCTGCTCGGCGTGCGCGCCGTGATCTCGCAGAGCTTCGAGCGCATTCACCGCTCGAATCTGGTCGGCATGGGCGTCATTCCACTGTGCTTCGAGGACGGCACGTCCTGGCAGACGTTAGGCCTCAAGGGCGACGAGCAGGTCACGATCCGCGGTCTGCACGGCGATTTGAAGCCGCATCAGAAGCTGCAGGCCGAGATCGTGGCGTCCGACGGCGGGCTCAAGCGCGTGCCGCTGATCTGCCGCATCGATACGCTCGAGGAACTGGACTATTTCAAGAACGGCGGCATTCTGCAGTACGTTCTGCGCCACCTTGCGGCGTAAATTTCGTGGCTTAGAGCACGATTGGGCAACGATTGTGCTCTAGATTTACGTGCGTGACCTCCATCCGCTGTCCCGCCTCACCGCGATTTGAGTGGTAGGTGACTGCCGCCGCCCTTACTAAAGACGGCGTCACGACGGGCATCGAGGGTTCGCGAGGGGCGAGAGTCTTCGCTAGGGCGTGGGGTGGAGGTTGTTGCAATGGTACGTCGCCGCCTTGCGTCGGCACCGCTGGTCGCCGGTCTGTTGATTGCGACTTTCGCGGTTGCCCGCGCCGGCGAGCCGCGCGCGCTTATCGAGCTCTTCACCAGCCAGGGCTGCTCGTCCTGCCCGGCCGCCGACAAGCTCCTTGGCGAACTCTCGGCCGATCCGTCGGTCGTCGCGCTCAGCGTGCCGATCGATTATTGGGACTATCTCGGCTGGAAGGACACGCTCGCCAATCCAGCGCATTCGGCGCGGCAGCGTGCTTACGCGCATCTGCGCGGCGACCGTCAGGTTTACACGCCGCAGGTCGTGGTCAATGGCGCGGCGCATGCGCTGGGGAGCGATCGTACGGACATAGAACATGCCATCGCGCTCACCGATCAAAAACCGGGCGTGATGTCGTTACCGGTGCTGATCTCGATGGGCGGCAGCGGATTGAATGTGCAAGTCGACGCGGCAAAGTCCGATCATGCCGCGGGGGAAGTCTGGCTCTGCCCGTTGCTGAAGGCGGCGCAAGTGTCCATCGAGCGCGGCGAAAATCACGGGCGCACGATCACCTATCACAATGTCGTCCGCGACTGGGTGAAGCTCGGCGATTGGACCGGGGCGCAGATGAACTGGAATGTGCCGATCTCGGAAATCGAGGCCAATAGTGCCGATGCCGCCGCTGTCATTGTGCAGGAAGGCACCCACGATAAGCCCGGAATTATCCTCGGCGCGGCATATTATTCGCTCGGTCAACAAGCGACCGTCGACGGCGGACTGACGTCGCAAGCGCATTAACGTTTCGCGCCGATTTACCCTTCATCTCGGTGGCATCGCGTTGCGCCCGGACGCAGTCGTGAGGCGCGCCGTCGCAAGTTGTGCTGCCCACAACAAGAAAGGCCGGCAACTTGCCGGCCTTTAGCACTTGCAACAACTTGGGGGGTTCTACCTTACTGGCCCGGCCCGACCGCGCCCCGGGGGGCTGGGGGGCTGAGGAATCCGGAACGCTGATCGAACCGGGCCCTGAGGCAACGGGCTACTCATTCGCAATCTAGCTTGGCGTGTGCTTGGCCGAATTAGGGCCGCATTATGATTCCCTTAACGAACGCGTGATTCCTCCATAACGCCGCAGCCGCGGTGCATTTCGCGCTTCCATCTCGCATCCGTTGCCTCAGCCCAATTCGTTTTCACGCCGGTTTTCGTGCCTGTTTGCGCGGCACTTTTGGCGCGGAAGAGGGGCTTGCCGACGATCGGTTCTGGCGCGATCATGAAGCTTCGATGACGCAAGGCTTCAATGACGCAAGGCTTCAATGGTGAAGCCGGATCACCCAAGTTCTCAACAACAACGGAGGCGCCGTATGGATATCGGCGAAATCGATCCAAGCCAGTGGGGCGGGGGCGAGCAGCGTTCTGCCGTTCCCGCAGCTAAGGTTACCTTCAACCGGCGTGAGCTCGACCGCATCCTGGGGCTTTATGGCCGCAAAGTCGCCGCCGGCGAATGGCGTGATTACGCAATCGATTTCCTCAAGGACCGCGCGGTGTTTTCGGTCTTCCGCCGCGCCTCGGAAATCCCGATCTACCGCATCGAAAAAAATCCCAAGCTGGAGCGCCGCCAGGGCGCCTATAGCGTGATTTCGGCGACCGGCCACATCCTGCGCCGCGGCCACGAGCTCGATCGCGTGCTCAGCGCGCTCGACCGCTCGCTTCGTGTCGTTGCCGGGTAGCCGCGCCTACGGCGGCGCCGTATCGCCCTTGCCAAGCGTGAGCTGCATGAGCGGCGTGTCGAGCCACTTGCCGTGCTTGAAGCCGACCGCGCGTAGCGTACCGATCATGTCGAAGCCGGCCGCGGCGTGCAGCGCGATCGAGGGCATCTGTGCCGAATCGCCGATCACCGCGATCATCTGCCGGAAGCCGCGCTGTTCGGTTTCCACAATCAGCCGCTTGAGCAGGCGAAGGCCGATGCCGCAGCGGTGAAACCGCGGCGCCACATAGATCGAATTCTCGACCGTCCATTTGTAGGCCGGCCGCGCCCGATACGGTCCGGCATAGGCGTAGCCCGCGATGGCGCCTGCAAGCTCGGCGACCAGGTAGGGATAGCCATTGGCCAGAAGCCTCTCCTGGCGCCGCGCTATCTCGGCTTCGTCGGGCGACTCGAGTTCGAACGAGGCCGTGCCATGCGCGACGGCGTCGGCATAGATGTGCGTGATCGCGGGAATGTCTTTGGGGCTTGCGCCCCGAATGCTGACTTCACTCATTGCTCATGACGGATAATAGCAAAACGCCCCGGGTTTGGGCCCGGGGCGTTGGCGTCAGTTCGTTCCGATCGATTAGCGGCGATCGCCCATCAGGCGCAGCAGCATCATGAACAGGTTGATGAAGTCGAGATAGAGCGACAGCGCGCCCATCACCGCCTTGCGGCCGGTAACGGTGCCGTCGTCCTGTGCGCTATACATCTCCTTGATGCGCTGGGTGTCCCAGCCGGTGAGGCCGGCGAACACGATCACGCCGATCACCGAGATCGCCCAATCAAGCCCGCTCGAGCGCAGGAAGATGTTGACCAGGCTGGCGATGATGATGCCGATCAGGCCCATGAACATGAACGAGCCCATGGCGGAGAGATCGCGCTGCGTGGTGTAGCCCCACAAGCTCAGCGCGCCGAAGGTCGCGGCCGAGATGAAGAACACGCGGGTGACCGACGATCCGGTATAGATCAGGAAGATCGACGCCAGCGACAGGCCGAGCAGCCCAGCATAGACGAAGAACAGCGTCAGCGCTGTCCCCGGCTGTAGCCGGTTGATGCCGAATGAGATGGCGAAGACCAGCGCCAGCGGCGCCAGCACCAAGACCCACATCAGCGGGCTCTGGAAGATGAGGTGGCCGAACGACGTCAGTTGCAGGCCGGCGCCGGTATCCGTCACCGCGGCCGAGAATGTGAACCATGCCACCAGTCCGGTCAGCGCGACGCCGGCGGCCATATAGTTGTAGACGCGGATCATATAGGCGCGCAGCCCCGCGTCGATCGTGACCTGGTCCGTGCGGTAGCCGGCCCTTGCGGTCGCGAGATTCCGATCAAAGTCGGACATGGAATTAACCCCTGGGTTGTCCCGGTATTACCGGGCTAAGCGTTCGACGAACGCCACGTGGGTCGAATCTAGTGCGAAAGGCAGGGTCGCGCCAGATGGGTGCGACGCCAAAAATTGGGCTGTTACAAACATTTCATGGTGCCTAACGGCGGCGAGAAAAACCGGCCGAAGCCGCCGTTTCTAGAGATTCCGCAGCACCGGTGCGGGCTTACGGCCAAGCGCCGAAAATGTTCCGGCGAGCCCCACCACAACCGTAACCATAAGCGCAGTCAGGGCCGCGCCGGCCGCCGCGCCCGCCACGAAGACGAAGGGAAAATCCATCACCCGCGTCACGATGAGATCGGCGGCGAGCGCGCCCGCGGCGACGCCGAATACAGCCGTCGCCAGCCCAATCAACAGATATTCCAGCGCATAGGCCGCCGTGAGCCGCGACCGCGTCGCGCCAAAGGTTTTCAGCACCACGGCGTCGTAGATGCGAAAGCGCTGGGTCGCGGCGAGCGCGCCGCCGAGAACGAGCGCCGCCGCAATCAGCGTGATCGAACTCGCGCCGCGCAGCGCCAATACCAGATTGCCGATCAGGCCGCCGACCGCGTCGAGCGCGTCTTTCACCCGCACGGCCGTCACCGTCGGAAAGGCGTCGGCGAGCGATTTGATGATCGTTGTCTCCTCCGCCGGCGTGCCGCCGTCGGCGAATGTCAGCGTCGCGATATCGGTATGCGGCGCGTCGTCGAACGGACCGGGTGAGAACACCAGGACGAAATTGATGCCGAGATTTTCCCATTCGACGGCGCGCAGATTGGCGATCCGCGCCGTAATATTGCGGCCGAGCACATTGACCGTGATGGTGTCGCCGATTTTCAGATCGAGATCGTGCGCGGTGCGGCTTTCCAGCGAGACCAGCGGCGCGCCGGAATAATTCGCATCCCACCATTGGCCGGCGACGATGCGCGAGCCGGCCGGAACTTCGTGCGCATAAGTGATGCCGCGATCGCCGCGCAGCACCCAGCGCGAGCCTTCCGCGGCTTTCAGATCGTCCGCCTTGATGCCCTTGGCCGAGACGATGCGGCCGCGCAGCATCGGCACCTGTTCGATCTTCGCGTTGTGCGCCTCATCGCCGATGAACGCGGCGAAACGGTCGGCGTCGGCCGCCGGCACGTCGAGAAAAAAGAATGTCGGCGCGTGTTCCGGCAAGGCGGCTGCGAATTCGCGATGCAGATTGCCGTCGATCTCGATCACGGTGACGAGGAGCGCGAGCCCCAGGCCCAGCGAGAGCACGACGCTTGGCGTCAACGCGCCCGGCCGGTGGATGTTGCCGATGGCGAGCCGTAAGATGGTCGAGCGCACGCGCGGCGCACGGCGGGCGAGCCACATCGCGAGTTGCGCGATGAACCGCAGCATCAGGAAGACAACTGCGGCGGCGATGACGAAATACACGGCGACGCGCGGGTCATAGCTGGTGACGATCGCAAGCGCGGCGAGGATGGCGGCGATTGCGGCGGTGGCGATGACGTAGCGGCGGCGCGGCCAGTTGCGCTCGGCGGCGATCTGATCGCGAAACAGCATCGTCACCGAAATATCGTGGGCGCGCCCGAGCGGCCACAGCGCAAAGGCGAGCGCGGTGAGGAGGCCGTAGGCGATCGCGAGCGCAAGCACCGTCGGATGCAGCGCCGGCGCCACCGGAAGCGGAATGATGCTGCCTAAACCCCAGGCGATGGCGAACGGCAGTGCCGCGCCGAGCAGGGCGCCGAGCAGCGTCGCGAACAGGGCAACCAGCAAAGTCTCGCTGCAATAGATCGCGAACACGTCGCCGCTCGTGGCGCCGAGCGCCTTCATTGTCGCGATCACATCGCGCTTGCGCGCCAAATGGCTGGCGACCGCATTGGCGACACCGACGCCGCCGACAAGGAGCGTGGTCAAGCCGACCAGCGTCAGGAATTGCGTAAAACGGTCGACGCTGCGTTCGAGTTGCGGCGAGGCTTTGCTGCGGGTGCGGACTTCCCAGCCGGCATCCGGCAAGTCCTGCTGGACTTGCTTTTCAAGCGCCGTAACCGCGCCGTCGCTCGCGTTCGTCTCGGGCAGGCGCAGCCGGTATTGCCAGCGCACCAGGCTGCCGGGTTGCAAGAGGCCGGTGGCGCGCAGCGCCTCTTCGCTCATCAGCACGCGCGGGCCGAGCTCGAGCGCGCCGCCGATCTTGTCCGGTTCGCTCTTGAGCACCGCGCGCAGCTCAACCGTGATGCTGCCGATGGCGATGCGGTCGCCGGTTTTCAGATCGAGCCGCGTCAATAGCGCCGGTTCGACCGCCGCCCCATAGGCGCCGCCGTTCTGCGCAAAGAGGTCAGATAGCGGCGTCGCCGGATCGCTCACGACAGCGCCGACCAATGGATAATTGCCGTCGACCGCTTTGACCTCGACCAGATTGGAACGCCCGTCGCTCGTGCGGGCCATTGCCCGTAACGTCGCCACCGCCGACACGGTGGCATGCCTGTCGAGAAAGCTCCGCTCGGCCGCGCTCGCCTCGCGCTGAATCAGGGAAAAGTCGAGATCGCCGCCCAGAATGGTGCGGCCGGCGCTGGCCAGGCCATCATTGAGGCTCGCCGCCACCGAGCCGACGCCGGCGATCGCCATGACGCCAAGCGCGATGCAGGCGATGAATACGCCAAAACCGCGCAGGCCGCCGCGCAGCTCGCGCCAGGCAAAGCGCAGCGCGATGTGCAGGCGCAAGTAGCGGATGGGTTTGGCCGAGGGCGCAAGCATCACGCGGCCTCCTGCATGACGCGCCTGAGCACAAAATGTGTCGGCGCAAAGATGAACATCGGCAGGCCAAGCAGCAATCCGATGAGCCAGACATAAGGCGGCAGCAGAGCCTGAGCCGCGGTATCGCGCATCCCCCAAACGTAATTGATGTTCACCGGCGTCAGCCCCGGATGCGGCGTCGGCGGCGGCATGAGGAAGAAGCAGATCAGCATGACCACAAGAAACAAAGCGGTCCATGACGGCAAGGCGCGCCAGTCATAGCCGGTCTTCCAGACCAGATAGACAAGGAGAAACGGCAACCAGCCGTGAAACCCCGACAGCATGCGCAAGAACAGCGAATGACTCGAATCGAACATGTAGTCCGTCATGCCGGTGAGCGAGTAGCCCGCGGCGTTGACGAGAAAATCGAACACCCAATAGGCCTGCGGCACCAGAACGCCGACGCAGCCCATTGAGATCAGGAGCGCATTCTCCGGCCAGATTGCGATCAGGACGAGGATCATTGTGATGTCGCAGAAATACAGAAAGTTGGTCGGCCCATAATAATGCCAGTAGACCGGAATGAGCACGGCCATGAAGCCCGTATAGGCAAGCTTGAGTGGAAGCGGCACGCGCGAAGTTCGCGTCATGTCGCCGCCGCCACGCTGGCGCGGCTTTCGATCCGGCCGGAACGCAAGCGGATGACGCGATCGCAACGGGCCGCGAGCGCATTGTCGTGGGTGACCAGAACCAAGGTGGTGCCGCGTTCGCTGTGGCCGCGGAACAAAAGCTCGACGATGTCGCGGCCAGTTGTCTCGTCGAGATTGCCGGTCGGTTCGTCGGCGACCAGAATGGCGGGGTTGGGCGCGAGCGCGCGCGCCAGCGCGACGCGCTGCTGTTCGCCGCCGGAAAGCTCGGCCGGATAGTGATGAATGCGCTCCGCCAAACCGACGGCTTCCAGCTCCGCTTCGGCGCGGAGAAGCGCATCCGCAATCCCGGCGAGCTCGAGCGGCACCGCGACATTTTCCAGTGCCGTCATGGTCGGGATCAGATGGAAAGCCTGAAACACGATGCCGATCGTCTTGCCGCGAAAGCGCGCCAGCGCGTCCTCGCTGAGCCGCTGCAGCTCTTCGCCGCCGACCCGCACCGAGCCCGCATCCGGACGTTCCAGGCCGGTCATCACCATGAGCAAGGTCGATTTCCCCGAGCCCGACGGGCCCAACAAGCCAACAGCCTCGCCACGCCCTATATGAAGGTTGATATCGCGCAGGATATGGACGCGGGCGGCGCCGCGGCCGAGTGATAGGTCGATCCCGCTGAGCACGATGGCGTCGCCGGCAAGAGGTAACCCCGAAATGTCGTTCATGCTTTTGACTGGTCCAAATCTTTCAAAAGAACCTGCGCGCAAACCGGCCTCGCCCCCGGCCGGCGCCCGCTCATATGGGGCGCGGCGTTTCTTGCGCCAAATCGCAACTGCGGCAATTTGTACCTTTTTGCTTGGTCTTTGGACAATGACTCGCCCAACCGCGGCACAGACGCCGATTCAGATCGCACCGATCCAAATCGTTGCATTGGGCGATTCTTTGACCGCCGGTTATGGGCTGCCGGACAAGGACGCCTTTGTGCCGCGCCTGCAAGGCGCGCTCGCCGCCAAAGAGATCGCTGCGACCGTCGTCAATGCCGGCGTTTCCGGCGATACCTCTTCCGATGGTCTTGCCCGTCTTGATTGGTCGGTGCCGCAAGGCACCAACGCGGTCATTGTCGAACTCGGCGCCAACGACATGTTGCGCGGAATAAAGCCAGAGGTGACGCGTGAGGCGCTCGACAAGATCCTGCAGCGGCTGACCGCGCGTCACATCGCCGTCATGTTGTGCGGCATGCGCGCCGCGCCGAATCTGGGTTCTGAGTACGGCCAAGCCTTCGAGCGCATCTATCCGGAACTGGCAGCAAAATACGGCGCGCTGTTCTATCCGTTTTTCCTCGACGGCGTGGCCGGCGACCTCAAATTGACGCAACAGGACGGCATGCACCCCAATGCCACGGGCGCGGGCGTCATCGTCGAGCGTATTTTGCCCAAAATTCTGCAGCTGATTGACGAAGTCCATACGCATCATCCCTCATAATGGGTTGCGCGCGCACGCCGTTCACCGCATTGTGGGTCGGCGGCGAATCGCTAACACGAGCAGGAGTTTGTCATGCCCCGCTTGTTCACCGGTCTCGAAATTCCGCCGCTCGTCGCCCAAACGCTCGCCATCATGCGCGGCGGCCTGCCGGGCGCCCGCTGGATCGATCCTGAAAATTACCACCTAACGCTGCGCTTCATCGGCGACATCGATGACGCGCTGGCGAACGAGATTGCCGGCATGCTCGGCCGCGTGCATCGGCGGCCGTTCGAGCTTCGTCTCGACGGCCTGACGTCGTTCGGCGGCAGAAAGCCGCGCGCGGTGGTCGCGCCGGCCGCGCAAGTCGCGCCGCTGATGGAGTTGCAGGCCGAACAGGATCGCTTGCTGCAACGGCTTGGGCTCGAGCCCGAAGGCCGCAAATATACGCCGCATGTCACGCTGGCGCGGTTGCGGGATTCCTCAAGCCATCAGGTCGCCGATTATCTCGCCGCGCGCGGCCATTACCGCTCGATGTCGTTTGAAGTGTCGCGCTTTGTGCTGTTTTCGTCGCGCTCGTCGGTCGGCGGCGGTCCTTACCTCGTCGAGGAAGCCTATCCGCTCACCGCCAATGAGATACGCTGGGCGCAGCGCGCGAGTTAAGGCCCTCCCCCAGCAGGGGAGGGTAGAGATCACGCCCGCAATATCCTGCTTTGCAGATCGAGCATCGCGGTGGCGAAGCCGTGGCCGTCCGACATCAGCTCGCGCATCATCGACATCGGCGTCGGCCGCGAGGACTCGACTTCGCCGACCACGCTCTCGAAATCGAATGTCAGTTCGGCGTCGAATTTGCGCGCCAGCTGTTGCATGCGACGGTTCTCGGCCATGCAGGCCATGTGCAAATGCCGGTAGCCGCGATTACGCGCGGTGAGCAAGGTGCGCGCCAACAGCGCCGAGCCGACGCCGTGCGACTGATACGGCTTCTCGACGCTGATCGCGGCTTCCGCCTCGCCGGCAAAGCGGACGCCGAGCGGGCGCAATTCGGCCGCGCCGCGCATCGTGTCGCCGACGAAGAAGCCGTAGACAACCGCGTCGAGCGAGTTGGCGAGATCGACATATTTGCGGATGAAGTCGTCGGATACGCCGCCCGAGAACCGGTTGCGCCGGCTTTCCGGATCGAGGCGAAGGATATGCTCACGGTATTTAGCCGTTTCGCCGACCCACATTTTGCGGATCGCGCCGCCTTCGGGAAGAACTTCCTGCATTCCAAGACTCCTGACGTTACGTCGCCAAAAGCCCTCGCTTGCGCCTTCCTCCCAGAAAGCAAACGGGCGAAGCGAGATGTCCCCGCGCGCCCGCCGAATCACAAACTAATGTCGGTGTGGTGCGGAAGTTTGGCAAGGTGAAGGATTGAGCAACATGCCCACATTCCGTATACGCATGGCTCGCAAAAAGCTGGCTCGCAAAAAGTTTACGACTATTTGACGACAACAAAGACGCCGCGCGCAGACTTGCGCTAAGTTTGCGCTAAGTTTGACACGCCGTGTCACGACATCCCGCCGCGTTTCCCCCACATCTATTCATTCACGTTAACCTTTGATGCCGAGCTCGGTCACAGCACAACACATGGAGGCCGTCGCCGCCGGCAGTATCGAAGAAGATCGGGCGCAGCTTTCAGTCGTCGGGATGATGGCGCAGCTCGAGGCGCGCATCGTCGAATATCGCCTGGCGCGGAAATCCTCGGCGCTCGGCTGGCTGTTTGCTAGCCGCGCGCGGGGAGAGCCGGCGCTCAAGGGCCTCTACATCTACGGCGCGGTCGGCCGCGGCAAAACCATGCTGATGGATTTCTTCTTCGAAGCGAGCCCGGTCGCGCGCAAGCGCCGCGCGCATTTTCACGAATTCATGCTCGACGTGCACGAACGCGTTCATGCCATCCGGCAGCAGATGAAACTCGGCGAGCATCAGGGCGAGGATTCGATCGCGCTCGTCGCCAATAATCTTGCCGAAGAAGCGTGGCTGCTCTGCTTCGACGAGTTTCACGTCACCGACATCGCCGACGCCATGATTCTCGGCCGGCTGTTCACGCACTTGTTCGAGCTCGGCATCGTCATGGTCGCGACCTCGAACGTGGCGCCGGAAGATCTCTACAAAGACGGATTGAACCGCGCTTTGTTCGTGCCGTTCATCCATATGCTCGAACAGCGCATGGACGTGGTGCGGCTCGAGGCGCGCACCGATTTTCGACTGGAAAAACTCGGCGGCAAGCCGGTGTGGTACGTGCCGGCCGATGCCGCGGCGGACCGGGCGCTCGACGATGCCTGGTGGCGGCTCAGCGGCGGACATCGGGGCTCAGCGCAAGACCTGCCGCTCCACGGTCACGGCCGCAGCGTACATGTGCCGCGCGCCTTCATGGGTGTCGCGCGCTTTAATTTTCACGATCTGTGCGAGCAGCCGCTCGCCGCCGCAGACTATCTGCGCCTCGCGCACGAATATCACACCATCATTCTCGACCACGTGCCGGCGATGACGTTCGACAATCGCAACGCGGCGAAGCGCTTTATTATTCTGATCGACACGCTCTACGACATGAACGTGAAGCTGATAGCGTCCGCCGCAGCCGAGCCCGATGGGCTCTATACGGCCGATCAAGGTTACGAGGCGCTGGAGTTCAATCGCACCGCCTCGCGGCTCATTGAAATGCGCTCGGATGCCTATCTGGCGCAACCGCACGGCGCGGCGCACGGGCTTATATCCGGCTCGACGGCCGGCATCGTCGAGACTTAGAAAATTAGCCTAAATACCGCCCCCGCATGGGGTGCGATCCTGGCCGGATCGTCGTCGGCCGTGCCGCTGACCGGGTTGGCCGTCGCCAATCGCGGCAATTGCCGCTTCTCCCGGCTTGAACGCGCGCGCCGAAAGAGTTAATGACCGCCACTGCTGGGCCTTTCCCCGTCAATCAAGGAATCTTCTCGATGGCGCGAAACAAGATTGCGTTGATAGGCTCTGGTCAAATTGGCGGGACGCTGGCGCTCCTGATTGGTCTCAAGGAGTTGGGCGATGTGGTCATGTTCGACGTCGCCGAGGGCGTGCCGCAGGGCAAGGCGCTGGATCTCATCCAAGCGTCGCCCGTCGAAGGGTTTGACGCCCGCCTGACCGGCACCAATTCCTATGGGGCGATCGACGGCGCGTCGGTGTGCATCGTCACTGCCGGCGTGCCGCGCAAGCCGGGCATGAGCCGCGACGATTTGCTCAGCATCAATCTCAAGGTGATGGAGCAGGTCGGCGCCGGCTTGAAGAAATACGCGCCGAACGCTTTCGTCATCTGCATCACCAATCCGCTCGACGCCATGGTCTGGGCGCTGCAGAAGTGCTGCGGCTTGCCGAAGAACATGGTGGTCGGCATGGCGGGCGTGCTCGATTCGGCGCGCTTTCGCTATTTCCTCGCCGACGAGTTCAATGTCTCGGTCGAGGACGTCACGGCTTTTGTGCTCGGGGGCCATGGCGACACCATGGTGCCGCTGGTGCGTTATTCGGCCGTTGCCGGCATTCCACTGCCCGACCTTGTGAAAATGGGCTGGACCACGCAGGCCCGCATCGAACAGATCGTCGATCGCACCCGCAACGGCGGCGGCGAAATCGTGAGCCTGCTCAAGACCGGCTCAGCCTTCTATGCCCCGGCGTCTTCGGCGATTGCGATGGCCGAAAGCTATCTTCGCGACAAGAAGCGCGTCTTGCCGGCCGCCGCTTGGCTCAACGGCGAATACAATGTCAAAGACATTTATGTCGGCGTGCCCGTGGTGATCGGAGCCAAGGGCGTCGAGCGCATCGTCGAGGTCGAGTTCAATAGCGCCGAGCGCGCCATGTTCGACAAGTCGGTCCAGTCCGTCGAAGGCCTGGTCGACGCCTGTAAGAAAATCGCACCGGATTTGGGTAAGTAAACGTTATCCGTCATCCTTCGAGGCTCGTATTGCTCGCACCTCGGGATGACGATTTCTCACTGCGGCTGGATCAGGCACCCTCATGAACATCCACGAATATCAGGCCAAAGCGGTGTTGCGCGATTTCGGCGTGCCGGTGCCGCGCGGCATTCCGGTATTCACCGTCGCCGAGGCTGAAACTGCCGCCAACACGCTGGGCGGCCCGGTCTGGGTGGTGAAGGCGCAGATCCATGCCGGCGGCCGCGGCAAGGCCGGCGGCGTCAAGGTCGTGAAAGCGGTCGACGACGTGAGGCGCGAAGCTGATCGGCTTCTCGGCTCGACGCTGGTGACACATCAGACCGGGCCGCACGGCAAGGAAGTCCGCCGCCTCTATATCGAGGAAGGCTCGGCCATCGACCGCGAATATTATCTCTCGGTGCTGGTCGACCGCGCGACCTCGCGCGTCGCCTTCGTGGTTTCGACCGAAGGCGGCATGGAAATCGAAGAGGTCGCGCACAACACGCCGGACAAGATCGTAAGTTTCTCGATCGACCCGGCGACCGGCTTCATGCCGCATCACGCGCGTTATGTGTCGCGCGTGTTGGGCTTCAATCGCGATCTCGGCAAACAGGCCGAGAACATGTTGCCGAAGATCTATCAGGCCTTCGTCTCCAAGGACATGAGTCTCCTCGAAATCAATCCGCTGGTCGTAACCAAAGCGGGCGATCTGATCTGTCTCGACGCCAAGATCGGCTTCGACGACAACGCACTCTATCGCCATCCCGACATCGTGGCGCTGCGCGACCTCACCGAAGAAGATCCCAAGGAGATCGAGGCGTCGCGCTACGATCTCAACTATGTGGCGCTCGACGGCACCATCGGCTGCATGGTCAACGGCGCCGGCCTCGCCATGGCGACCATGGACATCATCAAGCTCTACGGCGAGACGCCGGCGAATTTCCTCGATGTCGGCGGCAGCGCCACCAAGGAAAAAGTCGCGGCCGCCTTCAAGATCATCACCTCCGACCCCAGCGTGAAGGGCATCCTGGTCAACATCTTCGGCGGCATCATGAAGTGCGACGTCATCGCCGAAGGCGTGGTCGCAGCGGTGAAAGAAGTCGGCCTGCGGGTGCCGCTCGTGGTGCGCCTTGAAGGCACCAATGTAGCGCTCGGCAAGGAAATCATCGCCAAGTCCAATCTCAACGTCACCTCCGGCGACGATCTCGACGATGCCGCGCAGAAGATTGTCAAAGCGGTGAGGGAGGCGGCCTAATGTCCATCCTCATCGACAAGAACACCAAGGTCATCTGCCAGGGCTTCACCGGCAAGAACGGCACCTTCCATTCCGAACAGGCGATTGCCTACGGCACCAAAATGGTCGGCGGCACCTCGCCCGGCAAAGGCGGCACGACCCATCTCGGCCTGCCCGTGTTCGAGACGGTGGCCGAAGCGCGCGACAAGACCGGCTGCGATGCCAGCGTCATCTATGTGCCGCCGCCCGGCGCGGCGGATGCGATCTGCGAGTCGATCCAGGCCGAGATTCCGCTGATCATCTGCATCACCGAAGGCATTCCGGTCGCCGACATGGTGAAGGTGAAGCGCTCGCTGTCGGGTTCAAAATCGCGGCTGATCGGGCCAAACTGTCCGGGCGTCATGACCGCCGGCGCATGCAAGATCGGCATCATGCCGGCGAGCATCTTCAAGCCCGGCAAGGTCGGCATCGTGTCGCGCTCCGGCACGCTCACTTATGAGGCCGTGTTCCAGACCTCGCAGGTCGGCCTCGGTCAGACCACCGCGGTCGGCATCGGCGGCGACCCGGTGAAGGGCACCGACTTCATCGAAATGCTGGAAATGTTCTTGGCCGATAAGGCGACCGAGTCGATCATCATGATCGGCGAGATCGGCGGTTCGTCGGAAGAGGACGCCGCGCAATTTCTCAAGGACGAGGCCAAGCGCGGGTGCAAAAAGCCGGTGGTCGGTTTCATCGCCGGGCGGACTGCTCCTCCCGGCCGACGGATGGGGCACGCGGGGGCGATCATTGCCGGCGGCAAGGGCGACGCCGAATCCAAGATCGCCGCCATGGAATCAGCCGGAATCAGCGTTTCACCATCGCCGGCGCGTCTGGGTAAGACGCTCGCGGAAATATTGAAGGCTTGATTCATTGCTTTCGTCTTTTCAGTGCCGCATCCGATCGCTAAATGGGGTAAAAGAGAGTTTCCGAGCGCCGGGCCGGGCCGATTGGCTGCCTCTCGCAGCCTGTCGGTGAGATATTGCGCTTTGCTCCTCATCCATTCGCTCGGGATTCGCTCAAGGACCGAACCATGTCTCGCCAAGACGCGAACGCTGCCTTCGCCCTCACATCCTTTCTGTACGGCGGCAACGCCGACTACATCGAAGACCTCTACGCCCGCTACGAGACCGACCCAAAAGCGGTCGACGCCGAGTGGCAATCGTTCTTCCAGAGCCTCAAGGACGACGCGCGCGATGTCGTCAAGAACGCGAGCGGCCCATCCTGGGCGCGGCCGAATTGGCCGGTGCCCGAACGCAGCGAACTGATTTCCGCGCTCGACGGCGATTGGGCCGAAACCGGCAAGGCGCTCGGCGGCAAAGTGAAGGCGCAAGCTCAGGCGCGCGGTGTCGATATTTCGTCGGCCGATGTCGAACGCGCCACCCGCGATTCCATTCGCGCCTTGATGCTGATCCGCGCCTATCGGGCGCGCGGGCATTTCTACGCCAATCTCGATCCGCTGGCGCTCGAGCCGCGCAAGCCCGAAGGCGAGCTCGAGCCGAGCACCTATGGTTTCACCGACGCCGATCTCGACCGTCCGATCTTCCTCGACAAAGTTCTGGGGCTCGAATTCGGCACGATCCGTCAGATCCTCGGCATCCTGCGCCGCACCTATTGCCAGACGCTCGGCGTCGAATTCCTGCACATTTCGAACGGCGCGCAAAAAGGCTGGATCCAGGAACGCATCGAGGGCCCCGACAAAGAGATTTCCTTCACGCCCGAAGGCAAGCGCGCCATCCTCAATAAGCTCGTCGAAGCCGAGGGATTCGAGAAATTCTGCGACGTCAAATTCACCGGCACCAAGCGCTTCGGCCTCGACGGCGGCGAATCGATGATCCCGGCGCTGGAACAGATCATCAAGCGCGGTGGCGCGCTCGGCGTGCGCGAGATCGTGATCGGCATGGCGCATCGCGGCAGGCTCAATGTGCTGTCGCAGGTCATGGCCAAGCCGCACCGCGCCATCTTCCACGAATTCAAGGGCGGCTCATCGACGCCCGACGCGGTTGAGGGCTCCGGCGACGTGAAATATCACCTCGGCGCCTCGTCGGACCGCGAGTTCGACAACAACAAAGTGCATCTGTCGCTGACCGCCAATCCATCGCATCTGGAAATCGTCGATCCCGTGGTGCTCGGCAAAACGCGCGCCAAGCAGGATCAGCTCGGCGCCACGCCGGAAAACCGCACCATGGTGATGCCGCTCCTGATTCACGGCGACGCCTCGTTCGCCGGCCAGGGTGTCATCGCGGAATGCTTTGGACTATCCGGCTTGCGCGGCCACCGCACCGGCGGTTCGGTGCACTTCATCGTCAACAATCAGATCGGCTTCACCACCAATCCGCGCTACTCGCGCTCGTCGCCCTATCCGTCCGACGTCGCCAAGATGATCGATGCGCCGATCTTCCACGTCAACGGCGACGATCCGGAAGCCGTGGTCTTCGCGGCGAAGATCGCCACCGAGTTCCGGCAGAAATTCCAGAAGCCGGTCGTCATCGACATGTTCTGCTATCGCCGTCACGGCCACAACGAAGGCGACGAGCCGTCGTTCACCCAGCCGCTGATGTACAAGGCGATTGCGAACCATCCCTCGACCTTGCAAATCTACGGCGACAAGCTCACCGGCGAAGGCGTCGTCACCGCGGGTGACGTCGACAAGATGAAGGCGGACTGGCGGGTCCGGCTCGATACCGAACTCGAGGCGGCGCTCGGTTACCGCGCCAACAAGGCCGATTGGCTCGACGGCCGCTGGTCCGGATTCAAGGCCGCGGGCGACGCCGACGATCCGCGCCGCGGCAAGACCGGCGTCGATCTCGTGGTACTGAAAGACATCGGCGAGAAAATCACGGCGCTGCCTGCGGGCTTTCATCTGCACAAGACGCTCAACCGTTTCCTCGACAGCCGGCGCAAGTCGATCGAGACCGGCCAAGGCATCGATTGGGCGACCGGTGAGGCGCTGGCGTTCTGCTCGCTCTTGCTCGATGGCCATCGCGTGCGGCTGTCGGGTCAGGACTCAGAGCGCGGCACCTTCTCGCAGCGCCATTCGGTGCTGATCGATCAGGAGACCGAGCAGCGCTACACGCCGTTCAACGAATTGCGGCCGGGGCAGACGCGTTACGAAGTCATCAATTCGATGCTGTCGGAAGAAGCCGTGCTCGGCTTCGAATATGGCTATTCGCTGGCCGAGCCGAATGCGCTCACTTTGTGGGAGGCGCAGTTCGGCGATTTCGCCAATGGCGCGCAGGTCGTGTTCGACCAGTTCATTTCATCCGGCGAGCGCAAATGGCTGCGCATGTCGGGCTTGGTCTGCCTGTTGCCGCACGGCTATGAAGGGCAGGGGCCGGAACACTCGTCGGCGCGGCTTGAGCGCTTTTTGCAGATGTGCGCCGAAGACAATATGCAAGTCGCCAATTGCACGACGCCGGCAAACTATTTCCACATCCTGCGCCGTCAGCTCAATCGCGACTTCCGCAAGCCTTTGGTCCTGATGACGCCGAAGTCGCTGCTCCGGCACAAGCGCGCGGTGTCGAAGCTCGAAGAGATGGGGCCGGGATCGTCGTTCCATCGCCTGCTGTGGGACGACGCGCAGATTTTGCCCAGCGAAAAGATCAAGCTCGTTCCTGACGTGAAAATCCGCCGCGTCGTGATCTGTTCCGGCAAGGTCTATTACGATCTCTACGACGAGCGCGAGAAGCGCGGCATCGACGACATTTATCTGTTGCGCATCGAGCAGCTCTATCCGTTCCCGACCAAGGCGCTGATGACGGAACTGTCGCGCTTCAAGGACGCCGAGATCGTCTGGTGCCAGGAAGAGCCGCGCAATATGGGCGGCTGGGTATTCGTCGACATTTTTCTCGAATGGGTGCTCAACCAGATCGGCGCCAAGCACCGGCGCGCGCGCTATGCCGGCCGGCCTGCCGCCGCATCGACAGCGGTCGGGCAGATGTCGCTGCATCTCGCGCAGCTGAAGAATTTCTTGGAAGACGCTCTGAGGTAATTTTTCTTGCGCCTTCGTCGCGTTGACGGCGCCAGACGAGAGAACGCGTGGATGGCCGGGACAGACCTGGCCATGACGAAGAGGGACTTATGGCTGAGATACGCGTGCCGACGCTCGGTGAATCGGTAACCGAGGCGACGATCGGTAAATGGTTCAAGAAAGCCGGCGAGGCGGTCGCGGTCGATGAACCGCTGGTCGAACTCGAAACCGACAAGGTTACAATCGAAGTGCCGGCGCCGGCCGCAGGCGTGCTGAGCGAGATTGCCGCGAAGGATGGCGAGACCGTCGCCGTCGGCGCGGTGCTCGGCCAGATCAAAGAGGGTGCGGGAGCTGCGCCTGCCGCGAAGGCCGCGCCCGTAGCAGCGCCGCCGGCCGCCAAACCCGCAACGGCTCCCGCGCCCGCGGCCGCCAAACCCGCCGCGCCTGCTTCCGATTTGCCGCTGGCGCCGTCGGTGCGCAAGCTTTCGGCCGAGACCGGCATCGACTCGGCGAGCGTGCCGGGCAGCGGCAAGGACGGCCGCGTCACCAAGGGCGACATGCTCGCGGCCATAGAGCGCGCCGCGGCGCAGCCGACGCCGGTTGCGCAAACGGCCGCGTCAGTCCAGGTCCGCGCTCCATCGCCGGCCGATGACGCTGCGCGCGAGGAACGGGTGAAGATGACGCGGCTGCGTCAGACCATCGCGCGCCGGCTGAAGGACGCACAGAATACCGCCGCCATGCTCACGACCTTCAACGAGGTCGACATGGGTCACGTCATGGCGCTGCGGACGCAGTATCGGGATCTGTTCGAGAAAAAGCACGGCGTCAAGCTCGGCTTCATGGGCTTCTTCGTGCGCGCCTGCGTTCAGGCGCTGAAGGAAATCCCCGCCGTCAATGCCGAGATCGACGGCACCGATCTGATCTACAAGAACTACTATCATATCGGCATCGCGGTCGGCACCGAGCGCGGCCTGGTGGTGCCGGTGGTGCGCGATTGCGATCAGAAATCGCTCGCCGAGATCGAGAAGACCATCGCCGATTTCGGCCACCGCGCCCGCGACGGCGCGCTCAAGATCGACGAAATGCAGGGCGGCACGTTCACCATCACCAATGGCGGCATCTACGGCTCGCTGATGTCGACGCCGATCCTCAACGCGCCGCAATCCGGCATTCTCGGCATGCACAAGATCCAGGAGCGGCCGATGGTGATCGGCGGCAAGATCGAGGCGCGGCCGATGATGTATCTGGCTTTGTCCTACGACCACCGCATCGTCGACGGCCGTGAGGCGGTGACGTTCCTGGTGCGGGTGAAGGAATGCCTGGAGGAACCGGCGCGGCTGGTGTTGGATTTGTAATTTTCTCCGTCGTCATGGCCGGGCTTGACCCGGCCATCCCGCTTAGATTGGCACGTCATCGCCGATTGATCGGGGGATTGCCGGGACAAGCCCGGCAATGACAATTGATAGGTGTTTGTCATGGCTTCATACGATCTCATCGTCATCGGCTCCGGCCCCGGCGGCTATTTCTGCGCCATTCGCGCGGCGCAGCTCGGCATGAAAACCGCCGTCATCGAGAAGATGCCGACCTTTGGCGGCACCTGTCTCAATGTCGGCTGCATCCCCTCGAAGGCGATGCTCAATGCCTCCGAGCTCTACGAAGAGGCGGCGCATAAATTCGGCGATATGGGCATCAAGGTCGGCAAGCCTTCGGTCGATCTTGCCGCGATGCTCAAATACAAGCAGCAGGGCGTCGACGGCAACGTCAAAGGCGTCGATTATCTGTTCAAGAAGAACAAGATCGAGACGTTTATCGGCGCGGGCCGCATCACGGCGCCCGGCAAGGTCGAGGTGAAATCGGCCGACGGCAAGACCCAGGTGATCGAGACCAAGAATATCGTCATCGCCACCGGCTCCGACGTGACGCGGCTCAATGGCATCGACATCGATGAGAAGCGCGTGGTGTCGTCGACAGGCGCTCTCGAACTCGGCAAGGTGCCGCAGAAGCTTCTGATTGTCGGCGCCGGCATTATCGGGCTCGAACTTGGCTCGGTGTGGCGGCGGCTCGGCGCTGAGGTGATGATCGTCGAATTCCTGGATCACATATTGCCGGGCATCGACGGCGAAGTCGGCAAGCAATTCCACCGCATGCTGCAAAAGCAGGGGCTGACGTTCAAGCTGTCGTCGAAAGTCACCGGCGTCGATACGTCCGGCAAGGCGCTCAAGGTCAAGGTCGAGCCCGCAACCGGGGGCCCAGTGGAGACGCTCGACGCCGACATCGTCTTGGTGGCGATCGGGCGCGTGCCCTACACCGAAGGTCTCGGTCTCGAAACCGTGGGCGTGAAGAAAGACAATCGCGGCCGCGTTATCGTGGATCCGCATTTCCAAACCAATGTGCCCGGCATTTACGCCATCGGCGACGTGATCGCCGGCCCGATGCTGGCGCACAAGGCCGAGGAAGAAGGCGTCGCGGTCGCCGAGATTCTCGCTGGCCAAGCCGGCCACGTGAACTACGACGTCATTCCGAACGTGGTCTACACCTATCCGGAAATCGCCTCCGTCGGCAAAACCGAGGAAGAGCTGAAGGCCGCGGGCGTCGCCTATAACGTCGGAAAATTCCCGTTCACCGCCAACGGCCGCGCCAAAGTGAATCTGACCACCGACGGCTTTGTGAAGATTCTCGCCGATGCCAAGACCGACCGCGTGCTCGGCATTCACATTCTTGGCGCCGATGCCGGCAATATGATCGGCGAGGCGGCGATCGCCATGGAATTCGGCGCGTCGTCCGAAGACATCGCGCGCACTTGCCACGCCCATCCGACGCTGACCGAGGCGATTAAAGAAGCCGCGCTGGCCGTCAACAAGCGCGCGATTAATTTCTAATCGTCGCTTATGCTCCTCGCAATGACGAGACGGGCGTGGTCTACAGCGTCGCGATGAACGGCACGGCGTGCGGCGCAAAGATCCCGAGCGCCAATAGTCCAGCACCGACCAGCCCGAGCAGACCCGCGAACCAGGCGAGCAGCACCATGCCGGTGATCACCGCGGCAGACGCCAGCACGATGCCGATCTGAAACGCCGCCGACGACAATTCATAGTGGTGGTATTTCGCCATCGAGAGGTCGCGCTCTTCCTCCGCGGCCTTGGCGCGCTCGGCGAGTTCCTTGCGGCCTTCATTGGTCGACGGCTCGGAATCGTAGCGCACCGCTGTCTTCTTCCAGGCGTCGATCTGCTTCTGCATCGCGTCCTTGGCTGCCTGGTCGGTGGCACCAGCTACCGTAACCGCCATTTGCTCGGCGGCGGTCGTCACCACCGTGGTGCGAATGCTTTTTGCTTGGAAGAACGCCCACAGGTCGGAGGCTTCGATGTTCTTGGTGGCGGCCTCGGTCTGCGCGCCTTTGCCGAGCGTTTCCGAGAACGACAGGAACAGCGCCAGGATCGCGATCACCAGCGCGATTTTGCGGTTGAAACCCTCGCCGATCTCGATCTTCTCGCCTTCCTTGGCCTTTTCGATGGCTTCGCTGATTTCTGACATGATGGCCCCCTCGTTTTTTTCCGTCCTGGGGGTGGGTTAGCCGAAGGCGTCACCCGCCGCAACCAGGGCGGACGGCTTGTCCGCGTTGAATGCTACGCCTGCAGCGGCAATTTGGATCAGGCCCGCGGATGGGCCGAGCGGTAGGCCTCGATCAGGCGGTCAGCGTCCACTTCAGTATAAATCTGCGTGGTCGACAGCGAGGCGTGGCCCAAGAGTTCCTGGATCGAGCGCAGGTCGCCGCCGCGCGCCAGAAGGTGCGTGGCGAAGGAGTGGCGCAGCGCATGCGGCGTCGCGGTTTCGGGCAGGCCGAGCGCGCCGCGCAGCCTCGCCATGGCGAGTTGCACGAGGCGTGGCGACAATGTCCCGCCCTTGGCGCCGACAAAGAGCGGGCCGGCTTCGGGCAGATCGTAGGGGCAAAGCGCTACATAATCGGCGATGAGTTTGGCGACCGCCGGAATGAGCGGCACTATGCGCTCTTTGCGGCCTTTACCGATCACGGTAAGCACATCGCGCGCGCCGAAATCCACGCGCTTTAACCCGAGCGCTTCGGAAATGCGCAAGCCGCAGCCATAGAGCAGGCCGAGCACCGCGGCGTCGCGCGCGTGAATCCACGGTTCGCGCCCGTCGCCCGCGGCAATGTCGGGATCGGCGACGGCTCTGGCGCCGGCGACCGCAAGCGGCCGCGGCAGCGTCTTGCCGATTTTCGGCGCCCGCACCGCGGCGAGCGCGCCGACCTGGCCTTTGCCGTTACGCTCAAGAAAGCGGGCGAAGGCGCGCGTACCGGCAAGCGTGCGCATCAGCGAACGGCTGCCGATGCCGGCCGCGCGCCGCGCCGCCATGAAGGCGCGCACATCCGCGGGCGTCAGCGCTGAAAGCTCCTTGAGCGACGGCGCGCTGCCGAGATGTTCGGCGAGGAAAGCGAGGAATTGCAGCACGTCGCGCTGATAGGCCTCGACCGTCTTCGGCGACATGCGCCGCTCGGCGCCGAGATGCTTGAGCCAGTCCGCCATCTCGGCGGCGACCCTTGGCGCAACGGCTGTCAGCTCGGATTTCGGCATCGCCCGTTCGTCCCCGCGAAAGCGGACCCAGTCCTTTTGTTCGGCGTTTCTGGCATTAGATTCCCGCTTTCGCGGGAATGAACGGACTCTAGCCTGCCGCCCTTTATCCTTCCTAAACCCAATATCTTTCCTAAACCCACGGAATCGGCCCAGACTTGCCCTATGGCCAAACGCGTCGTCGATGTGCTGGTCCCGGTCGCGCTCGACCGGGCCTATTCGTACCGGGTGCCGGACGGGCTTGAGCTCGCGCCGGGCGACATCGTCTGCGTGCCGCTCGGCGCCCGCGACGCGACGGCCGTGGTGTGGGCGGAAAATCCCAAGCCCGATATCCGGCTCGACAACCGGCTCAAGGATATCGAGGAAAAGCTCGAATTCCCGCCGCTGCGGCCCGAACTGCGCGGCTTCGTCGACTGGCTGGCAAATTACACGGTGACCTCGCGCGGCATGGTGCTGCGCATGTGCCTGCGCATGGGCGAGCATCTGGGCGAAGAGCGCGAGCGCACCGGCGTGCGTCTTGCCGGCGCCGCGCCGGCCCGCATGACCCCGGCGCGGCAGCGCGTGCTCGCGCTGCTCGCCGACGGCATGACGCGCGGCAAAAGCGAAGCCGCGCGCGAGGCGGGCGTCTCGGCGGGCGTCATCGACGGCTTGATCGACGAAGGCACGTTGCAAACCGTCGTGCTGCCGCCGGAGCCGGTCGCCGAAACACCGGATCCGGATTTCGTGCAACCGGACCTCACGCCGGACCAAAGCGCCGCCGCGGCTGCGCTGAAACCAACCGTGGGGAACGGCGGCTATTCGGTCACGCTGCTCGACGGCGTCACCGGCTCGGGCAAGACGGAAGTCTATTTCGAGGCGGTGGCGGACGCGATCCGCGCCGGCCGCCAAAGCCTGATCTTGATGCCGGAGATTGCGCTGACCGCGCAATTTCTCGACCGCTTCGCCGCGCGCTTCGGCACCCGGCCGGCGGAATGGCATTCCGAATTGACCCCGCGCCGGCGCGCGCGCACCTGGTCGGCGGTCGCCAAAGGCGAAGTCTCGGTCGTGGTCGGCGCGCGCTCGGCTTTGTTTCTGCCCTATGCCGATCTCGGGCTGATCGTCGTCGATGAAGAGCACGACCCGGCCTACAAGCAGGAAGACGGCGTGCACTATCACGCCCGCGACATGGCGGTGGTGCGCGGCCATATCGCAAAGATCCCGGTGGTGTTGTCGTCGGCGACGCCGTCGGTCGAGACCGAAGTCAATGCACGGCGCGGGCGCTACCGGCGCCTCGCGCTGCCGGAGCGGTTCGGCGGGCAGCGCCTGCCGTCGATCGAGGCGATCGATCTGCGCGCAGCCGCTCCGCCGCGCGGCCGCTTCATTTCGCCCGTGCTCGCCGGCGAAATGAAAACCGCGATCGAGCGCCGCGAGCAAGCCTTGCTGTTTCTCAATCGCCGCGGCTACGCGCCGCTCACATTGTGCCGCGCCTGCGGCTTTCGTTTCTCCTGCCCGAACTGCGATGCCTGGCTGGTCGATCACCGTTTTCGGAAGCAGCTGGTCTGCCACCATTGCGGCTACGCCATGCCGCATCCGCACGAATGCCCGAAATGCCACGCCATCGATTCTTTCGTCGCCTGCGGGCCAGGTGTCGAGCGGCTCGAAGAGGAAGTGCGCGAATTGTTTACCGATGCGCGCGTGCTGGTTCTCTCCAGCGATCTCGTCGCCACGGTCGAGCGCATGCGCGAGGAATTCGCCGACATCGCCGCCGGCCGCTTCGATATCGTCATCGGCACGCAACTCGTCGCCAAGGGCCACAATTTCCCGATGCTCAATCTCGTCGGCGTCATCGACGCCGACTTGGGCCTGAGCAACGGCGATCCGCGCGCCGCCGAGCGCACCTTTCAGCTCTTGCATCAGGTCATCGGCCGCGCCGGCCGCGACGCCGGCATCGGCCGCGGCTTTTTGCAGACGCATCAGCCCGATCACCCGGTGATGCGCGCCTTGATCGCGCAGAACCGCGAGGCGTTCTACGACGCCGAAATCGAGCTGCGCGAGAAAACGCACTATCCGCCGTTCGGCCGCCTCGCCTCGGTCGTCGTCTCCGGCGCCGACAAGCACGAAACAGCCGTCTTTGCCCGCGACGTCGCGCGCTGGGCGCCGCAGCACGACGATGTCCGCGTGCTCGGCCCCGCCGAAGCGCCGCTCGCCTTGGTGCGCGGCCGCCACCGCCTGCGCTTGTTGATCAAGGCGCCGCGGAATTTCGACCTCTCGGGTTACTTGCGCGATTGGCTCGCTACCGCGCCGAAGCCGAAGGGCTCGCTCAAGCTCGACATCGATGTCGATCCGCAGAGTTTTTTGTAAGGAGTGACCATGCGAAAACCAAAATTAATATTCGGTGCGCTTCGCAGTAATACTTGATGTCGCGACAGTAAGCTAAAATGCGCGAGGATGAGAAATTCGTGATTGAGGCGGTCACCGAGCTTTATTCGGGAACTTGGCGGCCTGGTGAAGATCCACCTGACGCTTACGTCGATGTAAATCATGAGGTCATCGCAGTTGAAATATCAACGTTAGCTCAGCACGTCACTTCAGATGTCGGGACGAGAGTGCGCTTGTCCGACGACCAACCGGCTGTTCGTCTCGCCGACGACTTAAATAAGGAACTACAAGATTTTATTCCGACTGGAACGACCTTCGGTCTGCATTTGTCGTCGCCGATTGTGAAGTTCCGAAAGACAAAAGCACGTCTCACCCAAAGAATCCTAGCTCTAATGGAGGCGCGTCCGATCGGCGAGGCAGAAGTAAAAATGGAAATTTGTGGCAATGATGTCTCGCTTTGGATCGATCGACATGGTGATCCGCAATACAAAAAAGTGAGCGCAGTTATTTCTAATCGCCACTCTTCTCCCGACATTCTGCAGAATGCCACTTACGCCCTGGATGATCGGATAACCACTAAGTCAAAGAAGAAGTGCCTTTCAATTAAAACGAGACCCATTTGGCTTGGACTATTCAATGACTATTGGCTTGCCGAGGCTCATACGTACATCATGGCTATGAAGCGGATATCGACAACTCATTGTTTTGATCGAATACTGATGGTCTCAGGAGATAAATCAGTGTCAATCTTGTATGATCGTCTGTCGGTGACAAATTCTTGAAGTGCGGAGGGTGAGTAGAATGAAACGAAACTCACCGTCGGTATTCTTATAGAGCCCAAGATCGATTTTGCCGCGTTCGACTCAGCCTACCTGTGTTCGGTCATCTGCTTCCGTTTAGCCCTTGTCCGCGGCGCCAACTTCTTTCGCTCCGCAATGGCAAACGCCCGCCGCGCCCAAACCGCAAGCTCATCCGGGTCGTCATAAAGCCGCTCCGGCAGCCGCCAATAGGACAGCGAGGCGCGGCCGACGCGGCCCTTGCTTTTGGCGCGGGTGTAGGTGAACGGCCGGCTGCCTTCGCGTTCGAAGTCCGGGATACTGTCGTCGTCCACTTTAAGAAAGATCGCGCCGTCGAAGACGAGCGCGAATGTCAGGCCGTCGCAGGAAATGCCTGAGCCGCCGAACAGGCGCTTCACCGTCACCGGACCGAATTGGGCGAACAGTTCGCGGATGAATTCCGGGTCCATGGCCGGCCCCCAACCTCGTCATGGCCGGGCTTGTCCCGGCCATCCACGTCTTTGTGAACTGCTGCGAAGACGTGGATGCCCGGCACAAAGCCGGGCATGACGGCAGAGCAATGTCCGGCTCAAGTCAGCCGCAGCGGAATCTGGCCGATGAAATCCTGCTTGCCGATCTCGACGCCGCAATGGCGGAGAATGTCGTAGGCCGTCGTGCAGTGGAAATAGAAATTCGGCAGCACGAAGTGGTTGAGATAGTCGTCGCCTTTCATGTGGCCCTTCTTTTCCGGGCCGAGCGGGAAGGTGATTTCGCGTTCGGCCGAAGCGTCGATAGCCTTGTGATCGAGTCCCTTTACGAAGGCGACAGTCTTTCCGATGCGCTCCTTAAGCTGCGCAATCGTCGTCTCGGTGTCGGGGGCGCTCGGCGCCTCGACGCCGGCGAGGCGGGCTGCGCCGCGCCGGGCTTGATCGGTTGCGATCTGCACCTGGCGGGTGAGGTCGAACATGTCGGGCGATAGCCGCGTGCGCAGCAGCACCGCGGGATCGACTTTCTTCGCCGTGGCGAAAGCTTCCACCTTGTCGAGAACGGCGGACAGCGCGTTGAGGGTGATTTCGAAGGTCGGCAGCGAGGCCTGAGACATTGTTAGCGACATGGAATTCCCGTGCTTTGGAGGACTGGATTTACGGATGAATCGCAGAGGACTGCACGCGGCCGGGTGGCGGGAAAACGAATTGGCCGCCTTGCCGATATGGTTTCGCCCCGCCCGCCCCGCAAGGCACGGATTTGGCGACAGCAATCCCGCGGCGCTCGTATAACATTGAGAGTCGCGAGCAAATCGATTCGCAATGCGGCTGCGCACCATCATATTCGGGCTGTTTGTTCTCATCGGCTCCTTTATCGGTGCGACGCTGATCATCAACGTACTGTGGCCGGTCGCGCCGCAGGCGGTGCGGCCTGCGCTGGTCGCCATGCCGCCGCTGCAGCCGCTCGCCGGCGCGTCGGTGGTGCTGGCCCCGGCCGCGATCGCGCTGTCGGCGATCAGCGAGGCGCTCGACGCGCAGGCGCCGAAAAACCTCTCCGGCAAGCCGCAAAATCCGGTCTCAAAACTCCTTTCCAACGCCCAGCTGACGTTCAATGTCGACCGCGGGCCGTTTGCGGTGACCGGTCAGCCGGGCGTGCTCACCGTCACCACGCCGCTCACCGGCCAATTCGAGGCGCTCGGCACGCTCACCGGCGGGGTCGGCACGGGGGTCTCCGCGGCCGGCGGCGCCATCGGCAATCTCATTGGCGGCAGTGTCGGCCAGCAGGTGCAAAATCTCGCCGGCAAGGCGTTCGATCAGCACACCAATATTTCGGGCAACGTGACGACGACGTCGCGCCCGGCGCTGGCGGCGAATTGGCGGCTCGCGCCCAATCTCGCGGCGCAAGTCAATGTCGTCGACGTCGTGTTGCCGATCGGCGGCCTCAAGCTCAGCGTCGCCGGCGAGGTGAAGCCGGTGCTCGACGCCATGGTGCACCAGCAGACCGACGCTCTGGAAGCGCAGCTTCGCAACAACCCGTTCATCGAGACCGCGGCGCGCGGTGAATGGACCGAGCTGTGCCGCGCCATTTCACTTGGGGCGGCCGCGCAGGGCGGCAACCAGGCAATGCCCAATCTCTGGCTCGAAATCCGCCCGCGCCGTGCCATTGCCGCGCAGCCGCAGATCGACGGCAGAGCGGTGACGTTACTGGTCGGCGTGCAAGCGGAAACCCGCATCGTGCCGAACGAGACCAAGCCCGATTGTCCGTTCCCGCAACAGCTCGATCTGGTGCCGCAGGCGAACCAAGGCCGGGTCTCAATCGCTGTTCCGATCGATATTCCGTTCACCGAAGTCAGCCGGCTCCTCGAAACGCAGTTCGCCGGCAAGACATTTTCCGAGGACGGCTCAGGCTCGTTCGCGGCGACCATCAAACAGGCGAGCGTCGCGGCCGCCGGCGACCAGCTTTTGATCTCGCTCCTGGTCCGCGTGAAAAACCAGGGCTTCTTCTCGATCGGTGCCGATGCGACGGTCTATGTCTGGGGCCGGCCGGTGCTCGATCAGGATCATCAGATCCTGCGCTTCGCCGACGTCACGCTCGACGTGCAATCGCAAGCCGCGTTCGGGCTCCTCGGCGCCGCGGCGCAGGCGGCGGTGCCTTATTTGCAAAAGACGCTCGCGGATCAGGCGGTCATCGATCTGAAACCGTTCGCCGCGGACGCCAAGACCCGGATCGCTGCCGCCGTCGGCAATCTGGCGGCGCAGGCGCCGGGACTGCGCGCCAGCGCCAGTGTCGACGATCTGCGCCTGGTCGGCATCGCCTATGACGACAAGACACTGCGCGTCATCGCCAATGCCAGTGGCGCGGTGAATGTCGCGATCTCATCGCTGTCGATGCGGTAGGATAGGGCTCTAGTCGCGCTGCGGCAGCATCAAATCCTCGGCTTTGAAATAGTGCCGGGCGTGCGCCAGGAGTTGCCCGTCGCTCGGATAATCGACAGTTTCAATGCCGACGATGATTTTCATCAGTTGCGGCTCGTGCTTGCTGATGTGCTTGACCAGTTCGGTCTTGGCATTGGCCGGTCCGGTGATGAGGACCGCGCCGGCATCCGCGATCGATTTCGCCACGGCATCGAGGAAGTTCTGATCTTCCGCCGCGTGCCCGCTGCCGATGGAATTCGCCTTGTGGTGGATGTGCCTGGTCGGATTGTCCGGGTGCAATACC
>DASQRX010000113.1:0-7206 GCA_035642635.1 Xanthobacteraceae bacterium
GCGCTGATGATCTGGCAGCCGCGGCTCGATTGAATGCGACGGAATATTTAGCCGGTCTGCGCTAGATTTTCCTGGCCGTTTTGCGCGAGCGCCACCAGCGCCGGCCCAGACAGAACAAACGTGAGACATTGCGGCAGCGGGCAAAGCCGGTGCTCAGGTAGAATTGCTGCGCCGGATTGTCGTCGCGCACCGTGAGTTCGACGATCGGGCTGCCGAGCTCGTGCGCAAGCGCTGCGACCCGCGCCATCAGCGCCCGCGCAATGCCCTGCGCCCGATACTCGACATCGACGAAGAGATCTTGCAGGAAAATCACCGGGCCATTCCATCCGGTCACGACGCGCTGGCTGCATGTCGCCATTCCAACGATAGAATTACCCACAACAGAATCGCCCGTAGCGATGTCGGCGCGTTCGGCGACGAAGGCGGTGAAACCGGCATTGGGGCCAAAGCCGTCGCGCAGCCAATCGGCTTCGGTCGCGCACACGGCGTGCAGCGAATCCTCGCTCTGCGCCAATAGGCGCTTGAGCCGCATCAGCGCCGGAATATCCCACGGCTGCGCCGGGCGCACCGTGAACCGGGTCGGGCGTGTGCTATTGTCCATGCGCATCAAATGGTTGGGCCGTGACGCTAAGCCGATATGTCAACTTTGCTGGCGACGCGGCCGGTCGAGCGGCTCGCGGACGCCGTGCTCGAGCTTTGCGCATCGACGTCGCTGATTGACGGCGTCCGGCTGCTGCCATGCCGGTGCGGTGACGGCGATTGCGCAACCTGCTGCGCAAGCGGGCTCGCGGTTACTCCGGAAATGGCCATTGCGAGAATCCAGTTGCGCGTATGCAAACGAGTCTGAACTTGTATGGTTAATGAACGCTTACCGCGTCATCCCGCCAGCACGGCGCGGATGCCGTCGACGACATATTGCACGGCGAGCGCCGCCAAGAGCACGCCGAGCAGCCGCGACAGCACGATGTTTCCGGTCATGCCGAGAAAGCCGCTGATGCGGTCGGCGAGAACGAAAGTCGCCAGGCATAACGCCGCGACCGCCACCTCGACGGCAATCAGCACGCCGAGCAGGAGCCAGTTGTCGCCGGCGCGTCCCGCCAGCAATACTGTCGCGGTGATCGCGCCGGGGCCGGCGAGGAGAGGAATCGCGAGCGGGAAAGCAGCTACGTTGCGCACGCGTTCTTCCATCGCTTGTTCGGCGGCTTGCCCTTCGTGACGGCTGCGCACGCCGAACACCATCTCGGCGGCGATCCAAAACAACAGGAGCCCGCCGGCGATCCGGAATGCCGGCAGTGAAATGCCAAAGATCAGCAAGAGCCGTTCGCCGACCAGTGCGGTGCCGATGAGGATCGCGCCGGCAATCACGCTGGCGCGCAAGGCGACGCTTTTGCGGGCATCGCGCGGCATGCCGTCGGTGACGGCCAGGAATGTCGGCGCCATCGCGATCGGATCGACCACGACGAACACCGTCAGAAACGCCGAAATGGCGTAGTCGAGCAGCATGGCTGGGCTCGTAGGATCAGGGACAAAACCAGGGGCAAAAACCGGGCCTAAGCTGAGTTTGCCAGCATGTTGTGTCACGATCTTGCCGCGGTTCCCAGGCGGCCGTCCGAAGGCGCCGGATTGTCGCAATAAGGCCTTGAAACTAAAAGAGAAAATCCTATGTAAAGACGACCGATAAAGGTGGCGTTGCCGCGACCAATCGGGTAGAAAAATCGAATCGGAATCGCACCGGATTCGCGGCCAAGATTCGTAAGCAAAATTCGTAGTTAGGATTCTCAAGGCTTGTCAGACCAAGACAACATCCCGCCGCCCGATGGCGGCGACGACGGCAACAGTACCGGCCCGTCCGATATCCGCCCCGTGTCGATCACGGAGGAGATGAAGAAGAGCTATCTCGATTACGCCATGAGCGTGATCGTGGCGCGCGCGCTGCCGGACGCGCGCGACGGCTTGAAGCCGGTGCATCGGCGCATCCTCTATTCGATGCACGAGAACGGCTACGAATGGAACAAGCCGTATCGTAAATCCGCGCGCATCGTCGGCGACGTCATCGGTAAATATCATCCGCACGGCGATCAGGCGGTGTACGACGCGCTGGTGCGCATGGCGCAGGATTTCTCCATGCGCCTGCCGCTGATCGACGGGCAGGGCAATTTCGGCTCGGTCGACGGCGATGCGCCGGCGGCCATGCGCTACACCGAAGTGCGGCTCGAAAAGGTCGCGGGCGCCCTGGTCGAGGATCTCGACAAGGACACCGTCGACTTCCAGGCCAATTACGACAATTCCGAGCGCGAGCCGGTGGTGCTGCCGGCGCGCTTTCCCAATCTCTTGGCCAACGGCGCCGGCGGCATCGCCGTCGGCATGGCGACCAATATCCCGCCGCACAATCTCGGCGAGGTGATCGACGCCTGCGTGGCGCTGATCGACAATCCGGCGCTGTCGATCGAGGATCTGATCGCCATCGTGCCGGGGCCGGATTTTCCGACCGGCGGCATCATTCTCGGCCGCCAAGGCATCCGCTCCGCTTATCATCTCGGCCGCGGCTCGATCGTGATGCGCGCCAAGGTCGGGTTCGAGACCTTGCGCGGCGAGCGCGAGGCGATCGTCGCCACCGAGATTCCGTATCAGGTCAACAAGGCGCATCTGGTCGAGCGCATCGGCGAATTGGTGCGCGACAAGAAGATCGAAGGCATCGCGGCGCTGCGCGATGAATCCGACCGCGACGGCTATCGCGTCGTGGTCGAACTGCGGCGCGACGCGGTGCCGGACGTCGTGCTCAATCAGCTCTACCGCTTCACCGCGCTGCAGTCTTCGTTCGGCGCCAATATGGTGGCGCTCGAAGGCGGCCGGCCGCAGGTGATGAATCTGAAGGACCTCTTGGTGTCCTTCATCAGCTTCCGCGAGGAAGTGGTCTACCGGCGTACCAAGCATCTTTTGGGCAAGGCGCGCGACCGCGCGCATATCTTGGTCGGCCTCGCCATCGCGGTCGCCAATATCGATGAGATGATCCGCCTGATCCGCGCCGCCAAGGATGCCAACGAGGCGCGCGAGCAATTGATGGCGCGCGACTGGCCGGCGCGCGATGTCGCCATCATGGTGACGCTGATCGACGATCCGCGCCATGTGGTGTCGCCCGAAGGCACGACAAAGCTGTCGTCCGAGCAGGCCAAGGCCATTCTCGATCTGCGCCTGCAACGGCTTACAGCGCTCGGCCGCGACGAGATCAAGGCCGAGCTCGACAAGCTCGCCGAGGAGATCGCCGATTATCTCGATATTTTGCGTTCTCGCGCGCGCATCCAGACCATCGTCAAGGACGAGCTGGCTGCCATCAAGAGCGAATTCGCCACGCCGCGCAAAACCCTGATCATCGATCAGGAAGGCGAGGTGGAAGACGAGGACCTGATCCAGCGCGAGGATATGGTCGTCACCGTCTCGCATGCCGGTTACGTCAAGCGCGTGCCGCTGTCGACCTATCGGGCGCAGAAGCGCGGCGGCAAGGGCCGCGCCGGCATGCAAACCCGCGACGAGGATTTCGTCACCCGCTTGTTCGTCGCCTCGACGCATACGCCGGTGCTGTTCTTCTCCTCGCGCGGCCAGGTCTACAAAGAGAAGGTCTGGCGGCTGCCGCAAGCGGCGCCGCAGGCGCGCGGCAAGGCGCTCATCAATATCCTGCCGCTGGAGCAAGGCGAAAACATCACCACCATCATGCCGATCCCGGAAGACGAAGCGACCTGGGACAAGCTCGATGTGATGTTCGCCACCACGCGCGGCACCGTCCGGCGCAACAAACTGTCCGATTTCGCCGATGTGCGGCGCTCCGGCATCATCGCCATGAAGCTCGACGAGGGCGACGCCATCGTCGACGTGCAGATCTGCAAGGAGGACGACGACGTTCTCCTTACTTCGGCCGGCGGCCAGTGCATCCGCTTCGCGGTCAATGACGTGCGCGTGTTTCAGGGCCGCACCTCGATGGGCGTGCGCGGCATCAATCTTGCCGACCGCGACAAGCTGATCTCGCTGTCGATCCTGCGCCATGTCGAGGCGAGCGCCGACGAGCGTGTGGCGTACCTTAAGCGCGCCAACGCGGTGCGGCGCGGCAGCAACGGCGAGACCGAAGAGAACGGCACCGATCAAGAGGAGGCCGAGGGCGCCATCGAGCTCGGCCAGCCCCGTTACGCGGAATTATCGGCGGTCGAGCAGTTCGTGCTCACCGTTTCCGAAAAAGGCTTCGGCAAGCGTACCTCGTCGTTCGAATACCGCACCACCGGCCGCGGCGGCAAAGGCATCGTCGCCATGTCGATCACCGAGAAGAATGGCCGGCTGGTCGCCTCGTTCCCGATCGAAGAGAGCGATCAGATCATGCTGGTCACCGACGGCGGCCAATTGATCCGCTGCCCGGTCGACGGCATCCGCATCGCCGGACGCTCGACACAGGGCGTCATCGTGTTCTCGACCGGCGAGGGCGAAAAGGTCGCGTCGGTGGAGCGGCTCTCCGAGGAAGGCGAGCAGGGCGAAGACAACGGCGGCGGGGAGTGATTAGCGGACGTTCGCGGAGCCGCCATTGAAGGGGGCCGATATGACAGACGCACCGGTCGATTTCAGATTGCTGGCGGGAGCCGGCGCTCCGGCCCGCGACTACAAAGCCGGCGACGTCATTTTCAAGGAAGGCGATCCGGCGCAGGAATTGTTCATCATCCAGAGCGGCGAGGTCGAAATCCGCCTCGGCAATCGGGTGCTCGAAACGCTGCCGCAATACAGCATCTTCGGCGAGATGGCGCTGGCCGATGCCGCGCCACGCAGCGCGACCGCCGTGGCCGCGAGTGACGTCAAACTCGTCCCTGTCAGCGAGAAGCAGTTTCTGTTCCTGATCAGCAATACACCGCACTTCGCGCTCAACGTGATGCGCGTCATGGCGCGGCGGCTGCGAGCGAGCACCAGAAGCCTGTAGCAATGATCGCGTAGGGTGGGTTAGCCCCGCAGCATGCTTCCTTGTCGCGAGACGTGCCGATGTCGCGTATCATGCCGCGTGTCATGTTGCATTTTGTGACGCCGCAAGAGGCTGTTCGATGAATTGGGCCCTATTCGCCGCATTCCTGGTCATTACCGCCGTCCTCATCGTCACCCCAGGCCCGATCGTCACCTTGGTTATCGCCACCGGCGCGCGCCAGGGCATTCGCGCCGCGCTGGTGACGGTCGCCGGAACCTCGCTCGGCAATGTGGTCCTGCTTGCAGCGATCGCACTCGGCCTGAGCTGGGTGTTGCAGAATGCCGCGGCGTTGTTCGAAGTGCTGCGCTTCGTCGGCGCCGCCTATCTGATCTGGCTCGGCATCCAAGCGTGGCGTCATGCCGGTGAGTTAAAGCCTGCTGAGATGAGCGGACGAGTCAATTTCACGCGCGGCTTCGCGGTGGCGCTGTCGAATCCGAAGACCATCGCATTCTTCACGGCCTTCCTGCTGCAATTCGTCGATCCGAAACTGCCTGCGGGGACTCAGCTCCTCGTCATGTGCGTGGTCACTGCGCTGTTCGCGGCGCTGTCGGATTCGGCCTGGGCGATTGCGTCCGGCATGGGCCGTGCCTGGTTCATGCGGCCGGCGCGGGCGAAATTGCTCGGCCGGATGTCCGGGGCCGTGCTGATGGGCGGCGGCATCTGGCTGTCGCTCGCCCGGCGGACGGGCTGACACTCCGATGAAACGCCGACTGGCCACGATCGCGCTTTTGATTTTGGCGCTATCTTTTGTTTTTGGATCGGGCGCCGCAATGGCGGGGTCACGCGCGCATGTTTACCTGTTCCGCGGGCTGGCGGACGTTTTCTCCACCGGTATGGACACGCTGACGGACGAATTGAACAACCGCGGCGTCTATGCGACCTCGCACAGCCATACCGATTGGCAGTCCCTCGCCAACCAGGCCGCGGCCGACTACAAGGCCGGCAAGGAAGGCCCGATCATTCTCATCGGTCATTCGCTCGGCGCCGATGCCGTCATGGAGATGGCTGACTATCTTGGCGACAAAGGCGTGCCGGTGGCGCTGGTGATACCGTTCGACGGCACGCAATCCTTTCCGGCATCGGGGAATGTCGGCCGTGTGGTGAATTTCACGCAGCGCGATTATGCCTATATGCGCAAAGGGCCTGGCTTCCGCGGCACGCTTGCCAACGTGGATGTGAGCTCGGACCCTAATATAGGTCATCTCAACATCGATAAGTCGCCAAGACTGCACGCACGCGCAATCAGCGAAGTTCTCGCCGTCGCTGCCGGGCATATGGGACCGCCGGTTGCGGAAAAACCGGCTGGTGCGGCAGTACCGAGCGTCGCCACAGGTGGTGCCAATGCGCATCATGACAGCGCCGGCAAGAGCGAAGAGCCGCACGGCGGCGAGCACGGAGCCCCCGCTGCTCCAACCCCCGCTGCTCCAACCCCCGCCGCATCAATCCCCGCCGCATCGACCCCGGCGAAGCCGAGCCCAGCGAAAGCAGACGAGGCGGTGAAAAGCGAAACCGCAACAGAGTCGCAGACAAGCGCGCCGTCACCTGTCATTGTTCCGCCGCAGGCGCCGGCGGCGCTGGTGAGCCCGGGGCTTCCGGCACAAGCGCTGCCGCCGCGCCCGGTTCCGGTCAATCCGTTGCAGATACCGGACTAAGATGGGCGTCTTTTGGTGGTTGGAATGACAGAGCAACGGTTCGTCATATTGGCCGTCGTGTTGGCAGTCGCCGTGGCGTTGCGCATCGTGTTCGCCCCGTCGGCTTATCCGGTGGCACGCGCGCGACAGAGTCCCGATCCGCGCGTCGCCGATCTGGTCCAGGCCGGGCAGATCCGCGTCGGCGTCGGCTTGGGCAATCATGCGTCGGCCATGAAGGATCCGGCGACGGGGGAGATACGCGGCATGGCGGCGGACCTCGGGCGTGCGCTCGCCGCGCGCGTCGGCGTCGCATTGCAAGTCGTTGAATATCCAAGACCCGGCGCGGTTTTCGACGGCGCGCAGACCGGCGCCTGGGACGTGACGTTTCTGGTGGTCGATCCTTATCGCACCGCGGAAGCCGAAGTGTCGCCGCCCTATATGCAGAGCGACTTCACCTATCTGGTGCCGGCCGACTCGTCGATCCGCGACGTCGCCGATGCCGACCGGCCTGGAATCAGCATCGGCGTGCCGCGCGGCGATGCCGTCGACCTCAGTTTGAGCCGCATCCTCAAGCAAGCGACATTG